>DAOWAN010000036.1 GCA_030634545.1 Candidatus Nanohalarchaeota archaeon
CATATGGAAAAGTCTTATAGTCCATTTTGAAGACGATCGTCTTCGAAAGCTTGGCATGTAATGCCATGAAATAATTATGACTTTTACTATATTTACAAAACTGCGAAATCACACGATTCTATATTGTGTGTTACAATATACCATAAGGCATTATGAAATATTATGACTGGTTATGAGAGATTATAACACGCCATAGTAATCCACAAGAAATCAAACCGCTTGTTGATCACAATATGAATAAATTGCTCAAAGATCAAAACATCCAAGATTATTTTCCATCCATTTATCTGAAGTATACAATTAATTAACATTTCACTTTTGTTTTTTATTTCAGAGCTTTATTTTCCTTCATTTGAGCTTATCGCAACAGATGAACTTTTAATTTTCATTTCAGAGACAATGGAACAATGATATTGTAACAGCACCATTATTTTTGGAACTTGTGTAAAGTATATAAAATGCTACTGCCATATATACCCATTATTGCTTTACGCTATTGGAATAGTTATTTAAATATTGCAACAGTGTTTATTATTTTTTTATGGAGGTAATTGCAAATGAACGATAATGACATGAAGATGGATGAACTTCTTGAAAAAGGATGGATTAAGACATGGATGATTTTTGAGGTACAAGCTGCAGATAAAACTATGTGTGTATCAGCACTTAAGAAACATATCAAAGATATGGCTTCTGAGCCATCTATAGATGTTATCGAAGAGTCATTTACAGATGTTGATAATATTGATGTGCCTGAAGGACTTAAACAGAGAGGCGTAAAAGCACTATATACACAGGTTTGCGAGGTTACAGTCATGGCAAAGGAATTTGAGGCGCTTGTAAATGTTGTCATAAATTATGCACCTACAGCTGTTGAAGTTATGGCTCCTGAAAAGATTGTGCTTACAATGAGAGATGCCCAAAACTCTCTAGTATCTCTCTCTGACATGATGCATAAATTTGCAAGGGCAGGTGTAGGCGGGATGTTGATTAAGGGGAGCTGATACAGATATGCTATTCAGGAAAACACTGGTTTCTTGCTCGTATGTTTTCGCTTTTTTGCTCTTTGTTAATATAGGCTTTGCGTCACAGGTTGCAGAGCATTACGTTAGCGCAGATATTGACGATAATGGAATTGTTCATTTTGAGGTTGAACTCAAGTTCATTGAGTTGAATACTGAACGTATCAATTATCTTGTATTCGCACGTATTGATAATGCAGAAGCAAGTGATATTCTAGGAGAACTTGAGTGCATTGTTGAGAAAGAGACCTACGGATCGCAGATTTCGTGCGTTCCAAATAGCATGATGAGAGAAAACTATACTGTCGAATTTAGTTTTGACGCATATGACCTTGTAAGAAAAAGCGGCGGATCTGATTTGTTTTCATATAGCTACAGCATCAAGGACCCCACTCTTGACTATAACCTGTGGATTCTTTTGCCTGACGGTGCTGCACTTCTTTCTGCAGAGGATTTTGATCCGTATTTTCCACCAGGCGCACAAATTGGAACAGAAATGGGTCGAAGAGTTTCACTTGACTGGAATATTCAAAAACCAGAACTAGGAAAGACATATACATTTGAATCTCATTTTGAGTTTGTTGGCAAGCCACCAGAGGATATTACTCCAGTTGAGCCTGTTGATGACAAGAAGGATTACACTCAGATAATGACTATAGGATTTGGAATCATTGCTCTTTTTATAGCCATATACTATTTTTTGATAACCAGAAAAAAAGATGACCACAGCGTAAAAAGAGTATTTGCTGTGCTTAAAGATGACGAGCGCAAGGTTGTCGATTTCATTATCGAGAAAGGAGAGAAGTGCAAACAAAAAGATATTGTTCGCGCTACTGACTTTTCAAAAGCAAAAGTCTCAAGAATCATGCTCGAACTTGAAGAAAGAGGAATCCTCTCAAGAGAAAGAGTAGGTCGAACAAATCGCGTCATCTTAAATGCAGATGTCAGACATAACAGAAAACAGGACACCTCAGAGTAATTTCAGTATTAGGTTCATACCCTGGAACTCTGCTCCAAACATAGGCAAGACCCACAATCATCTCTTATTATTTTTTAATCTGAACCGCCTGCTTTTTGTGTCAATAACCCCCAGTCACCGCTCCCTTCAGTCGCTCAAACTGGGCAGAAATCTATTTCTCTATACCGTCATTTCTTTTTCTTTTTTGCAGGTTTTGCAGCTTCAAGTTTCGGCATACTTATTACTGGTGGAAGCTGCATTACATCAGAGAGCTGAAGTGCCAGGATACCTGTTTTTTTGAATAGGTGATTGATTAGCTCAATTTGTGCATACGAAGGCACTTCCTTATTTTTGTCCCATGATTTCAGGATTTCATCTGCTTTGTCTGTCTTGTAGACCATAGATCCTTCTATTTCAATTACAGCAACATCTGGTCCGATATCGCTTTTGAATTTGAATTCCACTGCAAGGACTTCTATATCACTGTCAAATCCTTGTAGCTTAGATTTCTGTATCCTGGTTATTTCAGGACCCGTGTTTATTTTCATATTGGCTTTTACTGCGCTTTTCCTTTCTGCATTTATTTTTTTGTAGTTTAATCCGATTATTGGCATTGTCATGACCTCCTATAATATTTCTAAATTCAGGCTATCAGAGCGATCATAAAGCCTTACTTTAAGTCACCGATTTACCTAAGCATTGCATCAATTCTTGACATCTCATAATTTTTTATTGCATACTAAACCATGAACAGACAATAAAAAAGCACAGGACTCAACAACATTTACTAACATCCTATGATTTTTTAAGTTTATATTTGTTTGTTTTATGCAATACAAGATTAACCAGACAGAATAAAGTGATTGAGATTGTGTTTTGATATACCCTAAGAACACCCCTGCACAACACAGCAGTTTTACAAAAACATCAAGCATAACAAGTACAACACACACACAACATCCATTCATATACACGACCATTTTGACTGGCTGTAATACACAGAGTTTAATCGTGATTTTTAAGATATGCTGATTTTACGCTTTTTTTTTGAAATGAAAGCCTTATTTCTTAGTTGGAACAATCATAGAGTTAATTTAAGCTTCATTTTTAAAACAATACATGATAATTTTGCAGTATTTTATGCTGTGAAACTGTTACAAGTCAAGTACTTATATACCCAGACCCAATATGTGGTTAAGGTTCAACAGATGAAGATGATATCTCCAATATGATCTTTAAGTCTTTTGGACGGGAGATGAAATAATATAGGAAAGGATTATTGGAATTATCCTATATTATTTTTCTAACAAAATAACAAAAAAATAAAAGAGGTGCATTAAATATGCAAATGCAAAAAATAAAGAAAGTTGCATCCGGGGCTCTCGGACTGTTCCTGACAGGAGCAACACTTATGGGACCGGCACTGGCTGCTGCGGATCTGAGTGACTTTCAAAACATGGGACCATCTGACACACTTGTTGTAGTTGGTGCCAGCGCAATAACCGCTGATGTTGTCGGCGGTATTAATATCGGTGGAAAACTAGCACAGTCCGGTATTGAAAGTGCTACGTGCAGTGTAAGTTGCGCGGACAGTGGAACATCACAGGTAACTGATGGTGTGAAAATCGAGACAAAGACAAAGAGTCTAAGATTCAACGCTGCATCACAGTACTCTAGCTTCGCAGATGTGAAGGCATCACTTTCCTCAAAGGATCTTGACCTTCTACAGAAAGAGACAGTCACATACACAGACGGTACAACCACATCATATACTCAGTTACTGACCCTATCAACTGCTGCAAAAGTTCACTTTACTGAAGACGACAGTGACGGCGACAAAGTTACAACACCAAGAGTAGTTCTTAACCAGCCTAGCACAGGTGCACTATACACATACAAAATAACTGCTGCATCCGGTCTAGACACAAGAGACCCAGACGCAACCACATCCGCAGGACCAGGACTATCCGGAGAGGACATGAACATCATGGGAAAGACATTCACAGTAGGTGTACAGACAGATATCAGTCACAACAAACTTGTTCTATACGGCGGTGGTGAAGAAAAGACCCTTGTTGCAGGCGGTGATTCCATAAGCTTCGAGCTGGATGGTGAAACACACACAATCCAGATGACTTCATGGACTGGCGCAGCAACGACATTAAAAGGCGTATTTTTGCTTGATGGCGTACAGTATGAAAAATCTGAAAACTCAGCAATTACTGTAAACCCGACAACAAACTCACAGATAACAATCAAGAAACTGAGTGAGACAAAAATGCCAAGCACTGCAGGAGGCGCTGCAACAGAAGGTGCATCTGCAACGATATTCATCGGCTCTGCAAAATTAACACTGGAAGATAGTCAGGAAGTGAAAAAAGGTGACGACGCAATAAGTGATACAACAGTTACTTTCACCAACACAACAAACCAAAAGATTACATCAATAACAATAACCTACACACCAGAAGACAGAATGGTTGCTGATGTTGGCGAATCTCTGGTAGATCCTGTATTCGGCGCATTTGAATATGTATTCTCCGGATATTCTGAATCAGACAATGACGCAAGAGATACTGTGAAAGTATACAAATCCTCTTCAACAAAAATGAAACTTGCATTCACAAACAATGAAGGCGACGATTATGACATTGATCTTGCAACACTCAGAGCATCAAATGACTGGGTACTAGGTGGAAGCACAGATACAACTCCGGAATTACATGTAGTTCAGGCTCCGACAAATGTCACAAAGAACGATTACTTCTTTTTGTCAGATGGAGAGAACTCCTATGTTATGAAGTATACGTCAATTGATACAACAGACAAGGAAATTACAATAAAGAACGTTGCAACAGACGAAGAGATACCTATCGTATACGACGCATCAGGAGATGGTACATTCCAGGTTGGCGCACAGACATACACAGTAGAGCATGCAAATGCAGGTAGTCTCAAGCAGTTCGATATTGTAGATGCAGATGCAGGAAGCAATGGCGTTGGCGGAGACACAGTGATGTACACAAGATACGGACACAAATTCAACGTAACTTCCGCTCCAAGTGTAGTCCTATCAGAATACGACGACCAGTCAGACACAGACCTTGCAGTACTGAACGTAACTGTAACTACAACCACCGCAGGTACAGAGGTTGAGACAATCGACATGGCAAACGGAGCAGGTGCACTACGCAACGGAGCTCTCGGTACATTCGCAAGTGTTGAAGACTCAAAAATAGACAACGCAATGACTGTATACGGTTCATTTATTGTAGACGACACAGATGCAGATGACGTCAGAGCATACATGCCCGATGACCAGGTTACATATGACGTATATGTAATGAAAGCAGGCGTATCTCCACCAGCGACATCAACAACAGGCACAACAGTCTCACAGACAGTTGAGGTTGAAGCACCTTCCCTTGGAAACGGTATCGCAAAACTGGACAGTGTAACAACAGCTGCAGACAAGGAAGCTAAAAACCTTATCCTTGTTGGCGGACCTGCTGCGAACAAACTCGTAGAAGAACTTGCTACCGCAGGAAAAACACCAGATATGGCTTACTGGATGTCCGATCTACAGGGCAAATACATCCTACAGGCTGTTGAAGACGCATTTGCTACAGGCAAGACAGCTATTGTTGTAGCTGGATGGGAAGCTGCTGATACACAGGCAGCATCACTGAAGCTTGCAACAGAAGATGTATCCGGTGCCGCAGTAAGTTGTCTAGGTACTTCATGCAGTGAATTTACATACGCACCTGCAACAGAAGAAGAACCAGCTACTGAGGAAGACACTACAGAAGAAGAACCAGTTGTAGAGTAAATTATAAATTGAATCTGTGAGACACTTCATAGTGTTTCACAGATTTTTCTTTTTTTTGAACAATTATTAACATACTATCTGAACAGATATAATCATCTCCTTTTAGACCACTGTTTAATCAGCACAATAATAACCCCAAACACAACTGGTTTCTTGTTGCACAATTTTCAGCAAAGTATTTAAAAGTCCATGACCAAGCATTAGTATTGATTTTTTGATTGAATAGTTAAATATAAGACAGATCACAGTTTGATTGTGAACAAAAAATATAAACCACAATCAAAAAGCTTAGGATTCACAAACTTTTACCAATGCAATATAAGTTTGATAATCAATAAAACGAGAAACAGTTAAATTTTTTTGAGGTGTTTTTATGGCAGACGATATTAAAGAGAACAATGAAGACGACAATGAGCAGATAAAAGATGAAGTGAAAGAGACAGATGATAACTGCGCAGAAGAAGAGATGCAGGATGATATTTCAGATAATGAAGAAGATCAGACTACTGAAGAGCAGCTTGAGGAAGATGAATCTCTTCCTTTTCCTATGGCTACTGTTGTGAGACAGGTTAGGAAACGCACACAAAGCAAGATGATTTCATCTAAAGTCAAAGTCGCCATGAATGAATTCCTGGGAGATGTTGTCTCTTCTGTTGCTAATGAAATGGGCAAGACAAGATATTCTATGGTTGAGATGGACGACTTTCACAGAGCTACAAAGCCATATACATATGCACGCGAACTTGAGAAGGAAAAGGATCGTGTTGTCGGCGAACTTGAAAGGATGAAAGAAGATCTGGAGTCGCTCATAAGGGAATTTGAGAGAAAGTTCGCTCTTGCCGGGGTAGACGATTTATCAATTTTAAGGAAGAGTAATCAGGACTAAAATCACAATCTTCCTTACCTTAAGCTTAAAGACAAAGCATTAATTGTTCTTTGCCTTGTCAGGTAAACATCTATAAAGTTATTTTTCTATTTTTTGGTTATGAGTACTCAACAGCCTAATAGTAAACTTAAGGGAATACTTAAACACATTCCAAACGACTTTATTGTTGAAGAGATAGATAGCTCAAGAAATATTCTAAACATCGATGGCAATTATTCCTATAAAGAAAGCACAGGAGACTTTCTGCATATTGTCATGAAGAAAAAGAATATTGATACAATTTCTGCAACATACAGGATATGCTCTAAACTTGGTATTCGTGATGGTCGCATAAATTACGCCGGTGTTAAGGACAAAGTCGCAATTAGCGCGCAGAAGATTTCTATTTACAAGATACCTGTCGAGAGGATAACAGGACTTCAAATGAAAGACATAGATCTATATCCCATAGGGCGTGGGAGTAAGGTGTATCTTGGCGATTTATGGGGTAACAGATTCACCATATGCATACGCAATATAAACCAGTCATGTAATCAGTTAAGAGATCATGTTGAGAAAATTGTCGAAAAAACAAACAAAATCTTTCCTAATTTTTTCGGTGAGCAGAGATTTGGCAGTGTAAGACCAGTCACATGTCCTGTTGGACTTGAGATACTGCGAGGCAATATTTCACAGGCAGTTGAGCTATACATTTGCAAAGTGTTTGCAGGTGAGAATGAAAATATTTCTGAAGTGCGCAGGACTGCCGCAAACGACAAGACCCAGGCATTGGAACATTTCCCAAGGTCATACATATATGAAAGAATGATGCTTGATCATCTGGTAGCTCATGACAGGGATTATTACGGGGCATTTATGAAACTGCCGCAGGGTTTACGCAGGATGTTTGTAAACGCAGTCCAATCTCATGTTTTTAACGAGACTTTAAGAATGATGATCAAAGACAATATTTGTATCGAAAATCTGAGAATCCCAATTGTCGGATACCTGTATGAGAAGCGCATAATCGAAGGCGTGGCAGATAAGTACATTAATCGCATTTTAAGAAAAGAAAATATCAAGCCAGACATGTTCAGATTAAGGAAATATCCAGAACTGTCATCTGAAGGAGGTCATAGACTTGCGTTTGAGAAATTTCATGATTTTGAGATTGTATCTGTAAAGAAAGATGATATATTCACAGGCAAAAGCAAAATTACCTTAAGGTTCTCGCTCCCAAAAGGATGCTATGCCACAGTATTTCTATCAGAATTTTTTGATTTTGCATAAGTTCATTTCGATACTCTTATATCCGTAGTCCAAAGCACACCATCACCGATATCACACGTACATCTGCATAAAGGATTTGTCTTCTCTTTGACATCATCTACTTCATCGCCCGCATCATATAGCGGCAGGCATCGGCAATCATAGTTTAAATCCGGATGACTTTCTATCTCTTTGCATTTATCTTCCAGTCCTTTCTCAGCTACAACTTTCTGAAAGGACACTACAAGAAATATTGCTATTGCGATAACTAAAAACGCAATTATAAATCTTGTTGTCTGACTCATGCTTTCTGTCTGGTTTTGTGTAATTGTTTTATTTTCTTGTTTTTTGTCTGCAACAGGACGATTTTTCTCTTTCTCTTCATCCTCTTCTTTTACTGTTTTGTTAACTGTTTTGCGAACAATCTTGCCAGCTGTTTTACGAACAGTTTTATTAGCGACACGGCTGGCAGCTTTGCGAACTGCCTTGCGATCCGTTTTACGATTTGTCTTATTGGCAATATTATTAGCGATTTTGTCATTTTTTGGTCTTTTATTTTCTTGCGGCATTTTTTACACCCATTTCAGCATTATAAAAAGCAGGCAATTAATTATTCTTATAGTGAAGGTATGAAATAAATGAGCAAACATCGCCCAAAACCAATATACCTTCATCTATCCGGGCAAATCCAAGATTTGCTGGATCCTAAAATTGCAAAGCAATTTTAAGGATATGACAAGGCACATCACTCAATTTATCAGTGCCTTGACTATACTTCTTTCTTTTCTCGTTATTCTTTTTAGTATGTTAGTATGCAGACATTTAGTTATTCATTATTTGTGTTGAATACACTTTTATATAGTATTCTCCCTGCTGGTTTTCATATTCCACTGTAAACCCAGGAGTCTTATCAAAATAGTCTTTTGCATATTCAGGACAATATACTGAATTTTCAACTACAATATATGATATGTTATCTCTTTTTATAAATTCATCTATTGCCCAAGTCTCTTTTGGATACCAAACAACATGCTGTTTCGTATAGTAGTGGAGAGGCGCATAATTCTCAGACATTATACTATCACCCGGATCAGAGTGAATTTTTATATAATCCGCAGCCTGCCTTAAGAGAATACCATTTTCTTTGTCCTGTACTGCTCTTGTTAATCCAACTTGTGCCGATGGAATAGCAATTACAAGTATAAGAAATACAAGAATCAGATTTACATGTTTTTTTGTCAATACTCTTGCGATGTCATTAAGTACTTTTGCACTGATAACCGCAATAGCAGGAAGCGCAATCAATATATACCTGAAAAATTTCTGGCTGATACCAAACGACAGAAATATAAGCGTAATTAAGAACCAGCCGATAAGAAAATATTGCTCTTTTTTGTTTTTAGGTTTTTTAGTGAGTATTGACGTGAAGATACCTAATGTAAAAAGCAAACCCAAATAAGGAAGATACATATAGAAATGCGACAGGTAATATATTTTAGATTCCGGTTCATACAGGTCATTCACCTGATGGAGATTATACAGCGCTGCACCCAAAGGATGATCGTACACCATATAGCTTTGATACATCCACGGGGTAAGAATCAGAAGAAACACTGCTAAGCATTGCATAATTTTTTTTCTGTTCTCCATTATATGGTTTCTGTCTGTCACAAGTAGCCATAGCCCAAAATATATCATCAAAAGACCAAGCGGGTATCTTGTGAGAAATGCAACAGCAAGTATTAATCCTAACAATGGATATAAAGCAGTCTTTCTATTTTTTGTGATGCGGACAAAGACAAACAAGGAAAGTGTCGTAAGAAGAATTGCAAGTGGTTCTGTAAGTATTTTTGATGTCCAGAAGATATATTGCTGAGATGTTACTGCAAGTATTGCAGACGCAACAGATATTTTCTTATCAGAAAACAATTCTTTTGCAAGAAAGTATGTTGCTATTGCCGTCACAAGCGCGATTAGGACATTCAGATATATTGGAGCAGTTTCACTCGGACCAGTAATTACGAAAAGGACTGCCAGTGTAAGCGGGTACATTGGCGATCTGAAAGTTTCCTGATCTTTGAAGTTGAATGTATATGTCTTATTATAGTAAAGGTTTTCTGCAAGTCCCATGTATATTGCTTCATCCCACCAGAGAGAGTTTATTTCAGGCTCATTTTGACTTTTCTTATAATGTGTATTTTTGAATAGCATATAGGTACAATCATCTATTGCCTCTTGTTTGATTGGTTCATTTTCCTGATCAACCAAATCTATAAATTCCTGTTTATTATTCTGACAGATTGTATCCTGCTGTGGACAGGGCAGATCGCAGGTATTGATTAATATCAGTTCTGTCTTCTCTCTGTTATTTTCATAGTTTTTTTCTGCGTAATTAGGCCATGCAAGAGGAATTACACGATTATCTATGTATACTGAAATTTCCGGAGTGGTGGTAAGAATAGGTCCAGTAATATTGTTTATCTTTGGATAAAGGTATATCTCTTGTTTTGATTCCATATGCGCTACATCTGTATGTAAATATGGATTGATTAATACCACGCCTGCAAGCGCCAGAACAACTACCAGCAGTGACATCTTATCTAAAAATTTTAATTTTTCAGTCAGTCGCAGCCTTTCCAGAAGCATACAGAGACCAGAACCTGCAGTGATACACAAAAATGGGAGTATGATAAGTGTATATCGTAGCATATTTACAGGTATCATGTAGATGACAATAGCAGATGTTATCAGCAATATGAATATTGTCAGTTTTTTGCAGTCCATTGTCTTTGCGTACAAGTATATCCCAAGTATTGAAAGTATAAGCAGCGGATTTTGGTAAATCATCTGATATACAAGATCAAATATAGTAGAAGACCAGTATATTTTTGAATGGTTTATATCAACTATCGCTTTTGATAGTGAAAAGAAGGGATCATTATATCTTTGATACATGTAGATAAAGTATGGAAATAAGGTCACACTAAACGAAACCAGATATATTACCAGATTAGTTATTGCTGTTTTTACAATTATTCTATCAGTCAGCCCGCCTTTTTTAAGGACACCTATCGTACAGACTATTACACCAAACATTATTGCTAAAGTCAAAGGAAGTGATGAGAATCTTATCAGAACTGCAAGCGAAGTCATTACACCTGCAACAATCAGATTTTTCCTTGTAAGGTCTTTATTGATAAGTTCATTTGCCGCGATAAGAATGAATAGTATAGAAGGAATATCTGTAAGTATCTTTGTGCTGAAGTAGATAAAGTAACCGGTCATAGTCAGTATAAGAACAGCAAATATACCTGCTTTCTCATTATGTATTTTTTTTGTTATTAGATATGTCATATATATTGTCGAAAGACTGCATATTACAGCAAGTATTCTCCCTGTAATTATAGGATCAACATTTACTCTCCATGCGATTCCTAGAAGAAGCGGAAGTAGAAGTGGACGCTGGTATTCCATGAATCCGGACGCGCCATGTGAGAACAGGTATTTTCCAATACTTACATAGACAGCTTCATCCCACCAGATTTCAGTAGGTATCGCAAGAAGCATGAGACTGATCAAAAGTGAATATATGAGTATGATAATGAGATATTTTTGAGCTTTTGTGAGAGTTGTTGCAGGTTCCATTGCTATCACGCAGGGTTATTGTATTATAGTTGACGTCGTTACTAAATCATGGAATATGTGTGCAATTGGATAATTCCAAGCTTTTTCCAATGAAAAATGGACAAACTATACCCAAAACCAATAGACGTCAATCTATCCGGGGAAATCGGAGATTTCCTGGATGCTAAAATTGCATAGCAATTTTAAGCATATGGAAAAGACATAAGTCCAAAAAGTTATGTCTTTTACTATATAATCCATTCACATTCAGGCTGAGGTGTCGTGTATAATTGACAGATTTGTTTCAATATCTCATCTTTAGACATAAATCCAGGATGGATATTCTCTTCTATGACAAGTGTGGGGAACTCCTGAACATCGTACTTTGCGTTCAGTATTGATATCATTGGCTCTTTATCAAAAGTTGAATCTATCGGGAATATTAAAAGACGATCATCAAATATCTGCTTCAGGTGAGTAAGGGTGATACCCTGATTGTGGCAGTTCTCGCATTCAGGTGAGTAGAAATAAAATATTGTTACAATTTCGTTTTTACATGATTCCTTGCTGACTTGTGCGAGAAGCCAGTAGCGAAGATTCGCAAGAATATATTTTCGTTTGAGAGTGATATACGCTGCATCATTAAGATCTCCCTCACGCTCATATCTTTGGATTTCCTCAAGAACAGGAGCAAGGGTTATAAGATTGTTCTCAAGTGTTTTTGAGACTGCAGGGCAGCGTTCGTAGTCTTCTAGTGAGTCAAGGTAAAGATACTGGAACTGGAGACTTGAAAATTCTACTTCCTGCTCTTTTGCAAGTTGTTCCATATATTTTATCTTATACTCATTTATCACTATACCCATAAGCAGACCAAGAGTAAAGATTATAGCTGTGAGTATTGCTGCTGCGACGTATTTGTCTTTTTTTAGTGTTCTCATGTTATGACCATTTATTGCCTTTTCCCTGGGCAAGCTCAATAATAGAGCCGACCCACATGAAGCTTAGTATTATATAATATATTATAAAGAAGAATATTAAAGGTATTATGTCTTTTGAGCCTATTTTCTCACGCGTATCAATATGTGCTTTTATCATAAGAGCTGTGCTGGTTAGCAGTAGTAAGAAAACTATAAATAACTTGCTGAAATCTGTTGTAAGCCAGCTTGTTGTAATAAGGGTATGTAAACTGAATCTTTCGAATGTGAAGTATGGCATGATATCAAAGTCAATGATATAGAGATGATGGAGTTTTTTGTAAAAAGGGATTATCGTATAGTTGAGGAAGAGAAGTACCACAAGTGGAAGGCTGAGCATACCTGCTGCGAAAGCAGGAAGCTGGAACATACCGAAGTCACCATAGTTTTTGTTGAAAAGCATATAACGATATTGATAGAAAGTGAGCATAGTGCCCTTATACCAGCGTTTGCGCTGGACATATAGGTCTTTAAGGGTTTTTGGAGCCACTGTGTATACATTGCCTTCCTGCGATTGGGCAATCTTGTGATGTTTACTTTGAAGACGATATGCGATTTCCTGATCTTCTACTATAGATTTCTCATCAAAGCCGCCTATAGAATCAACATCTTTCTTGCGATATATTGTAAATGGACCAGGAGTAACATTTATGCAGTGAATTTTCGCCATGATTGATTTTATGAAAGCATAGAGTATGTACTCAAGCCACTGTGACTTTTCGATAAGGTTTTTAGGGTTCTTCACTTTCATAAGCGGACAGACTGCGGACATTTCAGGGTCATCCAGATAAGGCAGCATTAGTTTAAGTGTATCCTTTTCAACAAAAGAATCTGCATCAAGACACGCAACATATTCTCCTTTCGCGATTTTCAGACCGCAGTTAAGAGCATTGCCTTTGCCTTTGTTTCTCTGGTTGATGATTGTTATCTGCTTATTCTTATATTTTTCGATTATTTTTTGCGTGTTATCAGTTGAACCGTCATTGACAATGATTATATCAAGAAGACTTTCAGGATAATCAAGAGCAAGAATGGAATTGATTGTACCTTTTATTGTTTTTTCTTCATTATGGGCAGGGACTATGACCGATACTTTCGGCGGATTACTTAAAGACCCCTTTTTAGGCACTGTTCGTTTTTCTACAAGTGTCATTATTATGAATATAGTTGTATAAAGTGATATTGCGTAGATAATCCAGAAGAGGATGTCTGTTATGTGTATCATTTCAGGCTCACCCTCAATAGAGTTTTAAGTGTTTTGTGACAAGGTCAATCTTATCGTCATCAGCAGGACCGATACCAAGACATGTTGTTGTACCTTCAGGAATCTGGGTTTTGCCTGCATCTTTTATTAGCGCCAGAGGAAGTTTCTGTCTTTTTGCATCCATAAAGAGATCCATCAGAGCCGACAAGTCATCAATCTTCAGGACAATTTTCTTCTGACCAGCCAGCTCCCACTGCTTCTTTTTAATGTACGACGCGTTTTTGTATGCGCCAAGAGACGCATGAGAAGCCTGGGCTGCAATCTTACCGACACCCATTTTCAGGTCCTTTCTTATGATTATAGCTTGTTTCATATGGAAATCACAATCAGAGTTTACATCGCACTGAATTAGTGCATTTTACAACGCATCAATCCGTATTCCTTACAGCATATGGATTTGCATACCTTGCAATGCGCTGGTTTGTGCATTTTATGATTTATATAGAGATACATGTTTTTTAAAGTATTGATAAAAATTTGAATTTAGACAGATTTTGCAGTATATGATGCGTATTTCAAGGATAATCTCAAAGATAATTCTATAAAAATTTTTTTGAAATTTAGTAAATATATGGATTTACCTCTCAGGACACCATATTACCTCTCCTTTAAATTCAGTCTATAGTTAGCGCCGTAATTAAATAGACAAATTTTACAAATAATCAAAAGGCGCTAATCTATCCGGGGAAATCGGAGATTTCCTGGATGCTAAAATTGCATAGCAATTTTAAGCATATAGTGAAGACATTTGTCAAAATAATTATGTATTCAACTATATATTTTCTAACAATTCAATTCAAATACTCAGCTACCCGCAATCTTTGTGAATTTATACCCATTCTTCAGCCCTGTTGCAAACGTTCTTGCATCATCTAAATCATTCTCATTAGGATATCCCTTATTTTTTCCACCAACAAACCTCAGAGGTCCGCTTGTATCAAAACCTAAACAGGAAAATTCACCCATAATTTCAAACCCCTTTTCAAGCAATCTGTTCCTGACATTTTTATGATAATTTTCTAATGGCACAAGCCGGATAAGATTTCCCCTTGTTGAAAAAATAAAGGCTTTTTTATTTGTATGAGACATCTTATCAATAAGAGCAGACAAACTATTGTGATGTTTCCACCCATAAATTCCAGAACCAAAACCAATAAGATCATATTTATCAAGGCTACTAACATCTACATCAACAGACTCTAACACCTCAGCATCAAGAACTTCAGCCATTGTTCCTGCAATTTTTTTAGTATTGCCATGATGGGCTGTTAAGTCTTCTGGATATAAAATATGAATTAGCATATCGTTGGGTTCCAAGCAGGCTTATTTTTTTGTACATCCTTTGATTGTTTTATTTTAGCCTTAGAAGATTCTTTTTTTGCTTTGTTTTCTAACTTATCTGTTTTTTTAGCATAAATTGTCATTTTTTGTGTATTTGAATCAGAGGTATTACTGCCTATACTAAAAACATGAATTTTTAATCCACCGCCTACTTCTTTAACTTCTGTTGCATTCAGTTCTATTCTAATATGTGCTTCTTGTTCGGGGCATGACTGATATTCTTTTTCAATTAAAGCGTCCTCTGCTTCTCCCAAAAATGCTTTTACAAAATCCTTTACAGGACTTCCAATACCGCCAGTATTTTCCATAACATTCACCTTAATCCTTCTTAATAATCAATCTTCCCTTCTCTGTGTACGCTTCCAAGTCTTCGCCTTTCTCCCAATCCAACTTCTCAATTATCTTATTCGGTATCACAACCCAATATTTATGATATTCCTTGCCTTTATGCTCTCTCGATTTCTGACTTAGTAATTTCATAAGTGATATTTAGATACCTAACATTTATATGTGTATTGGTACTTATTAGGTACCGAAAGATATATAAAGATTATTAGGTATCTAATAGGTATGGAAAGAAATAATATATGTCCACACTGTGAATCAGAAAACGTGGTCAATCGAGGTCTTTCAAAGACAAAGAATCGAGGCACCCAACAGCGATTATTATGCAAGGATTGTAAGAAGACCTTCATTCTTGACGAAGGATTCTGGAAAATGAAGAACAAGGAAAGCATTATTACAATGTGTGTAGATATGTATCTTTCCAATTTGAGCAGTCGCAAGATGCGGAACCAACTAAAAAGACATTTCAATATCAAGGTTAGTCATGTAACTGTACTCGATTGGGTACGGAAATACATCCTCAAAGTTCAGAAGTTTGTAGATAAACTGAAACCGAAACTAAGCGGTAAGGTTTACGCAGACGAGACCACAATAGACTGTCAGCGAAGAAACGATATTTTTTGGTGTTCGATTGATTGGGATACCCGATTCATAAACGCAACCTTATACGCACCAAATTCACAGAATCTAAAGGATGCAACCGAATTTATGAAGCGAATCGGCAAAGCACGAAGACCGAAATACATCCAGACAGATGGGCTTCCATTCTATCCGAAAGCGTTCACAAAAACATTCTACACACGATACAAAAAGGATAGAGTAGAACATAGAGTAAACAACGTTAGCAAGACCAAGAAACATAATGTAAGGATAGAGACAGTATTCAGTAAGATTAAGGATAGAGTATATGATTTCAGAGGATTAAAAGCGGTTTGGTCTGCACCTATACTCATGGCAGGCATCGTATTACAGCATAATTTCATTGAAGAACACACTACAACAGGCGAGAATCCATGCACATTAGCAGGTTTTGATTTGGATGTTGGTGAGAACCGATGGGATGGGTTGATTAGGATGGCTTCCATTCAAACATAACCGATAGATTAATATTATTTTAATATTAATATAACATTAATGGTTAAAATACAATTTAATGGAAATCAGTACACAATCACGATAGCACCAGAACACATACGAAGAATGGGTTGGAAGAAAGGCACAGAAGTTTATGTTACAAAAGACCCAGACAGAAATAATCTATATATAGAGGAAATGCCTAAAAATAGAAATAGTAAGTAATGGGGAGTAATATGGTTGACTTGATATCTGTCTTGAAGGATTGGTCATGGTTTATAGAATGGTTATTATATGGCTTAGTTGTAATTTTTGCAGAAAACAAATTGAATATAGTAAATAGAATCAGAAAACAGATTGCACGAGCATTAAATAAATTCACCGAAATTTCTATAACATTACAGTATACCACAAATAAAGACTTTGAGTTATAGTCAATCCACTAACTTTTCATTGTTATCATCCTTCATGAACTTCTTGGTCCATACTTTCGTATATCCCTGCTTGTTACTGCTTATTTTTTCAAAGGCAACTGTTTCTGCGTTCTCAATCATA
>DAOWAN010000107.1 GCA_030634545.1 Candidatus Nanohalarchaeota archaeon
TATATCTCTCAAACTTCTTATTAACCATAAATCGCCCGAACTTACCCTGGAACACACCCACATTGCCATCCATACCTCCCTGCGTAGCAAGCTCCTTTGCAAGATACTTCAAAAGATGTTTAGGGTCCCTTCGGATAACACCCGAAGCCTCAATAAGATTCTTAATCATGGTCCTATTACCCATAACCATAACAATAAGCCGGGGCATCTCAAGACGCTCCTCCTCAACCACTTTCTCAGGAAGCTGCTCCCGCGCCCGCGAAAGCAATTTTCCATAATCATACTTAGACATAATACCTAATACTCAAATCAACTTTATATTATAATGCCTTAATTCTCCCTGCCCTCGGCTCATAACACGACCCCTCTGCCAGAAGCTCATCAATCGCAGACTCACTGATCGCCTCCGGCAACCCAACCTTCTCAACAATCCGCGTATACTCAACCCCATCCCCACTATCCATCTCCTCAACAGACTTAACAATCAGATTCTTAGCAACCTTCATATCAACCTCTGCGCCGCGAGCATCATCCTTCTCCTCACGCACCCTATCTGCCGCAATAACCTTCGAAACATCCTCATCCTTAATATCCTTAGAAGAAAGACTCTCCTTCATCTCACAAACATCCTTATGCTCCTTTGCAATAGAATGAATAACATCCATCTTTGCCCCCTGCTCAAACGCCATCAATGTAAGCTCAACCCTCCTCAAAGTCTCATAATTCGGATCATCAACCCTCTTGACAAACTCAGGAAATATATGCACCTCATCATTATACTGCCTAAGACGCCCCACAACATCCACAATATCCCCCACCTTCACTTTCCTGATAACCTCCGTCACCTGAAACGCCTTCATCCGAATCATACCAGTCCCGTCATCAAGAACAACAAAACCATACTTCGCATCATCACTCACATAAGAACCCACAACAGTCGCAAGCACATGCACAGACGACACCTCACGCCCATCTTCCAAAAGAACATAACCAGAACTAACCACATCATCTGAAACATACTTCCCGCAAACAATATCCTTAATCCTGCACTTCTGCGCAGTAAACCTCTTCATGTCAATCACAATCACACCCTCCGTATATGCCCGTGCTTCGGCTCAAACAACTCACCTTCACGCTTAAGTTTCTGTATAATCTCCTCAGCATCCTCAAGACCCTGCTCCTCAGCAGCAGCCTTAATATCCTCAATAAGCACAGACTTATCAGCAGAATCCTTCTGCATCTCACTAACAAGCGTAAGTATAATCTTAATCTTATTCCTCTGTGTACTCGTAGTACCGCTCTCAAGCCGGTCAATATCAAACTTCCCGGTCTCAGGATCAACCCCAACCTGCATAAGGCAGTCAGTCAAAAGCTTAATCGCCCTCTGCGCATCCTCCTTCTTAACCGTATCCGAAAGCCTCACCTTCGCCGAGGCCTCCGAAAGCCTGACAAGCGCCTCCAGCTGCCGCGCGCCAATCGGCACCGGCGAAACCTCATCCCCGCCAGCGTACTTGCTCCTAAGACCGACATAAAACTTCTCAATAACAACCTGTGCAGGCTTCGTCAGCTTCGGCTTCACATTCGCCTTTGCATAAGAGATGTACTTCCTCAAAGTTTCACTATCAAGTGGCGGATTCTGAATCTCCGGATTCTCATGCATCTTAAGAATATGACGGACAAGCAAAGTATCCTTCTCCTTATTCGGCTCATCGCGTATCGGAAAAATAAGGTCAAACCTGCTCAGAAGAGTATCAGGAATATCAATCTGCTCTGGAAGCGACTGGTATGGATCAAACCTCCCGAACTTCGGGTTCGCAGCCGCAAGAATCGTAGTCTGCGCATTCAGCGTCGCCTGAATATTCGCCTTCGAGACAGTCACAGTCTGCTGCTCAGCAACCTCATGCATCGAACTCCTGTCCTCCGTCGACATCTTATCAAGCTCATCAATCGCCACAAGCCCCTTGTTAGCAAGCACAAGCGCACCTGCCTCAAGCGCCCACCCCTTCATGAATTCATCTTTGACAACCGTGGCAGTCAACCCAGCGCCAGATGCCGATTTACCAACAACATAACGAGCCTTCGGCGCAAGCCCGGACGTATACTTAAGCAACTGGCTCTTACCTGACCCGGGATCACCCACAAGCAATATATGGATATCTCCTCTCGTCACAACCCCATCCGGCCTCTTCTTCCTCACACCCCCGAAAAGCTGCAAAGAAATCGCCTGCTTAATATCTCGGTACCCGTAAATAGAAGGTGCAATCGAATCAGCCAGCAGATCATAAATCTTCGGATTCGCCGCAAGCTCCTTAATCTTCTTCTCATCCTCAGGTGAAACCTCAATATCCTCAAACTCAAACTCTATAGGCTCAACATAATTGCCGTCAATATAAATATCCCTCCTCTTACTCTCCTTACCCTTATCAGTCTTAATCGGTACATCATCAAGAACACCGGTAATAACAACCTTACTACCCGGGACAACCCTCTTCTGGAACTTCGGGTCAACCAGATCATTTTTGATATACACCCCGATCTTCCTCGCCTGCGCACTCCCCTCAAGCGCTTCCGGCGACTCCTCCACTTCAAGCCTCTGTATATCCACCATCTTTCGCTCCACCATCTCAAAGCCCCTCTTATTCCCGCACTCGCACATATAAGGAGTAGTCAGATCCTGCTCCTCCTGAAGCATCATAATCCTCTCACCGCACGCCCGACACTCAAAAGTAGCAAGAACAATCTCCGGTCGAACCTCCGACGCCTGCTTTATAATACCCTTCACAGCAATAAACTTCTTCAGATGCTTACTGCGAAGATTCTTGATACTAACCGTCTGCGACTCAGGCAAACCACTAACCCGAAAATATATCTGCGACTCAAGCTCCTCCCCCACATCAACATTCCTCATCGCCTCCTCAGCAGCCTTAAAAAACTCATCCGGTCCATCCAAAAGACAATCAGCAACATCCACATCAAACTTCTCAATATCAGAAAACTCAACAACCAATGCCTCCCTGTCCTGAACAGCTTTAAGAAGCGCACTATAGCACACCTCAGAGAAAAATATCTCAATTTTAGACAGTAAATCAGCATAATCCATTACATACTATTCTGCAAACAAATTTAAAAATAAACCCTACCCCAACCGCAATACATTCCGAAAGGAATAAAAAGACCGCTCACATATTACTCATATGCTCCCACAACTTTCAGATATAAACCAGAGAAGAAAAAAAGCAGGTCTCACACAATTCGAACTTGCCCATAAAGCCGGCGTCTCCCAGTCACTTATCGCAAAGATAGAGACAAACAAGATAGAGCCATCCTACAGTGCAGTACAGAAACTCTTTGAAGTGCTTGACTACATCGAAACCAAGCAAGGATTAAAAGCAAAAGACATCATGAACAAAAAAGTAACCACTATAGACAAAAACAAACTCGTAAGTGAAGCCATCAGGACAATGAAAAAATACGGGCTTTCACAAATACCCGTCACCTCAGATGGTCTCATCATAGGAAGCATATCTGAAAAATCAGTACTTGACAAAGTCATTGAACTTGAAGACACAAACCTGTCAAACCTGAAAGTAGAAGACATAATGGAAGAAGCATACCCTACACTCAACGAAAATACCCCTCTGAAAGCCATTCTTCCACTATTAAAACACAACCAGGCCACAATCATAACAAAAAAAGAGAAGATTCTTGGAATAATCACAAAAGCAGATTTACTCAAAATTGTCTAATTCGCATCGCATATAAAGTACAGACCGCAAGAAAAAACCAACAAACCTCAACTTTCAGTCATCTAAAAAAAATATATCCTCTTCAGAAGGATCATGCATCTTAAACTCCAGCCACTCAAACACATCATCAGTATCATTTATCATTTTGTGAACATCATTCGGTTCTATAAGCATTATATCCTCACGCTTGACTCTCATTTCAACATCGTTCACAACAATCTTGCCCGCACCATTCACAATATATAGAATCTCTTTTATTTTTGTGTGATAATGCGGCTTTATTTCAGTATGAGGAGACATGTTTATCAAGACAAACCGCGAATTATTGCCTTTTTCCTTAAAATCAAGAAATATCTGAGCAGCATATCCTTCTTTTCTGACCCAATTAACTTTTTTACGGTCAATATATCTCATTTCAATCAGTCTTTGCCAACAATCGAAACCTTAACCATCTTATCGCCCTGAGCTACACTATCAACAACATTCTGTCCCTCTACAACCTGTCCGAACACAGAATGGCGCCCGTCAAGATGCGGCTGTGGCGCCTCAGTTATAAAAAACTGGCTTCCACCGCTATTTGGACCAGAATTAGCCATAGACAGCGCTCCTTTCGTGTGCTTCAACTCAGGATGAAACTCATCTTGTATCGCATACCCCGGACCACCAGTACCATCACCCTTTGGATCCCCGCCCTGTATCATAAAACCACGTATAACCCGATGAAATACCAAACCATCATAAAAGCCACTTTCTGCAAGCTTAATAAAATTCGCTGTAGTCACAGGTGCCCTTTTTTCATAAAGTTCAATCCTGATAACTCCCTTCTCTGTTTCTATTACCGCAAATCTGTTTTCTTTCTCCATAACATCACCCGTATTTTCACCATCAGTATCTCCCACTTCATCCACAAGAATCACATTACCAGAAGTACACCCTAAACTAAAAGACATCATTAACAAAACAATCAAAAAAAATATTTTCGACATCATAAAATTCACACAAGACACATTACAACAAAAACATTAAATAATTAACCCACATACCCCAAATCCGGCTCTTTCTGCTTGACTTCCTTGATATCCATCGACTCCTTAAGCTTCTTTGCAGCACCCTTATCAGAATCCTTCAAAAGCCGATAAGCGCTAACAAGATACATATCCGCAATACTTCTCCTCTCCTCAGGCGTAGACACACGCGCACGATTAGCATTCACAATCAACTCATTCCCAAGCCGCATTGCATCAACCGGAGTAATAGCATATCCTCCAATCAGCGTAGGCTTGCCTTCACCGGAAAAAAAACACATATCAACAAGAGGCAATCCCGGCTTCCTAAGACTGGCAACACAATATCCAGTCACAAAATACCTCTTCAAATCAAGATTAAATTTCTTCACAAGACACACTTAGTCCACCACCATAAAAGTAACATTTAAATAACTCAAAAATCTATTTGAGATTAAAATTTAGACACAAAATAATATATAATCTACTATTTAAGAACAAGCAACACACACATAACACTTCTTAAGATTGGGAATAGTAAATAAAGAAAGAGGGGACTTTAATGAGTGAAACAATCAAAATACATAATGTCGTTGCGTCATGCTCAGCAGACTCAAAGATACCATTATCAAGACTTGCAATGGAACTGGAAGGAACAGAATATGAACCCGAACAATTTCCCGGTCTGGTTCTAAGACTGCAAAATCCTAAAGCAGCAGCACTGATATTCAACACAGGCAAAATAGTATGCACAGGCACAAAGTCACCCGAACAGGCAAAAGAAGCTGTAGGAAACATAGTCAAGAAAATAAACTCTCTGGGAATAAATCTCAGCGAGATAACTGACCTCAAAATCCAAAACATAGTA
Organism: Candidatus Nanohalarchaeota archaeon; assembly: GCA_030634545.1. Lineage (GTDB taxonomy): Archaea > EX4484-52 > EX4484-52 > EX4484-52 > B79-G9 > B79-G9. The sequence goes on from DAOWAN010000107.1 coordinate 5,619, forward strand.
GCATCAGCTAATGTCAAAGCAGAACTAAACCTAAACCAGATCGCATTCCAGCTGGAGGGAACAGAATACGAGCCAGAACAGTTTCCAGGATTAGTCTATCGTCTCAATGGTCCAAAAACAGTATTTCTTTTATTCAGCTCAGGGAAAGTCATATGCACAGGCGGGAAATCAGAAGAAGAAGTCCACGAATCCGTAAAGAAACTCAAAGAGAACCTGAAGGGCATCAAAGCCATATAATCCATAAAAATAAAACGAACTTTAGGCATCGTCTATCCCCGCAGCAAGCTACAGGGTATTACGACGATGCGAAGAATAAATAACAAACAAAAGCAGTATAAAATCGCAGCACGCTGCGAGGTATTAAACCCAGAACGGGAATAAAACAAAAAAATCTAGCGTCTCGCCTATCCCAATCGCAACAAGTTACAGAGCATTACAGCGACAAATTCATATAATGTCCAAAATATAAAGCCCGAAAAGAGCAAAAAGGGTCTCCAAATCCAGAAATATCTTATATCAGGCATTAATTCACATTCATCAAATAGGTTTCAATAGGTAATCATCACTTGATTTCATCTCATGGCAAATATATTTTTCGATACTTTTTCTATCTACAATATTATACGTTGTCAATATCATTTGGCACGATTCAAAATCAAGTCTTTCAATTATTCGAAGCAGATTCACAAAATCTACTCCATCTAAATTCTGTTGTCTAGGTTCATCAAAAATTAGTATATTTGGAAATTTAATTTTTTTCCCTTCTATCTGCATGGAAGTCTGTAAGAGAGCCAAATAATAACCAATCATTATTCTTATATTGTCACTAGAGCTGCTAATATTATAGAGATCATATAATTCAAGATAAGGAACATAATTTTCGATATTACTCAATTTCAATTCATTAGCTAATTGTGGCTTATCTTTAAAGAGTCTAAGTTCAATCTCATTATTTTTGAAATTCTCCAAAATTGTACTTATAGTCAATCCACTAACTTTTCATTGTTATCATCCTTCATGAACTTCTTGGTCCATACTTTCGTATATCCCTGCTTGTTACTGCTTATTTTTTCAAAGGCAACTGTTTCTGCGTTCTCAATCATATCGTCAAAAATAA
>DAOWAN010000053.1 GCA_030634545.1 Candidatus Nanohalarchaeota archaeon
TCATTCATACAAAGACTCACATTATTCAACCCCTGCGCAAGAGAAGAAAGAACAGTCCCGTTCTCACAGGATTCAACAGTGACATTATCCCCTCCATTAAGAGAATAAAAACAAGCATCTGGGTTAGACTCATTAAACGAGAAATTAAGCATAGGATAAAAAGAATAATTCGCATACTCCGGACTTAAAACCTCAACAAAAGGCAAAGTCCCGTCCACAAAAACAGTTCTATTGGTACTATTAAACCCACCCATGGAATCATCATCAACACACTCAACATTCCATATATAAGCCCCATCATAAGAAAAATCAAACGAAAAGTTACTGACTCCTCCATTGACAATCATACTCTCATTATACGTCTCTCGCCCCCACCCGCTCTTGTTAGTATATAACGAGCAATTGACAATATTCCCTTCATCCTCAGGAACATATTCAAAAACAACAGTAGTATTACTGAAATAATTACCATCAACCGGACTCAAAAGAAAAACATCCGGCGCTGCAATCTCATAAACCCCCGCCAGCACATCAATTCTCGCATAACTATTAGCCCCGTCAGCTATAAGTTTCCCAGTATCATTCAAAATATCCTCAATATATTTAGGTTCAGGACCAACCCCATACTTCAATTTGTACGCCTGCCAAAGAAGCGCCATCGCTCCCGAAACATGCGGAGTCGCCATAGAAGTACCGCTCATGACACAATACCCGCCGCCATTGCAGGTCGAGCTGATACTGCTCCCCGGCGCAAGCAGCAGACCCGCAAAATTAGCCCCCCTGTTAGAATAAGCAGTATCAATCACATCACTTTTAGTAGTGCCCCCCACCCGCGTAGCATTAAAAAGACACGCAGGCGCAGCAATACTCGTAGAACTATGTTCATTCCCAGTAGCCGCAACAAAACTGATATTATGCGCAACCGCCGCATCAATCGCAGCCTTGATAGCAGAAAGTCCCCCGTCACCATCGCAATAATCACTGTAACTGCCCCCCCCCATACTCAAGCTGATAACAGAGATATTATACTTCGTCGCATTATCAATGCACCAGTCAATCCCGCTGACAAGATCCGAATCTTCTGCAACCCCTGTGCCATTTGCAATCCTGATAGCAATAATATTAGCTCCCTTAGCGACACCATATCTGCCCCCGCTTGCAGCAACAATACCGGAAACATGCGTACCATGCCCGTGATCATCATTTGCATCAGTATCTTCAGTCTGATTATTCGGACAGCACCCTCCGCTTCCATAATCACTTGCAGTACAATAACAATATTGGTCAACAATCCTCCCGCTAAAATCCGGGTGCGTATCATCAATCCCCGTATCAAGCACACACACAGTAGTGCCACTCCCGGTAATATTCAAGCCATCTATCTTCTCAAGCCACACATCATCTGCATTCACAATAGGCACACTTTGAGACAGAAACGTATGTATTGTCCCCACCCTCTCAACAGCATTGACATTCGGATCCCTCTCAAGTTCTTCCATCTGCGCTATCGTAACCCGCGCACTGACAACATTGATATTATTATAAGCATGCTCAACCTCTCCGCCGCCTCTATTGACTTTCTCAGAAATATCGCGCTTGGCATCCACTTTCTTCTTAAAGACTCCAAACTTCCTTTGCACAACCTCTTCATCCAAAAGAGTGATAAACACTTTTACAGTCTCTTCCTCAGCCCCTTCAATACCAAAACTATCTTCATCCCCGCCATCAGCCCATGCAAGACACAGGATACCTAGGCTCACATATACAAAAACAACAGATAAGAAAACAAATTTGCGCATAATATATGTATTATATCGCACAATAATAAATAAATTAAGACAACTCACAATTTAGCAACATACTCACAAATCCTTTCCATCCCCTCACCAATTTTATCAATCGGCAGCGCAAAACTAAGCCTGACATGCCCGGGACACCCAAACCACTCACCAGGATACACAATCACCTTATGATCAAAAAACAGATCCCTTGCCATCCTCATAGAATCCCCTGTCTTGGGAAGAATATAAAACGCCCCCTCTGGCTTCTCAACCTCAAACCCTGATTCTTTCACACGCCTGTAAATATAATCCCGCCTCCTTTGAAATATCTCTCTGTTCCGAACAACATGTTTCTTAGGCGCACAAAGACATTCCATCGCAACCCTCTGCGACAAAAGATTAGTATTCATCGAAGTATGAGCCTTAATATCACAGATATCTCTAATAAACTCCATATCCTGACAAAACACATACCCTATCCTGTATCCGCAAAGGCTGTATGTCTTTGAAAAACTGTTGATAGTTATCACATTATCTCCCTTTGGCGAATAATGCTTACCCCTGTAAGTAAGCGAATGATAAACTTCATCAGAGATAAGAAGACAGCCATTATCTTCAGTAATCTCCTGGATACCCCGAAGAACGCTTTTTTCAATAACATCTCCAGTAGGATTTGCAGGACTGTTAACAATCATCACATCGCAGTTTCTCGATTTCTCCTTAACATCCTCAAGATTAATCTTAGCATCAGTATACACAGGCATCATATGATTAATCCGCGCAAGATGCGGATATGAGTAATAACAAGGCTTAGTCAACAGCACCCTCTTTCTATCATGCCTGAGAGACACCATCCGAAGCGCAAGATCCAGCGCCTCAGAAGCCCCATTCGTAACCGCAATGCACTCTTCACTCACATCATGCCCAAACTCTCGCTTCACATACCCGCGCAATTTATTTTTCAGTTCATCCTCCCCGCAGATTTTACCGTATTTAAATTTACTGAAATTCAAAAAAACTTTACTGACATCAAATGGCGGCGCCAAATCCGGCTGCCCTGACCCAAATGAGATTACATCAGCATCCTCTGTGCCGATAAACATTCCAGGACTAATAACTCTATGAGTAACATTAACAACCATTCAGAACACCGGATAAGAAAAAACCTATTATAATATCAGGCGCCCTTAATGGCCTGCATCGCCCGGGCTAACGCTGACATAAAGAATCCATACCTCAGTCCGCCGAGCTCTGATATCATGATTAACAAATAGTTAGAGAAATATTTATAATTAGCGGTCATAATTTCCAAAAACAATAGAAACAATATAAAATTACACACTAAATACACATCAACTGTGCCCCCGTAGCTCAGTGGATAGAGCACTTGCCTCCTAAGCAAGGGGTCGCGCGTTCGAATCGCGTTGGGGGCGCTCCTTTCTTCTCCATACCTCATATCCCTCATGAATCAACCATCTGCACGTCCTATAATTTTTTCAAAAAAATACGTCCGTTGATGTTTGAGATATCTGCCTGCCTGCGTTAAGAACAAGCGACAAGAATATTATAAGAGAAAATATTTGTTTGACTGTTTCTACGTGCAAATAACACCAATGAATATTTATTTAATGCATGTGATATACACTCTATGGAGGGTATGAAGTCAGTTGTTATAGGTGATGATTTTTTTGTTGCAGGCTTCCTTTACAGTGGATTTGATAAAGGGATTATAGTGCGCGACAAAAAGGACATCAGAATTAAAATTGATAATATTATTGAGAATGATGAAATAGGGCTGATTGTCATTTCAAAAGCGCTCGTTGTTGATGATATGGACTACATCAGTAAAATCAAGTGCGACAGCGCAAAGCCGCTTGTGATTGAGATTGCAGGTTATGGAAAAGCAGGGGCGCTTAAATAGTTCAATGGTGTTAATAGTGAATATGGAATCCAATAAGATACGCGGAAAGATAATGAAAGTAGCAGGTCCGGTAGTTGTCGCAAAAGAGATGGCTGGCGCAAAGATGTATAATATGGTCGAGGTATCAGATGAGCGGCTGATTGGCGAGGTCATTGAACTTAAGGGAGATAAGGCGATAATACAGGTCTATGAAGAGACATCCGGACTAAAGCCCGGAGACACTGTTGTAAGTACAGGCAGACCTCTATCAGTTGAGCTTGGACCAGGCATAATAGGATCAATCTATGACGGCATACAAAGACCCCTTGAGCTGATCAGGAAGAATAGCGGGATATTTATCAAAAGAGGAGAAAGACCTGATGCGATTGATAAGACTAAGAAGTGGAAATTCAGCAAGTGTGTCAAAAAGGGAGATAAAGTACATGCAGGTACGATTATAGGCACAGTAAAGGAATGCGGAGCTATTGAGAATCGGATAATGGTACCCCCGGATATTGAAAGCGGAGTTGTGCGCAAGATCGAAGATGGTAACTTTCGTGTCGATGATGTGGTATGTGAAATAGAGTGCGAAGACAGCACTAAAAGAGACATTACCATGCGTCATGTGTGGCCTGTAAGAGAGAAAAGAGCTTATACAAAGAAATTTGCACCAAAAGAGCCGCTGGTCACAGGACAGAGAGTGGTCGATATGTTCTATCCTATTGCCAAAGGCGGCACTGCTGCTATTCCCGGACCATTCGGAGCAGGGAAGACAGTTACCCTTCACCAGATTGCGAAATGGGCTGATGCAGATATCATCGTGTATGTGGGCTGCGGTGAAAGAGGCAATGAGATGACCAATGTACTAGAAGAACTGCCAAAGCTAATGGACAAAAATACAGGCAGACCGCTTATGGAGAGAACAATATTGATTGCCAATACATCAAACATGCCAGTGGCAGCAAGGGAGGCATCGATTTATACAGGCGTCACAATCGCAGAATATTACAGGGATATGGGCTATTGTGTTGCCCTCATTGCTGACAGCACCTCAAGGTGGGCTGAGGCAATGCGTGAGATTTCATCTAGGCTTGAAGAGATGCCGGGCGAAGAAGGGTATCCTGCTTATCTTTCATCAAGGCTTTCAGAGTTTTACGAGAGGAGCGGGCTTGTAGAGACCCTGTCAGGGAAGATGGGAAGTGTATCCATCATAGGAGCAGTCTCACCTCAGGGCGGTGATTTCTCAGAACCAGTGACCCAGTGTACTGTGCGCGTTACTAAATGTTTCTGGGCACTTGATGCAAAGCTCGCAGATATGAGGCATTTCCCGGCTGTGAACTGGAACAAGTCATATAGTTTATATGCCCGCGTACTTTCAGGCTGGTATAAAGAAAAGCTTTCACATGACTGGAGCCATGCACGCGCAGAACTTGTCAAGATTCTTAAGAAAGAGTCAGAATTAAAGGAAGTTGTACAGTTGGTAGGAATGGATGCACTGCCATATCGCGACCAGTTGACAATGCTTGCAGCAAAGATCATAAGAGAGGATTTCCTGCAGCAGGATGTATTCCACAATAACGATACTTATTGCAGCATTGATAAGCAGATGAAGATGATGGATGTGATTTTGAAGTTCTATGATGAGGGCAATAAGGTACAGGCAGATATAAGCAAAATAAGAGAAATGGATTGCGTAAGCAGGATTGCGCTCTTAAGATACGCAGATGAGAAAAAAGTCCATGAGGAATATGATACTATAGTCAAAGGGATTATTGATGAGTTTTCAAAGATTATCAGGTGAAATATAAGATGATTAAGGAATACCATAACGTGAAATCTGTCGAGGGACCGCTTTTGTTTGTGGAAGGCGTATCTGACGTAGGATATGGTGAGATTGTAGAAGTTGAGACCTCGGATGGTGTACGCAAAAGAGGCAAGATACTTGAGATTTCAGAAAATATTGCATGCGTACAGATTTTTGAATCTACTATGGGGCTTGACACCCTCGGAACAAAAGTGCGGTTTTTCGGTGAGACATTTAAGATACCACTATCTCGCGATATGGTCGGCAGGATGTTTGACGGTGCAGGACGACCAATTTCAGGTCCGCGTGTAGTTGCTGATGCCAAAGAGGATGTCAATGGCATGTCACTGAACCCTGCAGCAAGAGAGTCTCCCGCAGATTTTATACAGACCGGCATTTCCGCAATAGACGGTATGAATTCACTGGTGATGGGACAGAAACTCCCCATCTTTAGCGGTGCAGGTCTGCCGCATAATGATATTGCAGCACAGATTGCAAGACAGGCGTGCGTACGCGGAAATAAAGATGTACGGTTCTGCGTTGTGTTTTGCGCAATGGGAATAACTTTTGAAGAAGCAGATTTTTTCATGCGTGATTTTGAGGAAAGCGGCGCAATTGAAAACGCAGTTATGTTTCTGAATCTTTGCGACAGCCCTGCTATCGAGAGGCTGATTACCCCGAGAGTGGCGCTTACATGCGCAGAGTATCTTGCATATAAACACGATTATCATGTGCTTGTGATACTCACAGACATGACAAATTACTGTGAGGCACTAAGGGAAGTCAGTGCATCAAGAAATGAAGTGCCTGGAAGACGTGGATATCCCGGCTACATGTATACAGACCTTGCATCAATCTATGAGCGTGCAGGAAGAGTAAAAGGTGCAAAAGGAACCATAACACAGATTCCAATCCTCACCATGCCAAACGACGACATTACACATCCGGTAGCAGATCTTACAGGCTACATCACAGAAGGCCAGATTGTACTGAACAGAAGGATGCACCAGGCAGGGATTTCACCGCCGATCAATGTGCTTCCGTCGCTTTCAAGACTCATGAGCAATGGAATCGGACCAGACAAGACCCGGGAGGATCATCACAACGTAAGCAACCAGCTTTATAGTGCTTATGCGCAAGGAAGAGAGGTGCGCGAGATTGTTTCAGTCATTGGCGAGGAAAGTTTGAGTGAGGTAGATTACAAGAATCTTGAATTTGCAAATAAATTTGAGAAAATGTTTTTATGCCAGAAGTTTTATGATAACCGGACAATTGACAAGACACTTGATATCGGCTGGGATTTGTTCTCAGTTCTGCCGCGCTCAGAACTAAAGAGACTTTCGCCGGAGTTTATTGAAAAATACAGCCGCAAAGACAAGGATGATAAGGGAAAATCATGAGTGATATTGACGTATGCCCGACAAGGATGGAATTATTGAACGTAGATGAAAAGCTTGCGCTTTCAAAACGGGGATATGATATGCTCAAGAAGAAGAGAGATACACTGATTCGTGAATATGGGACTGCCAAAAGGGAGTTTGATGATTTCAGAAAAGAGGTTGACTCCTGCGTAAGTGATTGTTTCAGGGAAGCTAAACTAGTCGAGATGAAAATGGGATCAGTAGGATACAGAAATATTGCATACAATAAATCAAAGAGGATACTCATCAGCAAAGAGTATGAAAAGGTAGTAGGTGTGAAAGTGCCGCGGGTTAGCGCTGCATTGAGTGATGATGAATGGAGAGGCTACAGTTTTGTAGGAACGCCGCCAGCACTTGATAAGGTAGTTGATGATTTCCGTAAGGCAGGCATTATGGTAGTAAAGCTTGCTGCACTTGATGCAAAAGTGCATGTGCTGATGGATGAGATCAAGAGGACAAGAAGGAAAGTCAATGCGCTTGAGAAAGTAAAGATAAAGACACTGGAAAGTGCGCATAAGTACATCAGAGGATATCTTGATGAGATGGAAAGAGAAGATTATTCGCGGCTGAAACACATCAAGGAAGTTATCAAAGGAGAGGCAGATGGGGATTTTGAGGCATGATATGATGGCAAAGTTTATTAGACATGCCTTAAAGGGCAAAAAAGAAGCAGGACCGAAGAAAGAGGTCGTGGATGGATATAGTATTTTGCTTGGAGATGTCCGCTCCATACTGGATCAGGGGCTGTCGAAGGCATATAAAGCTGTAGATAATATCCGTGTCCAGACATACTGGCAGATTGGCGAGAGAATTGTCCGAGAAGAATTACAGCATAAAGTACGAGCAGACTATGGACAAAAAATCATAGATGATCTGGCAGTAGACCTCGGTATTAGGAGAGATGAACTTTACAGGATAGTCCAGTTTTACAAAGCGTATCCAATTGTCGTGACAGTGTCACAACAATTAAGCTGGTCGCATTATCTTGAATTTATAAAAATGAGAAAAAAGGAGGAACGCCAGTTTTATGAAGTCCAGACAATCCGGAATATGTGGAGTGTTAGGCTATTGCGAGAGCATGTGCAAAGCAAATTATATCATCGGACAAAGAAGAAAGGAAAGTTAACTGTCACAATGCCTGTGCAGGAAAAACCAGTTATGCCCGAGGATGTTTTCAAGAATACATATCGCTTTGATTTTCTCAGACTTGAAGAAGGCTATACAGAAAGTGAATTGGAAAATAGTTTGATTTCAAATATTGAGAGACTGCTTTTAGAGTTTGGTCATGACTTTTCGATTTGTGGCAGACAAAGAAAGATTATCATTGACGGGCAGGTTCATGCCGTTGATTTAGAGTTATATCACCGCGGAGTACCATGTATTGTTCTGGTTGACCTGAAGATTGGAAAATTCAAAAGTGAATCTGTTGGACAGATGAATAAATATCTTAACTGGTATAAGGAGCATAAGTGCTATGCATGGGAAAAAGACCCTATAGGGTTAATTATCTGTCAGAATAAAGGCGCAGAAGAGGTTCATTACGCACTTGGCGGGATGAGCAACAAGATTTTTGTAGCAGACTATAAGCTGAAGCTGCCTTCAGAAGAAGAGATTAAAAAAGCACTGGTGAAAGAATAGGTGGTAAAAATATGTCATATCTTAAACATTTTCTGGGAGCGCATGAAGAGGAGCGAAAGAGACACTTTAAGGACTATAATTATGAGATTACAGAGAGACTAAGGATAGTTTATCTTTATTGTAAAAAAGAAGTTAAACTAGAGGATAATACAAACATGTTTGTTGATGTGAAGACTGTCAAGATCCCAAAGAACGTAGTTGTTATGCTGTGTCCCTATATGAGATCCGACATTGGCGCTATAGTCGGCGTAGGTGAAGACATAAATCTGCCGATTTCAAGTGAGCGCTCAATTGACAAGGTCCTCTTTTGTGTATCCTGTGACGGGGTTTTCAAAAGAGGTGATTTGATGGGCGCAGTCATGCTAATACCTGTAGATGAGGTGAACAGTGCATGAGGAGATGGTTTTCGCAGCTGACTCCCGATACGCAGGCGAAGCTTTTTCTAGGTGTCACAGCTTTGCAGATCCTTGTGAACGTATTTATTTTTGTCGGGGTTGCAGCAGTATTTTTCAGGGTCTTTATGGTTTAGTCACAGTTATAGTGAAGGCATGAAATAAATGAGCAAACATCACAAAAAACCAATATGCCTTCATCTATCCGGGAAAATCTTCGATTTTCTGGATTTCGCAATTCATACAGAATTGCTATATCGCTAAAAACGCATGCGTTTTTGCGACACTAAAATTCCCGTGGAATTTTAAGTGTTGCGAAATTAGGAATTGGGTCTCAATTCCGCAATCCTAAAATTGCATGGCAATTTTAAGGATATGGCAAGGCACTGTACTCAATTTATTAGTGCCTTGACTATAGGTAAGGATTTAGAGATAAACTATCTGAAGAGACCGAAAAGAATTCCCGAAGTCCTTACAAAGAAGGAAATTGTCGCTATCCTGAGGAATGTCTCTAATATCAAACACAGGCTTCTGCTTGAGATCATTTACGGCTGCGGACTTAGGTTATCTGAAGCAATAAAACTTAAGAGAAATGACTTTCGCTTTGAGGAAGGCATACTTTTCATAAGGGAAGGAAAAGGGAAAAAAGACAGGATGGTTTCTGTGCCTTCAAATACTTCTGAAATGATTAAGCATTACCTATCTTTGAGAAACGATGATAACCCTTATGTTTTTGACTCCTTAATGGGCGGGCACCTTACAACGATGTCCGTCCAAAAAATAGTGAAAAACGCAGCAAAAAAGGCATGCATAGAAAAATGCGTACATCCACATACTTTGCGCCACAGCTATGCGACACATCTGCTTGAGGACGGAACAGACCTCAGGATAATTCAAAGGCTTTTTGGGCATTCGGATTTACGGACAACTGAGATTTACACGCATATTTCGAGCGCATTGATAAAAAGCGTCAAAAGCCCTCTTGATGCTCTTCAATTAACAGAATCATTAACAAAATCAGAAACAAGACCAAGATAAGCGCACTTATAGCGCAGTTCGGAGTTTTATATACTTTTGTACATAAAACTCCTTGTTAAACTCAATAATTTTTGGGCTAAAAAAATGGAATGGCTTTGGACTTAGAAAAATTTATAATGATTCTTAATTCACCTAATAACATGAAATTGTTGTTCGTGATAATATTTGTATTTTTGATAGTTCCCAGTTCATTAGCACAAAATTTTGAGAAATACGATCAATATGATTGTATTGTTGAAAAAATAATAAATGATTGTGAGAATAAAAACATTCTTTTTACATCACATAACAAATGGGAAGACTTAGGGTTGCATTATCGATGGCAAAATTTGGAAGATTTCGCTGAGACTGATGAACAAAAAAGAATATTATTAAAAGAACATCTAATTGAAAGAGAAAAAGATATTCTAAATCATTTAGATGGACAGATGATGTCAAATAGTTATCCCCTTATTTATTGTCATAATTTTTCTTATGTTTTTGATCCTTATAACAGAAATAAAAATTTTAGTTTAGAATACATGAATGATCACTTTATTTGGCAAAGGCATACAATAGACTGTGCGTGGATTAGAAACAAATATGATGTTGCTATAGATAAAATTGAATTTAATGGAAAGTGCCCGACTTTAATAATTGGGGATGAAAATACTCTTATTAAAGATTGTAGGGATACAACTTTTAATTTATCAATTAAAGAGATTGTATTCTCCCTTGGAGGGATTACACTATTTGGAATAAGCATTACATATTTGATCAAATTTTTTAAAAAGAAAAAGAAGAAGTCCAAAGCCATTAAAAACTAGTTCTCTATTGCTCACTGTGTTCACCGGATGGAACACCCAAAAAATTACTTTGAATTTTTCCTTCGCTTCGCTACGGAACGTTGCACTAAAATTCAATCCTTCGGAGAGTTTAACAAAGCGTTAAGAGATTCCGAAATCTTGCAGATTTCTCCATCCAAATTTTGGCTCTCGCCAAAACTTCTCTTAACGCAGGCTTATGTGCAATTTTTGAATTACTAAAATTAGGGGCTGAGGAGTCCTTCGGACATATTCACTCACTATCGACTCGACATATTTAATAAATATACGATTAAGTATTATGGTATATGGAACATAAAGATATAACCAAAATTAAAGAACAAGCAAAAGAGATTCAACAAAATCTTGCAGAGCAAATTGCTAAGGCTACTGGAGTAAGGGTTGTTGTTGTTAATGAAGAAAAAATAAATCCAATAATCGATGCTTTGATAAAAGAACCTGAGATTAATAAAATATACACAAAGACGGAATTACGTAAAGAAATCTCCGATTTTTATATCGGTATGGATATCTCTCCTCCAAAAACAGAAGAAGAATTAACAAAAAGGATTAACGATTTTATTAAATCATTGATTACCATTAAAAAATATACGGCATATATTATTTTAAGGGGGGTCTTTAACTTCCCAATAGGTTTAAAATTTAAAAATATAAAATTCATTAAACCTGATTTAAGGAAAAAAAGATTAATTGAACATATAGAATTCCTGAATCAACATAAAAAAATACATTTACCTGAACCCGAATCATGGAATTGGATTAAAATTACTTTTCAGAATCATAAAACAATAGATATTAGAGAAATATTACATTCTGATTTAGAATTGCCTTATGCTATAATTTCTTTGTTCAGCCAAAGAGATTTAGATATTACAGATAATCTAGGAATTATTTATTCATCACATAAAAAATCATATTATTTAGAACCGGTCAAACCACAAAATGGGTGGAGTAAATTTAGAGAAAAGGATTTTTTAAAAACAGTAAAGAGATTATCTTATATAACTAACAAAGAGAAAGAAACGAAACTTGAAAAAAAGATTTTAAATTCTTTAAAGGTATTTGGTTTATCAAGACTATCTCACAGAATTGAAAATCGATTCTTGATGATAATTTCCGCTTGTGAAAGTCTGCTTTTATCAAACAATGACAGAGATTATTTAGGGCTTAAACTTTCGGAAAAAACCACTTTTATCTTACTGAAAAAAGGAGAGGAAAGAAAGAAATTATTTGACAATATGAAAAAATTTTACGGTTTAAGGTCAAAGTTAGTTCATATGGGCGAAAGTAAAATATCTAGTCAAGATCTTCGATATTTAGAAGATATTTATTTGAATCTTATCATTAAATTAGTCGAATTAAGTAAGAAATATGAAAAAATGGAAAAGAAATCAAATGAAAACGATAAATTAGGAATAGAGGATTATGTAGAATCTCTTAAATTTAGAATAAAATTATCTAGTTAATTATTTTTCCCTCAGCCCCGTCCTACGGACTTATTGACTCCCTACGGTCGATTGATGAGTAATTCAAAAACTCTTCGGGATTTTTTGCTTCGCAAAAATCGTTGCACTATCCCTCGTTCCTGTCGGAAGAACTTAACAACGCATTAAGAGATTCCAAAACCTTGCAGGTTTTTCCATCCAAATCGGGCTACGCCCGACTTCTCTTAATGCTATACGTTAAGTTCAATTGAGTTTAAGTTTTTCTTAAAAAAGGGGGGAGTTCAGGTGCTACGCACATATGGTCTTTTACTTTGTAAAAGAGTATTTAAGGATAGATTATATCTTTCTCATTAATAATTTTGATCTCAACATCATCTATAAGATATTCTGGAGTGACTGGTGAACCACCTGTATGAACTTCAAATCCTACTTTGCCAGATAGAATTGGATTATCTGTATCCTCATATTTAGTTGCAAGATTGTCATCTACATAAATATTGATAATATTATTATAATTTCTTATTTCAAGAGTGTGCCATCCTTCATCAAGACTAACATCAAGCTCATTAATTGTTTGAAAATTTTTACCCGATTGTTTATTTAAAGTATCAATTCCTCTATGAGACATACCAATCATATATCTATTATATTCCCCATCAATATTACCTTGTCTAAAGTTGGCATGCATATTTCCTTCTACCCATTTAAATCTGAATTTGAAGATATAATTATCTAAAACAATTGGGATGTTTCCATTAGCAGCTATTAATCTTAGGACCGTATTGCCATCCTCTACTTCTGTACTCCATCCCTCATCACGGAAAAAATCCCAATTTTCATCATATTGTTCAAAATCTTCAATCAAATAATATTCAAGAATATTTTCACATATTTGAGTTTCATAATTAAAGCTATCTTTTGTAAGCTTATCATCATCATCACAATTAGGACAATCTGATACGCAGTTTGAAAATGTTTCAGCGCCTTCATCACATATACCATTACCACAACAAGGAATAATCATTTCATTATTGCATTCTTGTTTACGATAATTAAAAGAATCATCTGTACAAATATTATCATCATTACAGTCAGGACAATCAAGAACACAAGTAGAATAATCCTCTTCTGCCTCACATCTTGTATTGCCGCAACAAGTTTCATCAAAGTTTAGCTTGTTCACACATTTTTCTTTGTGATAATCATAAGAGTCAGCAGTGCATTTGTTGCTATCATCACAATTAGGGCAATCAGTCGCACAACTTGTATAAGATTCACTAAATTCACAAACATCATTGCCACAGCAATCATTGATTATAGAATACTCACATTTGTTGTTTATGCACTTTGATTGCTCACAAGTATTGGATGAAAAACAATCAGTATCAATCTCACACGCTTTATTAGTGCATCCACTAATTAAAATTATCAATACCAGCAAAGACATTATTAAAAATGATTCTTTTTTTATGATTAACGCCCCTTTAATTTCTTAATGACTATGCTACTATTTAAAGATTCTTATAAAGAATTTTGTTATTATCTTGTTCTTGTGATGTATCGCTTCGCTCGAATTGATTGGAACTTAAACACAACTCTGCAGACGCAGGTTTCCGGAACTCCGCTAACGCTCGTAACCGAAAATGAATATAACAAGAATTTAAACTTCGGTTGCTAGAAATCTCCGCCCTTTAGGGCGGGGATGAATAGCAACTGTTTTATAAGTTCTCTTTCTTTGACATTTTGTAGCAGAATGGTGAGCCTCGCAGGAGGTGAGGCTTATGTCTATTTACCAAGAAAA
>DAOWAN010000129.1 GCA_030634545.1 Candidatus Nanohalarchaeota archaeon
CGTAATAACCGACCTTGACTTCAGTCTCACAATATTATACCCCATATCCGCCAGAGCCTCCACAGGCAGCTCAAGAGTATCCTCAACAGTAAGAATCCTATACCTCTTCATAATCTCAGTAAGAGTAGCCCCAAGCATACTCGTCTTCCCGCTGGACCTCGTACCTGCAAAAAGCATAGTCCTTGCCCCATCCACAATAAAGCTCAAAAGCCCGGCAGCAAGCGGTGTCATCATATTCGCCTTCATCATAAGCTGATATGTCCACGGCTTATCCCTGTGCCTTCGAAGAGCCAAAGCAAGCCCGTCAGGACTCAGCGTATTAGTAATCGCACCAACCCTCACCCTCCCGCTCGGAAGCTCAATCTCAGTATCAAGAACAGGGTTCGCTTCATCAAGCGGTCTGCCAGATGAAATCCTAAACCTCGTAGACCACGCATCTGCATCCTCATTAGTCGGTATGATATTCGTATCGCACTCCTCATGTCGACCGTGAAAAAGAAAAAACGGCATCTGCCCGACAGGTGCATTCAGGAACAGATCCTGCACATTCTCATCTGCCAAAATCACCTCAAGCATCCCAAAACCTGCCGTATACCTCGTAAGAATCTCTGCAAGCGCATCAATCTTATTCGGCGAAAGAGTAATCTTCATCGTATCAGAAATATCCGTAATCATATCCCTGCCAATATTATAAAAAATCTCCCGTGTCCTCTCCGGATCAGTAAACTCCGACTTATTCGGCTTATGCGCAGCCATATACCTTCGTGCCGTATCAAGAATAGTATACTCTGTCTCACGAAGATTAAACTCTGGCGGCGTAACATGATACCTCACATTCACCTTCCCCGGAATCCGTAAACACTGCACCTCTGTCTTTCCTACAAAATACCTGTCAATCTGTATAGCCCCCAGAGGGATAGCTGTCATATACTTCGTAAGCATGAAATTCGGCTTTATCGTCGGGTGAAAAAGCTCCCTGTAAATCTCTCTTGATCCAACATGATACGCCACAAGCCGGTCCTTGACTCTCTGTATCATCTCAGTTTTCTCAAGAGCATCCTTAATAATCTGTAGATGATGATTGATATACTCATTATAACACTTTGCGCATGCAGGATAACTGTCAATCGCCTTCTGCTGGTTATACTTTATCTCCCTTGTAATTCTCACGTAAGCGCCAATCGGATCTCTCTTCATGTGATACCCGACAACATTCTGTACAAAACTAATCCTTTCAGGAATACACCTTTCACAATTATCCGGTCCTTTCTCCGCAGTAAACAACTTCTTGGTCCTTGTAAGACTCTTGATAGCACTTGCCACACCCTCAAGCATCTTCGTCTGAGAATAACTATACTCAAACTCCCTGTTAGCAGAAAGAACAATATTTGCCGCCGACCCGACCTCAATCAGCTTATCCACAGTCCTGGACATACATATTTCAAAATCCTCAAGACTAGACCCGTAAAAACAGCCCCTGCAGTTAACCTTCAGTCTCTTCTGCTCTCGGTCAAATTCATAATCACAAACCATAAAAAATCTATGGTCAAACATATATAAATAGGGGTCGCCTACTAATAAATCATGTATAATCCCTTCAAAAAAAAAGAGAACCCAATGTACAATAACATGTCATCCACTTCCTACATCCAGAGTGCAGACTACAAAAGATACAGAAAAGACGAAGGATTAAGGAAAGAGTCCGGTATTTTTGAAAAAATGTGCTTCTTCTGCGGAAAAATCATCCAGTTAAAATTCGGAAAAAAAATGCAGGCTAATCTGGAAAGAGATATCCGCATCGGCAGATTATCCATAAAACCAGAAGATGTAGGTGCTCTGTTAATAATCACACTAGGCATGATGGCATTAGTACTCATACCACTCTCCATATTCTATTTTGACGGCTCAATGCGCTTCGGCATCTGGGTATTTCCATTAGCATGGGCATACTATATTTTCACATATCCTTCTTTCAGAGCCCAGGTCGTAAAAATCCAGGCATCAGACGAGAGCCTCAAAGTAATACTCTACATGGCAATGTATCTGGAACTGAACCCCAACCTTGAAAACGCAGTCAGGTTCGCAGCAGAACACATAGAAGGTCCACTGGAGCAGGACCTCTCAAAACTCCTCTGGGACCTTGAATTCGGAGTTTACAGAGATGTCCGTCAGGCACTCGGCAACTACATGCAGCTATGGCTCGACTGGAACGTCGAATTTGTCAAATCACTCGAACTTTTGATTGACTCACTCTCCCGTGCAGGTGATGAGCGCATAAAGTTCCTGGAGAAAGCACTCACATACATCCTTGACAATTCTTATGCCAACATGAGAGACTATTCACGCGCCCTTGAAAATCCCATAAAACTAATACAGGCAATGGGCATACTCCTGCCACTCATGGGTCTTATAATGTTCCCCATGGTATCCATATTCTTAAGCGGCGACAGTCAGGTTATAGATCCCATGTTCATCGGCGTCGGCTACACCATCGTACTCCCGTTAATCCTGTCTTTTGTGATGCGCCGCATACTCATGAGGCGTCCGGGAGCCTTCGCCTTCCCTTCCCTGAAAAACGTTCGAAACCTCCCACCGGATAACGTATTACCCCTGAAACTCGGCAAGAAATACATCTACCTGCACCTCAAGACAACCGCCGTAGTTGTTGCCCTCATTTTCATGATACCTGGTCTGATGCAGCTATACGCCTACAATACTCACGTAAGTTATATAAACAAAGTATGCCACGGTGAAGAATTTTGCTTTAGAGACCACTGGAAAACCTTCATGGAAGATCAATATGAGCCCGATATAGTCTTCAGCAACATGCTCCAGGTCATGACAATAATCTGGGGTGCAGCCTTAGGCATAATAATATTCTGTTACGGGAGAAGTGCCAAAAAGCAAAAACTGCGTAGTGAAATAACAGAAATAGAGCGCGACCTATTCATCGGTCTGACTGAACTCGAAAACTCCCTGAGCCGCGGCACACCTATAGAGCGCAGCATATATCATGTACTTGGAGAATACGAGCGCATGCGAATGAAAGAATCCCCCCTATTCCGCTTCTTCATGGACCTGCTAAACAACATGCAAAAAATCGGTGACACATTCCCAAACGCAATCTTCGACAAAAATCACGGTTCAATCCTAAAATTTCCATCCATACTTCTCAGGAACGTAATGAAAATGATCGTAGACGCAATACCAAGAGGTAGCCAGGTCATCACGCGAAACATATCAATAATAACGCGCTACATCGTAAACACACGCAAAGTAGAAGAACTCATAAAAGACCTTCTTGAACAGGTCGCAAGCACCATGAAAATGCAGGCATCATTCATAGCACCGCTGATATCCGCAGTATGCGTAGCAATGGCTGCACTGATAGTCCAGATACTTCAGAGAATAGCAGAAAAGATGGAAGAGATAGAACAGAGCATCGGCACAGGTACAACAGGGGGCGGCATGTCCGAGACACTCGACATGGTAAACATGCGAAACGTAATGCCACCGACAATGCTCCTGCTCATAGTCGGCGTATATCTTATCGAGCTTATAGTACTGCTCTCATATTTTGCAAACGGAATAGAGCATGGTTTCGACCAGATAAATCGTGACATGCTCACTGTAAAAAGCATGATAACAGGCATAGGTCTGTTTTCAGGCATCGTACTCATAGCATTGGGAATGTTCGGTCCATTCATGTACGGCATATAATTTAAAGGTTATTCCATGAAAGGTTTCAAAAGCGTACAGGAAACAATCTTCACAGTCTCAGTCATGCTGATGGTAGCAGTTTCAGTAATGATGACCTACACATATCTTCAAAGCATACCCATCCCGACAAATTTTGAAAACCGCATTACAGGGGACAGTGAAGACATATACTCCCGCTTTGCAGAATATGCAATCGCATGTTATCATACCCAAAAAAATCTGAAGCCATCAAAAGAAGACTGTTATGTACTTCACATCAACTCAAAAGACATACTGACAAAAAAGGACCTCTTAAATGAGATCTCAAGCAATAAATTACCTCATGAACATATTCAGTTTTCAGACACAAAACCAAACCTTGCAAGAAAAGATACAGAAACAACATTCAAGATAACCTATGATGGATTCATTCATAAGCTTCTGATAACAAAAATAGATGGTGCCGCATGAAAAAAGGAATATCCCCCCAGAAAATAGCATACCTTATATTTGCCCTGATAGGCGCAATGATAATGCTTATAATCTTCCTTAACTTCTCTTCCCAGTCACAGGGCGGAATTTTTTGCAGTGTATACAGTAATGTCTACAATATACTCCCGCAGGGCGATAATCCACCTCCTCTGCCAAGTGCCTGCATTAAAAGACCGGAAACATCAATTGACACAACACGCATCATCTCACAGGAAAAGTCAATCGTAGAAGACCGCCTTGTAGAATACATTGTGAGCTGCTACCAGAAAAACCTTGGCTACCGTAATATTACAATCCCCTGTTACACATTAAAAATAGCAGCCCTTGCAGGAGAAATCTCCGAGCTAGACATAACAGACAACATGGAAGCCAGTGGATTCATCTGCGACACACTTGAAAATTCAAAGATAATAGATGCCAATGACCGCGCAATAGATTACTCATCAGTATCAGGCAAATCTTGCGGCTCACAGGATCAGGTTACATGGGTTGTCCATAAGAACACCATCCAAAAAGGAGATATTGTTGAAATAAAATACACAGACCGTAAAATCAAAGTAATCACCCGATAATAAAATCATCCAATTAATCATTTCTCTTATAAAACTGTAACTCCGTCTCTTTTACACAATATCTTATACTTTCCATTGGTCTGAGGGATTTTTCATCGTATATCAATTATTAATCGCGATGAAAAAGCTTGGAAATCCATCAATTTAACTGAAATTTCCATAATTTTTCTATGAAAGTATATTTTTTTTGGTGATTCAAATGCTAAAGATTCCGCTACTCTATTGGGTAGCGGCATGCGGAATCTTTGCATGTCAACAACTTTGGCGATATTTGTGGGCATGCAAAGCATGCCGCCGGTCTATTGACCGGCGGTTGTTGACATACGTATTTTTTGTTGTATAGTTCAGGTCGTTACTATATGGACAAACTGAACCAAAAACCAATAGACCTTAACTATCCGGGCGAATCTCAAAGATTCGCTGGATTTTCGAAATTTTCACAAATTACGAATGACTAAA
>DAOWAN010000106.1 GCA_030634545.1 Candidatus Nanohalarchaeota archaeon
ACGACACTGTGCTGACCAGACACTCAGACACAGACACAGCAACAGTCCCAAACACAGCACCAACAACACCAACAACACTAACCCCGCAAACAGGTACCTACGGCGGCGACAACCACACAATATCAATAAACTGTACAGGATCAACCGACCCAAACCCTGAAGACACAGTATCATACAACATACAGGAAAACAGCACAGGAATATGGCAGAACCTCAACATCTCCGACCCCGACGGGCTATACGACTGGGACATATCAGCATACCCATCAACAACAGGTGTGGACATAAGATGCAACGCAACAGACTCATACGACGAAAGCAACTACTACAATCCACCCGGAACCATAACAATAGACAACACAAAACCAACAATAACCCACACATCCCCAAAAAACAACACATACCTAAACTATCCTCCATCACTCACCGGCACCTGCACAGACAACACAGCCATCGACACCATCTGGACAAACTCAAGCATATACACCACAAAGACAACAACCAGCCCATACAGCTTCCAAAACACCACCACACTAGCAAACAACCAACACCAAATCACAATCCAATGCAACGACACCATAAACAACACTGCAAAAACCAGCATCTACTTCACCTACGACAATATACACCCAAAAATCCAATTCACACATCCGACAGAACAAGACAGTACAACCATCGACAAAAACTACACATACATCAACTGGACAATAACCGAAACCAACTGGAACACAACAATCATCAACTGGAACAGCACAAACTCAACAACAACACTCAGCCACATAAACAAAACAAACCTGAACGACGGCACATACACATACTACATCTGGACAAATGACACAGCAACCAATACAAACCAAACTGAAACAAGAACAATAACAATAGACACAACCCCTCCAACCGTAACCCTAATCTACCCGAAAGACAACACATGGTACAACACATCCACCCTCAACCTTACATTCCATACAAACGACAACATAGACACACTCATAGAATGCAATAAAACACTAGACAACATCAACGAACATCTAGGATACATCCCGAAAAACACCCAGAACACAACAACAATGACAAGCCTGACAGAACTTTACCACAACGTAAACATAACCTGCCAAGACAACGCAAACAACACGCAAACCTCAGAAACAATCCTCTTCAAGATAGACACAATCCCTCCGACAACAACAGACAACGCAACAGGCAACTGGAAACCCAACAACCAGACAATACTCCTATCATGCGCAGACGCAAGCTCCGGCTGCAACACCACAATATACTGCATAGACGACGAAACAAATGACTGCACCCCGGACACAATCGGAAACACACCCAGATTCACATGCCCACAAGGTCAGGTATGCAAAGGATATATAAGATACTGGTCAAACGACACAGCCGGGAACCACGAAACCACAAAAAACACAACCCTCATAAGAATCGACACAATCCTCCCTACAATCACAAACTGCACAGCAACCCCGGCACTCATAGACAACGACACAAAAACATCAACAACCATCGAAATATCATGCATAATAAACACCACAGGCTCACCCATAAAATCAGTACACATGACAACCGACCAGCCCTACGAAACCCACATCAACACAACGCAGATGAACACAACACTATGCACAACCCCCGAGTCCCTAAAATACTGCGCATTCTTCCACCCAAACACATCCACAACACTCGGCAAACTATACTTCCACATAAACGCCACAAACGAATTAAACAAAAGCAACTACCAGCAAAACACAACCACCTCAGAAATAAACGACCTCACAATAATTTACAACCCAACCACAATACAAACCACATACTACTCCTTCCAGACCATCAACCCGCAAACCTACATATACTTCGCAGAAAACAACAGCGCAGCAAACAACGCAAACGTAACCTTCCACCTAAAAAACACAACATCCATCCTCAACACATCCCAGACAAAAGCAACAAACAGTCAGGCAAACACCACATTTTACCTCGGCTGCGCAAACGAAACCCAGACAATGCACATAAACACCTCCGCAGCATACAGCGTACTCAACGAATACAACCTCTCACGGCAATTCAACCACTCACCTATAACAACCACAGCCGACTGCTGGTTCGACCAGATAGCAGGAAAAATAGACATCTACTGCTCATACAACAACACAATCAGCAACACATACATACAAGACGCCCTCCTCCTGCTGAACATATCACTCAGCGGCACATGCGACATCCAAAACACAGTCATGGACTACAACCCATCAACGCAAATCTACAACCACACATGCACCCCCTCAACCGGACTCACCTACTGCTCAATCCCGCTGAACGTAACCGCCCAAAAAGCATGCTATGAACAGGCAACACACAGCAAAGACGCAGCAACAACCATAGGATTCGAAATAGACGCCTACTTCATACCAGACAACATGCACACAATGGAGCACACAACCCTATGGATAAACACAACAAGCACCGACAGCGACGCAAACGGCGTAAACATCAGCATAACCCAGACAGGAGGATCCACAACCTACGGCCCATGGAACATCATCGAAGACCACTATTCACTTGGCTACCTCACCAAAGACATCTCACATATCACCACATCAGACATATCAGTCCCCTCAAGAGAAAAGACAGACAACTATTCCGTAGACATAACCGTCTCATGGAACAACACAAACTGCGCAGGCACAAAAACAACACACCCACAACTAAAAATACTCGACTCATACTACGTAGACTTCACAAACATAGCCCTCACCAAAAACAAATTCAAACCCAAAGACACACTACACATCAACGGCACACTCGAAAACATAGGAAACGTACCTGTAACAGGAAACCTAAGCGCAGCAATAATCAACCCGGCAGGTCACACAAAAGGCACACTCACCTGCAACGCATCAGAAATAACAATCCCCTTCAACACAGGCAAAGACTTCAACTGCGAATGGACAGTAACAGGTCCAAAAAGAGGCATAACAACAGGCGCATACAAAGTCCGCCTCAAATACGACTCACCACAAGTCTCATTACTGCACGAGGAAGACATCTACATAACCGTCTCCGAAGACCCCCCTCAAAACAAAAACGTATACATAACAAGGTACCCGATAACCGTCATCGACAGGTACGGTCAAACAAGCCAGAGAATCATAAAAATCTACACATGGATGGAGTAGACACAACATGAAAATAACAAAAATCACAAACCCTAAACAAGATAAATGGGAACCTAAAGACAGACAGCACAAAACACAAATAGATCCTACTCCACATTACAAAAACCACAACATACCCTCAACAGGGTGGGTGGGGGCTCGAGGAAGGACTAATCCAAAACACAAAGGGGGATATACACCATACAAAAACGAAATAAAAAACATATTTCACAACATGAACACAGACAAAAAAGGATTCATGAGAACCATGGAAGGCGCATTAAGCCTAATCATCCTATTGACATTCCTCTTCCATGTAATCCCCCACATACCCAACGAACAAAGAATCAGCGCACAAACAAGAAACTTCATAATGCTCAGCATAGAAAACCTCGACAAAAACAAAACCCTAGACACCCACCTCATAACCAGCACCCCAAACCTACAGGCAATCAAAAACGCCCTCAACAAAACAATATCATCAGACATAAACTACACAATCGGCGCCGCAACATCAAACGCCACAGCAGACACAGTATTCTCAGAAGAATCCTACACAGGATCAAACATAACATACACATCAAACAACACCAACTTCAAAGACGCATACATCATACTCACCTTCACAAACGCCACAAACCCTCAAATACACGCAAACACACAGCAGATCTACACATACACAGGCACACACCCACAAGATCCCCTCAAACTAGACCTCACACCATACACAAAAGAAGGCTCAAACAAAATAGAAATCAAGACACAAAACAACGCCACAGTAGAATACATCCTCATAACCAACAACAAAGAACTGCTCTCCCCCATCCCGAACGATAAACCAGTCGGAGTCGTAACATACATCCTCTCAGGAAAAGAAAACTTATTCCAGCCCACAGTACTCGAAATATACCTATGGAGATAACCGATACCATGAAAAAACGAAAAGGACAATGGCTGCTAATAACAGCACTCATCTTCAGCATAACACTAACCTCAGTCGTAGTCATGACATCCGACAAAAAAGACATCCAGGACATAAGCTACGGCAACAAGAACATGTTCGACAACATAAAACAAGAATCACAAAACGCAATAAACATAATCCTAAGCGAAAACCACACATCAGGCCACCTCAACACCAACCTGAAAATCTACACAGAATACCTGAAACAATACGCAAACGAACACAACACAGACATCACAGGCTACTACATAATAGGCATACCCCACCAAAACAACCTCAACATAACAGTCGCAAACTTCCTAAATACCCCAATGCAAAACCTCAACCTGACAGTAGCCAGCGACACAAAATACACCCTGCACCTAAACAATGGCAACTTCACCACATTCCACTTTACATCAATCCCAGACACATTCCAATTCACCTACAACTTCACATACAAAGACAAAAGCAGCACAATAACCATGCAAAACAACACACACAACACAACAACAAAAAGGATATTCAGCATCCTTCAACTAAACTTGGAATCAGAAAACGAAATACTAACACACTACAAGATAAATTGATATACACCCAAAGCAAATAATAACTCACATAAAATCATAAAGCAAACAACATACTTCGTGATGAAATGAAAAAAAAAGCAGTATCTGAACTAATCGGCGGAGTCCTCTTCATCGGCATCAGCATAGCCGCGATAATCCTCGTACTACAGCTCTCAACCCCAAAAATCAACGAAATGAAAGACACCATCGCAATAGACCAGGCAAAAGACACAATCGCATCAGTAGACAGGGTCGTAAGAGACGTAGCATCAGAAGGTCCGGGCTCAACAAGAATCCTTCCTATACACATAAAAGCAGGACACCTGAACATAGACGGCGACAACAACCGGATATACTACGAATTCGACACCTACGCCAACGTAATCTCACCAAGAAGCAAAAGAAGAATCGGTAACCTCTGGTTCTCATCCAACACAAACACAAGCGTCTACAATGACTCAACCCACTACTATCTGGAAAACAATCACCTGCTGGTAAACATATCCAAACACGGCTCACAATCAAACCAGGTCTCCATAAACCCAGACCACCTCATAGACAGCATCTACTTCAAAGACAAAAAACAGACAATCACAGACAACATAACAATCCACATAGACGGCGTAGCCCTCACAGGCACAGGCTACAACATAGCACAAGAAACAGGCACAGAACTGGCGCGCGGAAAAGTTCTGAACTACTTCAACACAGCCACAGCCAACTACACAATCCAGATAACCCTCGAAAGCGGCGCAGACTTCATCCAGATCCAGGTAATAGACATAGTAGACAAATAACCAAAACTTTTAAGCATTCACACCAATAAATTGAAAACGGCGACAATCATGTACTCAAAAGAAATCCAGGCAATACTAGACAAAGAAAGCATCAAACCAGGCGACAAAATCAAAATAACAACACCAAAACAAACCTTCGAAGGTATCCTCATCCCCCGCCCCGAAAAAAGCTCAGCCACAATAATACTAAAACAAGACTCAGGCTACAACCAGGGCATAAACTGGCAAAAAACCGATAAAATCGAAAAAATATCGCAAGGTAAAGAACTCGAAATCTTCCCATCCATAGACACAGGCACAAAACCCAAAAAAGACCTCCCAGAAGTCTCCCTGATCGCAACCGGCGGCACAATCAGCACAAGCATGTCTTACGAGACCTGTGGCGTAAAATGGCTCATGGAACCCGGTCAACTACTATCCATAGCACCCGAACTAGAAAAAATAATCAACCTGAAAAAAATCGAAAAACCCTTTTTAATAGCATCAGAAAACATGAGCGCCACCCACTGGCAAAAGCTGGCAGAATCAGCAAAAAACCTCCTGAACAGCGGATCCGCCGGCATCATAATAACCCACGGCACAGACACCCTCCACTACACAGCCGCCGCCCTCTCCTTCATGCTAAAGAACCTCTCAAAACCCGTAGTCCTAACATACTCCCAAAAATCAACAGACCGCCCAAGCACAGACACAGTCCTCAACCTCACCTGCGCCGCCTACGCAGCAGGACACAGTGACATAGCAGAAGTCATGCTCTGCGGACACGCAGAAACCCAGGACACATACTGCCTCCTAAACCGCGGCACAAAAGTAAGAAAGATGCACACATCAGTAAGGCACACATTCCGCCCAATAAACGACCTGCCATTAGCAAAAGTATACCCCTCAGGAAAAATAAACTTAATCAACGAAAACCACAAAAAAAGAACAAACAAAAAAGTAGAAGCAGACACAAAATTCGAAGAAAAGACAGCCCTCATAAAATACTACCCCGGCGCAAACCCCGACATCATAGACTATTTCGTAAAAAAAGGCTACAAAGGCATAGTAATAGAAGCAACAGGACTAGGCCACATGGGCACAGACGAATCAAAATACAACTGGCTCCCTGCCCTAAAAAACGCGATAGCATCAGGAACAACAATATGCGCAGCAGCCCAAACCATCTACGGCCGCCTAAACCCCATGGTCTACGGCGAAGGGCGCAAACTCCACGACCTCGGCGTCATCCACCTCGAAGACATGCTCCCCGAAACCGCATACGTAAAACTGGGCTGGG
>DAOWAN010000060.1 GCA_030634545.1 Candidatus Nanohalarchaeota archaeon
AAGACCACGAACTTTTTCATAATTATTTTTCATCACAAATTGATTAAAATCCATAACAATCACCCACATTATTATTGGGTGCGATAGAATATATGCTTTTGTAGAACGGGGTTATTCAAAACTCTCCATATATTATTTTTATCGAAATGTGACTTGAATGTATGGGTATTGTGCACACCCTTACAGGACAGTTAAACAGCTTAAGTTTTTTAAAAACTTCTTTTAGTTATTGTATTAGATATTTTTTTGGATAAAAAATAAAAAAATCAAGAACCAGACGATTTGATATGTTCAGTAAAAAATATGACTCTCTTGACAATCTCTGCCACAAGGCAAGATTAGGTAAAGTAGAATCTGTAGATATGAGCATAATATACGGTTCTAAAGACAATGAACCAAGTCAGGCAAGTTTTTTCTCTTATATTGAATTTGAAGCTATGACTGATGGCAAAAATAAAACATACAGATCAAAGTGTCAAAATACACCTTCACACCAGAACATTGAAGGCGAATACATGAAATTTATAGATAGCTTGTGGAAATATGCGCTCACAATGACTATGATACCTAAAGCAAAAAGGATTGCAAAAGATTTGATAGGTTATGGCTGTGATGTAAAATTTGAAGGAAACCCTTATAGTGACAAACTACTGCATGATAAAATTCTCAGTACCATGATGCCTGATAATAGCGAGATTCAGGCAGATAAGTTACCATAATATCAAATTATCAGACTCACACCAGTCATCTCCTTCGGCTTCTCAATCCCCATAATATCAAGCACCGTAGGCGCAACATCTTTCTGCCCGCCATCTTTAAGCTTCATCTTCTTAAGGCGCTCATCACCAGAAATCACAACAAAAGGCACAGGATTAGTAGAATGAGCAGGCTTCGGTTTGCCATCAGGGTACAGTTTATCTTCTGCACTGCCGTGATCTGCTGTAATAACAACCACATAATCATTCTCAAGTCCTGCGCGCACAACCTTATCCAGACACTCATCAACAACCCCGACACACTTGACAATCGCCTCCTTAACAGCAGAATGTCCCACAAGATCGCAATTAGCGAAATTCATCAAAATAAAATCAAACTTCCTCTTAAGTATCTGCTTAACTGCCTCATCAGCGATCCCATAAGCAGACATCTGGGGCGTCTTGTCATATGAATCAACTTTTGGTGAAGGTATCATTATTCGCTCTTCAGAAGGACTCGGTTCCTCAGCCTGCGAATTAAAGAAATATGTGACATGCGCATATTTCTCAGTCTCTGCCAGCCTCAACTGCGCAAGCCCCTGTTTTG
This sequence comes from Candidatus Nanohalarchaeota archaeon, assembly GCA_030634545.1. GTDB lineage: Archaea > EX4484-52 > EX4484-52 > EX4484-52 > B79-G9 > B79-G9. The sequence goes on from DAOWAN010000060.1 coordinate 1,303, forward strand.
CCAGAACATACCCAAGATTATTCAAAACTGCATGCACCCTGAAAGCAGCAGGACACTCAATTGTCTTATCATACTTCGCCATCGTCGTAAACATGACATCCAAAACAACATCTCTTTTGAAACCATCAAAATCCTTCACTACAAACGCCTTTGTAAGCTGCCTAGGTCTGTCTGCCCTGAAATTAAAAAACAAAACAGAATCATTATCCTTGATTGTTCCAATAGGCTCTCCTGCATCATCAACAACAACCGTAGGCTGTATATAATAATCTGTCTTATCCCCTCTTCGGTATGCCATATCTATAGCTTCCGTCGCGCTTTTCACCTTAAAGCCAGCACCCTTTACCAGCATATCATACGCCTTCTCTGTCCTGTCCCAGTTAGTATCCCTATCCATAGAATAGTACCTGCCAACCACAGTCGCAATCCTCCCAACCCCAAGCTCTCGCGCCTTATCCTCAACCATATCAACATATTTCTTCGCAGACTTTTCAGGCACATCCCTCCCATCTGCATAAAAATGAATAAAAACATCTTTAACACCATATTCCTTTGCCATCTCCATCAACGCAAACAAGTGATCTGTATGCGCATGAACACCCTCATCAGAACACAGACCCATAAGATGCATACTTGAATTTTTGCTTTTCGCATACTCAAAAGCATCGACAAGCGCAGGATTTTCAAAAAATGTCCTGTCTTTAACAGCATTATTGATACGCTGAAACATCTGCCAGACAATTCTTCCCGCACCCATATGAAGATGACCTACCTCCGAATTACCCTGCGCACCGGACGGAAGCCCAACCGCAAGCCCGGAAGCCTCATTTTCACAGTGAGGATAATCTTTAAGAAATCCATCCAGATGATGTGTATCAGCAATAGAAATATAATTGCCAGGACCATCAGGCGCTATACCCCACCCATCTGCAACCACAAGAATGACTCTCTTCATCCTATATCCTTAGTCATTCAGTTTTTTATATATTAACAGCACTAAAAAATAGTTCGTAGCATCCAAAAGCCAGCCAAACTCCATCCAGGCACATCTTCTTACTCCAACACCGCAAAATCCTACTCCCACTCAATAGTCCCCGGCGGCTTATTGGTAATATCATAAACAACCCGGTTCACCTGCCCTACCTCATTAGTAATCCTGGTAGATATTTTCTCAAGCAGACTATATGGAACCTTTGAAAAACTGGCGCTCATGGCATCAACAGAATTCACAAACCTTATCGCAATAACCTTCTTATAACTCCTCGCATCCCCCTGCACACCAACAGACTTTACAGGCAAAAGAACAGCAAAAGCCTGCCAGATATTATCATACTCTCCAGCAACTCTCAACTCATCAAGAACAATATGATTTGCCTGCTTCACAATCTCCACATTCTCAGAAGTACACTCACCAATAATCCTTATGGCAAGACCCGGACCAGGAAACGGGTGCCTCATCGCAAGCTCATCAGAAAGCCCAAGCTTCTTAGCAACAACCCTCACCTCATCCTTATACAAATCACGCAAAGGCTCACATAACTTCAGTTTCATATCCTTCGGCAGCCCCCCGACATTATGATGAGACTTGATAACAGACGAATCCTTGCTCCCACCACTTTCAATCCTGTCAGGATAGATAGTGCCCTGTATAAGTATCTGTGCTTTTTCAATAACAGCAACCTCATCAAACACCCTGATAAAAAGCTCACCTATAATCTTCCTCTTTCGCTCTGGATCCACAACTCCCTTAAGCGCAGCATAAAACCTCTTTCTCGCATCAATCATTATCAATTTCATATCCCATGACGAAAACGTCTTTTTAATGAACTCCGGCTCATCCTGACGCATGAATCCCGTATCCACAAACACCGCCGCCAGTTTAGAGCCAATAGCCTTGCTCGCAAGAATCGCGGCAACAGATGAATCAACACCACCGGAAAGACCGATAATCGCACGACTATCAGCCACTTGCCCTTTAATCTTACCAACTTCATGTGCAATGAAGTGCTCCATACTCCAGTCTTTTTTGCAGGAGCATATATCAAAAACGAAATTTTTGAGAAGCACCTTCCCCTTCTTCGTATGAGTGACTTCAGGGTGAAACTGCACTCCATATATTCTCTTCTCCTTATTCTGAATCACTGCAATGCAATCATCTGTCCTCGCAGCAATCTCAAAACCATCCGGAAGCGCAGTAACAGAATTACCATGATTCATCCAGACATTTTCTGTCTTACCAAAGCCCTTCAAAATACTTTCAGTCATAACCACTTTCAGTTTTGTCATCCCATACTCCCTTCCTGCACCAAGACCCACCTTCCCGCCAAGATAATGCCCTATGATATGATGACCATAACAGAGTCCAAGCACAGGTACACCCATATCCAAAAGTTTCCTGTCGCACTGGGGCGCACCATCCTTCACAACATCATCAGGTCCCCCGGAAAGGATAATACCCTCTATATTCGGATACTTAGTCTTGATATCCTTATAATTCAGGGAATTTGGAACAACTTCAGAATACACCCCTAAATCACGGACACGACGTGCTATAAGATGCGCATATTGCGATCCAAAGTCCATCACAAGAATTTGTGTCTGCATACCATATCCTTTAGAAGTTGATATTAAATAATTTACTGTTCAACCAATATTTTTTAAGATATTTAATATTTTAATCAGATAAATTACTTATGACATCACCAGTTAAGCCATCCAAATTCAAATTTGCACACATGGCAGACTGCCACCTGGACTCATGGCGCGAGCCGGAACTGAAAAAAGTAAGCCTTAACGCATTTCTTGAAGCACTTGATATCTGTATGGACGAGAAAGTGGATTTCATACTCATAGCAGGAGATATGTTTCATGTAGCTTCACCGGACATTGACATTTTAAGAAGCGCTGTTCTGAAGTTAAAAGAAGTCAGGGATAAAGGCATCCGAATATATGTCATCCCGGGGTCACACGATTTTTCCTATTCTGAGAAAACTATGCTAAAAGTACTTGAAGCTGCCGGACTATTTGTGAACGTCAGTCGCGGACATGTAGGTGAAGATGGAAAAATCAAGCTTGAGTTCACACACGATGATGCGACAGGTGTGAAAATAACAGGACTTCTTGGACGAAGCGGGGCACTTGAACAGGAATATTACGATAATCTCGACTACGAATCTGCCCGGAAAGAAGATGGTTTCAAAATATTCATGTTCCATTCAGCGATTGAAGAGTATAAACCGGAATTCCTTAAAAACATTGGTGCGCTTCGGATGTCCAGTCTGCCTAAAGGATTTGATTATTATGCCGGAGGTCATGTCCATGAAAGATTTGAAAAAGATGAAAATAGCTATGGAAAGATTGCTTATCCCGGTGCACTTTACCCTGTGAAATTTGACGAACTTGAGAAATATAAAGCAGGCGGTTTCTTTATTCTTGAATATGATGATACACTTAAATCAAGATTTGTCAGTATAGAACCGCATAAGGTAGTTGCAATACATTTAAACCTTGAAGGACTTGGAATAGAAAAAGCAGAAGAAAAAATCATGAGTGCACTTAAAAATGAGACGCTCATGGATGCAATTGTTCTTCTGAGACTACGGGGCGTACTTGGATCCGGAAAACCACTGGACATTGATATGAACAGGATTTCAGAATATGTAAAAAATGAAGGCGCGCTGATATTTAAACGCTCAACCACGAAATTATCTTCAAAAGAATTTGAAGAAGTCAACATAGAGATAAAAGGAGATATACATCAGATTGAAGAAGATTTAATCGATGAGCACAAGTGTAAGATCAAAATCAACAGCAATGACGAAAAAAAACTGACAATTGAACTTATGGAATCATTTGACAGCCCGAAAGATGAAGGAGAGACTGTTGAACGCTATAGCGAAAGGATGCTGAACAGTGCCAGAAAGGTCCTAAAAATCGAAGACATCGCAGGCAGATAAGATTATCACAAGCATAAAAATAATTCATACAACAAAACAATCCCAAAGAGTTAACCAGCATCAAAAGAACATAAGACTGAAATCACCCAATAATTAACTGACGCATATATCCCCATGTATTATTTTTATAAAGATGATTTTTAAAGATGTACTGATAGACTGACAGACAGGCGACTAATGTGGCATTAAAAATTGACAAAAACAAATGCTTATCATGCGCAGGCTGCGTATCAATATGCCCAAAAGATGCGCTTACACTAAAAAACATGGTACTTGAAGTTGATGAAAACAAGTGCAACGAATGTGCTATCTGCACAAGATTCTGTCCTGTCAGAGCATTAAGATTAACCACCAACCTCTAGAAGTGACCGGCAATGGAACAAAAATACGACATAATAATTATTGGCGCAGGACCAGCAGGCACTGTAACAGGAAAACTATGTGCAAAAAAAGGTCTGAAAGTACTCATCCTCGAAAAAAGACCTGAAATCGGTGCACCCAAAAGATGTGCAGAAGGCATGGGACAACCGGATTTAGAACGCGTCGGATATACTGGTAAAGAGCGCTTTGTCACACAGGAAATAAACGGCGGTATTGTCATAACCCCAAACGGCGGGACAATTGAGCTGCCGCCAAGACATGGAGGCTACATTATCGAGCGCAAGGTATTCGACAAATTCCTCGCATATGATGCCGCAAAAGCAGGAGCGAAAATCTATACAAAAGCACATGTCTTCGACCTGATATGGACCAACAACAAAATCGCCGGTGTAAAACTGACATATAACGGGGAACAGAAAGACATATATGGAAAGATTGTCGTCGCAGCAGACGGCGTAGAATCAAAAATCGCGCGGATTGCAGGACTGCCATCAGGAAACACACTAAAGACCCTTGAATCAGGATACCAGTATGAGATGGCAAATATAGAAATTGCAGACCCGCACAAAATATACACTTACCTCGGCAATAACATAGCCCCCAGGGGATACATATGGGTCTTCCCAAAAGGAAGCCACATTGCAAACGTCGGAATAGGCATAGGCAATTGTGATGAAAAAACAGCGAAATATTATCTTGACAAATGGATAGCAAGCAAGCCAGGAATAAGCAAAGGCTCTATAATCGAAGAAAACTCCGGTGGTATACCGATCGGCGGCTTTCTCGACTCAATGACCAAAGATAATTTTCTTGCAATAGGCGACGCTGCACACCAGGTCAATCCCCTGCACGGCGGCGGACTCGCAGAGGCATCATTCTCTGCACAGATTGCAGCAGATGTGATGAATGATGCAATAAAATCCAACAACACATCAAACATTGCACTGGACAGGTACAACAAACTCTGGTGGGAAAAAAGGGGAAACAACCTGAAAAAAGTCGAAAAACTAGTACATCTGCTGGAGAGAATAACTGATTCAGAAATGAACCTGACGCAATCTTCATTCAGCGGTCAGGACATAATCAACCTGACAGAAGGTAAATTACACCATTTAATCAAGATAATGCTCAAAAATCCCAGACTTGCAACATTGGTAAAATATTTAAAGTGAGTAAATCTATAATTAACGTGAGAATTCTTGTGATCTTATGGAACATCAGATAAAGCATTTGGGAATCATAATGGATGGCAACCGCAGGTTTGCGAAAAGACTCATGAAAAACCCGTGGCAAGGTCATGACTGGGGCGCAAAGAAAGTAGAGAAAGTACTTGACTGGTGTTTGGAGCTAAATATACCGCAAATCACCCTCTGGTCATTCTCAATCGAGAATATGAACCGCCCTAAAAAAGAATTTGACTACCTGATGAAACTCTTTGAAAAAGAATTCCTAAACATCGTAACTAAAGAAAAGATACATAAAAACAAAGTAAAAGTCAAAGTAATCGGCAGGATCGACATGCTGCCTGAACCTGTCCAAAAAGCCATCCAAAAAGCAGAAGATTCAACAAAAGACTATCATGACAACACACTATGTTTTGCGATCGCCTACGGTGGTCGTCAGGAGATTCTGGATGCCACAAAAAAAATCGCATCAGATATAAAAAATCATACAATAGAACCGGAAAATATCAATGAAAATACATACAAAAAATATCTATACACAAACAACACACCCGACCCGGACCTCGTCATAAGGACATCAGGTGAACAAAGAACATCCGGCTTTCTCATCTGGCAGACAGCCTACAGTGAACTTTACTTTTGCGATAAACTATGGCCTGAATTTGAAAAAGAAGATATGATAAAAGCAGTTGATGAATATAAACTCAGGAAAAGAAGATTCGGCGAATAAAAAAACTATCTGTTGCGCTGCTTTTTGGTCGTCAGGATATCCAGTTTTTCTCTCCCGTAATTATTAATAATTTTTTTAAATGCTTCTTCAATGATTGGATCATTTTCCAGATTAAGACCCCAGACCGATCTCATCGGCACAAGACCATGCCTTCGAAACTCCCTGACCTCAACAAATCCGCACTGTTCCAGGATTTCAAGATGATACAATGCGGTCCTGTGAGATATACCAAGATGAAATGCCATCTTCTCTGTCTGCATCTTCTTCTGATCCTGATGATATAATAAATATACAATTGCCGCCCGATTCTCATTTGTGAAAAGAAAACCATTCATATGACTCCTGTTAATATACTCCAGCTCCTCCAACTCAGACTTCGCCATATCGCCGCTTTCCTGTTCATTAGAATTCATTTAATCACTCCACACATCGACATACAATTATTTACATCACAGTAAATATGGGCTGTCATTCACTGATAGTAATAATTGGCTGAAAGTTATTTAAATGTATCTCATCAAAGTACTCCTCCTGGCATCTTATTTCACTACTTAGAAATGAACAATAATCAGAATATTTATATCTCAAACAACACATAAGGCGACTACAAAGCTTTCACACGCGCATTAACAACATTAAACTTTATTCCTGGATGCCTCTCTTCAAGTTCATCCAAAACTCCCCTTATTTTCAACCTGACAGACCCACAAGCATGGGGACATTCCAGAGACAGCGCATCAAACCCCTTGAGCTTAGCATAAAGCACAGCCTCATTTCCCAGCACTCTAGACAGAGGCATTATAATATGTATATCTGCCTTTTTTTGCACAAACGACCTAACAACAACACCTGCACCATCATCACCACAAAAATAACCGGATATTATCCCCTGAGCCTCGTCATCCATATTGACAGGCAGCGCAACCCTATCCGCCCCAATCTCATCTGCCTTTCTTTCAAAAGCAGCACAACGCAAAGACAGGCATACTGCACAAGTATCCAAATCCCTGCCCTTCAACTTACGCATGAAATCATCCAAAGTCATCCCAAACATATCCTTATACGATAGCTGATAAAGCGCAATACCCGCAAGTTCAGCAGCCTTTTCCGCAAACCGCATAACTTCTTTACTATATCCCCTTATCCCCTCATCCACAACAATCGCAGACACCTTAAGGTCATCACGCTTCTTAGAAAGCGTGCACAACTGGTAAAGAAGAAGCACAGAATCAACACCACCAGACATGCCAATAGCAACATGACTTCCGCGCGGAATCTGTTTCCCAATACGAATAGTTTTTCTCACAGTCCTGTCCACAGAATCAAAAAAGTGCTTTCTGCAAAGCGCACGACCTTCATACGACCTGACTATCACAGCCATTTTCCCGCATTTAGTACATTGCATAACTTAAGTTCGCGCACTAATTTTAAAAAACCCCCAACTCATCAGGAAGCATTTAAATGCATCCAACACAATAAAAGAACATGCAAAACCTGCTCAAAAAATATGGCATCCATCCAAAAAAGAATCTTGACCAGCACTTCCTTATAGACAGCAACGCCATCAAAAAAGAGATTGATGCAGCAGACATAAAAAAAAGCGAGACAATTCTCGAAATCGGTCCCGGACCAGGCACACTAACAAAAGAACTCATAAAGCGCGCAAAAAAAGTAATAGTGATAGAACTTGACACATCACTTGTAAACCTTCTGAAAAATGAATACAAAGACACAATTGAAATAATAAACAGCGACGCACTAAAAATAGACTATCCTCCATTCGATAAATGCGTATCAAACATCCCATACTCAATCTCAGGAAAACTCACAATTAAACTGGGAGAAATCGGAAAACCCGCAGTTCTCATGTACCAGAAAGAATTCGCAAAGCGCCTCATCGCAAAAGCAGGAGAAAGAGACTACTCAAAAATATCAGTAATGACACAATACTACTTCACACCGAAATACATCACAACAGTACCAAAAACCAGCTACTATCCAGCGCCAAAAGTCGACTCCGCCATAGTGCGCCTCATCCCGAAAAAGAAAAACCCAAAAGTAAAAGACGAAAAGATGTTCAAAAAGACAGTAAGCGCAATATTCTGCCACAAAAACCAGAAAGCAAAAAAATCATTCTATCACTCAAGACACATGTTTGACCTCAGCAAAGAAACATCAAAAGACATCGCAGAAAAGATGCCCCTGAAAGAAAAAAAAGTATACGAACTCAGTCAGGACGAAATAATCTCAATCTCAAACTACATAGCCGCAATCATGCCAAAGCAAATCAAGCAGACCTAAGTCTGCTCAAGATACTTGTCAATTTCCCATTTTGTGACCTGAAGCCTATACTCATCCCATTCCACTATTTTCGAGCGCACATATATAGGATACAGGTGCTTTCCTAAAGCATCAGCAACCACTTTATCTTTCTTCAGTTCCATCACTGCATCAAACAGTGAATGAGGCAGGGTCTTAATATTACTATTCACTAGTTTCTCATCATCAAGCTCATAAACATTTTCCTCAACAGGAGAAACAAGTTCAAGTTTCCTTTTTACCCCATCCAACCCTGTTTTGAGCATAACAGCAAACGCAAGATAAGGATTACACGACGGATCCGGGCATCGAAGCTCCGCCCGGGTCGACTGCTCTCTCCCTTTGGAATAATGCGGTATTCTTATAAGAGCTGAACGATTAGTCTGCCCCCAGCAGATATAGACTGGCGCCTCATACCCCGGGACCAGACGCTTATATGAATTGACAGTCGGCGCAAGAACAGGTATCATAGCAGATATATGTTCAAGCTGCCCTGCAATGAACTGTTTTGCAAGAGAAGATATCTTATAGTCATCATCCGCATCAAAAAATGCATTTTTACCTGTCTTTATATCAAAGAGACTCTGGTGGACATGCATCCCATTGCCATTTTCACCGAATATCGGTTTTGGCATAAACGTCGCATGCAGACCATACGCATGCGCAATAGACTTGACAGTAGCCTTAAAGCTTATCGCATTATCCGCAGTAGTCAATGCATCAGAATACTTGAAATCAATCTCATGCTGACCAGGTGCAACCTCATGATGACTCATCTCAACAACAATACCAAAGGACTTAAGAGCAAGAACAATATCACGCCTGACATCAGACGCAAGATCGCGGGGCGCAAAATCAAAATATCCTGCACCGTCATGAGGAAGCGTAGTAAGACCACCAGACTCCGCCTTTTTGAACAGAAAAAATTCAAGTTCCGGACCGACATTATACTCAAGACCCATCTGCTTTGCCTCAGCTATCGCTTTCTTAAGTATATATCGGGGATCTCCCTCAAAAGGTTTGCCATCAGGCGTATACACATCACATATAAGCCGCGCATAGACGCAATCACCGGACATCCATGGAATCAGCGCATAAGTTTCAGCATCCGGCTTAAGATACATATCACTCTCGCATATTCTCGTAAATCCCTCAACAGACGACCCGTCAAACCATGTACCTTTCTCAAGAGACTCCTCCATCCTATCGACAGGAATTGTGACCGACTTGATCATGCCATGTATATCTGTAAAAATAAGCTGCACAAACCGAACATTATCCTTCTTCGCTTTCTCAATAATTTCACTTGCCTTATCTTTTTCCATACCAAACACCTCGAATCCAGAGTTACTTAACTTAACACATAATATGTGATTTCCACCATTAATATACTTATTCAAAGATAACCTAAACAAAACAACAGAAATATACAAAGTATTAAATATCTGTTCAGTTATAATCAATATTTATCCACAATCCTAAACAAACAGTGATCATATGACCATAGACGAAAACGACCGCAAGCTGCTCAACGCCCTAGTAGATGACTCAAAAGCCTCCCTCAGAAAAACCGCAAAAAAAGCAGGCGTATCCGCAGCCACAGCAATGAAGCGCATAAAGCGCCTCGAAAAGGAAAAATACATCAAAAGCTATTCAGTATTTCTGGACTATGAGATGCTTGGCTTCGACATTGATGTACTGATTGACATTAAAATCTCGAAGGGGAAGTTGTTTGAGCTTGAAAAAAAGATTGGTAAATCAAGAAATGTTTTCGCTGTGTATGATTGTACTGGTGAGTTTGATGCTGTTGTTCTTGCGCGGTTTAGGAATCGGCGCGGTATGGATGCGTTTCTGAAGAAGATACAAAAATATGATTTTGTTGAGAGGACAAACACGCGCCTGATACTAAACACAATAAAAGAAAAAAACATTTTAGTGTAGAGATAATTGTTATTATTTGCGCAGATTGACAAAGAGTATTCTATCGGCATATTGTATAGTATCTCCGAATGAGTCCAAAAATTCAAAAAAATAAATAGTACCTCCACTTTATTGATATGAACCAACAACAACAAAGGGGAGGTTTGTATGAATAAGGGAGAGTTAACATATATATCTAATGGTCATTTTTC
>DAOWAN010000088.1 GCA_030634545.1 Candidatus Nanohalarchaeota archaeon
AAACCTATTTAAAAGTATGCGCCATAAATCAAACTGCAAAAAACAATAAAAACAAACAAAAACAGTGCGGAGGTCGCCTAGCGGCTTGGCGTGGGATTGCAGATCCCATTTACGGGTGTTCGAATCACTCCCTCCGCTTCCCTTCAGAACTACGGAAAAGGATGGTCTTTTAAATATACGTGGTTCGGTAAGGATGGTGTTGTTGATTGTACTTTTCTGAATTATAGAATTGTAGATTGTGAAGAGAGTAGATTGAAAGAGGAATTATTTACCCTCTTTTTTCTTTAATGGTTTTTTCTTCACATCAATATTGTAAATATTATTCATATTAATTACTAATAAGGGTACAGAAAATAATACAATACCAAAGAGGGCTATAGTATATATAATAAAGTTAGACTTTTTTTGATATGCATTATCATCGTAGTTTAATGGTTTGATTAATTCTGAATACATAATTTTAGGACTACTTTCAGAGTCATAAGCCGTAATATAAAAATCAATAAACTCAATTTTTGGACTTCCTTTAAAATAAATATCATTATCAATATCATAATCTATCTTGGTTTTATTTTCATAGATTATAGTTACGGTACCAGAAATAGTTTCTATCTCAGGATATATATAACAGTGAATATAATCTTCAGTCATGATTTTATAATAATATTCATGACATGAAATATATCCATTATAATCCCAAATCCCATAATATCCTTCAGTATAATGAGAATCATAAGTATCTATATTAATTAAAAGATTATCTCGCTCTCCAAATAAAAGATTAATGAACATAATTCCTGCTGAAAATATGTACGTACTTAGCAAAATCGTAAAAATCAATAAACTGTATTTTTTTCTGGAATATTTGCCCAATATATGCGTGATAACCAAATAGGATACAAAATAAATAATTCCTAAATGAGCTATGTCTGTTAATAAAGTAATTATATTATACTGTCCAAAATTTTCGAAAAGTATTAATATGGGTTTTTTTATAAGATCCGAAATAAAGTTTGTTACTCTAAAGATATAAGATAACACCATAATTAAAATAAATAACACAAAAGGGATTAATAGAATCAAAATAAATTTAGTTTTTTCATTTTTACTTTTTTTAATAGAGTTATCAATATTGGTAGTTTTAGCCATTTATATACAATATATTGGAATTTATATTAATGTATTCTCACTTAGCTTAAACGCCGCCCATTGCGCCGATGAGCCAGGCAATGACGAGATATACCTGATTGTGAACTAATTGATATTTGTAGAAGTACCTGATGGAGGTACACCACGGAACTCCTTACGTTCTTGATATTTTTCGAAATCGTCTTTAGATATAGGTATTCCCGTTGGTTTTTGAATGCTATCTTCATTCCGACTCATATTTTCAATATCGTCAGAAGACATTATTTTTTTCATATCGCCAACAAGTCCTGTTGATTTAGGTATGGTGACGTAATTCAACCCATCCCCACACCGTCCAGAATATCGTTTTGTTGTGAATGTAACATAAATCTGTTTTTCTATTTTTTCTATCACTTCGTCAAACGTAAGATTTTTATATTCGAGCGATTCCTTATCCTGCATTAATTTGACAATACAATTAGCACCATTAAAGAGAGCAAAATAATCCTGACGCTCTAGTCTCTCGATAAATTTACCATTCATGTCATGATATTGTTCATTATGTAATTCTTTTGTTACTTCTTTTACTTTCTTATTATAGAATATATGATATATCTGTGGTTGACCGCTGGAATTAAATCCTGCAACATGGACACCTGATTCAAAATACTCCTCAGAAGATCTAGAAGGTAACTTTTCTCCTTGAAGAAATTTTGTTACTTCTTCTGCTATTACATCTACATTTGCAGACTTAGAACCAACCACTCTAGGAATAGCTTTATCCAATTGAACCTCATCATTATCATTAGCTAAACCATGATATGAACAAACCACATGTTTAAAACGTACGAGTTTGTCCCTATCTTTCTTTACCTCTGTTTCCTCTTCCACAGATTCATCACTGATTTCAGATGTAATCCTACGATCTGCAAACATTATAATTCCTTCTTTGCAGGAAATAGTTATTGTAATTGTCATGTTTAGGATATAAAATTAGAATTATTATTAATCTTTGTGTTGTGCACTATTTTCACTCTTTTTTCTTGTTTTTGAAGTATTGCTAAGGCTCTTTAGAATGAACTAAACTATCTCCCTCCTACGGACATTCACTACAATTTCATTCTTCAAAATATCAACCTCTATCAGACTGCGCCGCCCATTGCGCCGATGAGCCAAGTGATGATTACAAAGACTAATATGTTACTACTCCCTCCGCTCCAAATACCTCTTTCTCAACACCCCAATAACCTCATCCACAATCATATCAACAGTATCATCACGCTCCCCAAACACCTCCACATCCCCCGTATCAGAATGATACACAACCCTCCTGACACTAATACCTTCCGGCTTATCCTCATCAATCCGACTCTCATCAAACTCCTTTTTAACAACATCATAAATCTCAACCTGCCGCGCATTAGAAATCCCTGCCCTCCTTTTCAAAAGCCGCTCTTTGACCACATCCGCACCGCACACCACCTGCACAACATAAACCTTGTCCACCCCTCGCATGCGCAAAATATCATACGCCCTCATCCGCATCTCCCTCCTGGAAAACGTGGCATCAAAAATAACATCCTCGCCGTGCAAAAGAAATTTATCCAGCCTATCAAAACTAGCATCATATGCCTTGTCCCTCTGCACACAGATATTATGCATGTACTCGCAAACAATCTCCCTACACCCTGTATCCACAGACCCCATCAGCGGATTCAGCACTTGCTGAAAATCAATCCTATCCTTATCATTCGCATCAATCCACTCCCTTATCGTGTCAGCAGGCGCCACCCCCTTACCGCCATAATCAAACACAAGCGGAAAAATTTCCCTCCGTATCTCATCCGTATGCACAATACAAGCACCTGTAACATTACAAATCTCATCTGCAACCGTGCTCTTGCCGGAAGCCACATAACCCATAACAAGAAACACATTTGGATACGCGCACGCAAGCGCATACTCCCTCGCTATCCCAAAATACTTTCGCGCCCGCAAAAGCAACTCCTCTCTCTCATGCCCCCTCCACCCGAGCGCAGCCATCGTAGTCACTTCACCCCTCACAAACGCCCTGTACGCAATATAAAAATCAAGAAGTTTACAAACACCCTCATAATCTTTTGTCCTCTTCACATACGTATCCCTGATAATATCACAAATATCCCTGCGCCCATAAAAGACAGCATCCATACACGCAAACGCAACATCCGAAACAACATCCATATAACTGAACTCATCCTTAAACCCGATACAGTCAAAAATCTTAACCTTCCCGTCTTCAACAAACATATTCCCGGAATGCGCATCCCCGTGGCACTGCCTTATAAACCCCGAATCCCTTCTACTCATCATGTATTCCTTCATAGATTCAACAAACCTGCGATAACACCTGAAAATACAACGATAATCATCCTCACTAATAGCAACCCCTATATACTTCTTAGTAATTCCAAACGCCTCATCAAAATTACCCTCTATTGCGCAAAAACCAACCCTTGAAATCTCATCACTCCTCCTCGCCCTTTTATGGGCACCAGCAAGAATATCTCCTATCTGCGCACCATACTCCTTTTTGAACTCCCCGCGCACATAAAACTCACGCAACTCACTTTGCGCCCCAAACCGCCTCATAACAATCACATAATCCACAACCTCGCATCCACTGCATTCACAATCCACCCATAAGGAATACTTCCCATCCCGCAAAACAACAGTGGCAACCCGGGTATTAAGATCTTGAGAATACACTTCATCAATTTGCGCAGTCTTCACACAAGACTCCTTTCTTTTTTCAAGAGACCTCATATCCACAAAAAAAAGATCAATAGGCTTAAACACCTTAACCGCTTCATGTTTGCCCAAAAACACCCAGGACATATGTGTCTCTATAACTTTCTCAATACCCGAAAGATACTCTTCAATTGCACAAGCATACTCACACTGAACCTTATCCATCAAAGCACCTGATATATCTTCAATAGACAGCAAAAAATAAAAACATATTATATCAGAGAAAACAAACCCATAAGCAATAAACCCGTCCAGTGACCTAAACCGAAGGTTTATGGTCGCTCTGATCGCCAGCCTTTCTGAAGGCTGATAGATATTAAAAAATAAAAAACCAACAAAATATCATGCAACAAAAAGAACACCAAAATACGCAAGAACCAATCTACGTAATCCAACAGCACAACGCAACCCGCCTGCACTGGGACCTGCGCCTAGAAATCGACAACACCCTGAAAAGCTGGGCACTCCCCAAAGAGCCCCCAATCGAAACAGGCACAAAACGCCTCGCAGTAGAAACACAAGACCACTCGATAGAATACGCAGCCTTCGAAGGCACAATACCGGAAGGCAGCTACGGCGCAGGCGAAGTAAAAATATGGGACAAAGGCACATTCAAGACACTCGAATCAGACGAAAACAAACTGATAATCGAAATAGACGGGAAAAAGCTAAAAGGAACTTACATCCTCATAAGAACCCGTTTCGCAGGCTCAAAAAACAACTGGCTCTTCTTCAAAAAAAGACCTAAGACTAAATAGGAAAACCATAAATTCGTGAGCATGATGCGCTTTAGCAATAGACATATAAAGTTCAGTTCAAATTCATCTTTTCATGAAATTCAAAATAGACAGCAAAATATTTGAGAAATTCCCTGAATTAAACATCGGGATTGTAACAGTAAAAGGATTTGACAATACTGGTTCCAACGAAGAAATCATGAATCTGATTATGGAAAAAGAAAACCAAATCAGAGAAACTTTTAACACAGAAACATTATCTCAGAACCCGAAAATTGATGCCTGGAGAAAAGCATACTCTTCATTTGGCGCAAAACCGAAAAAATACAAATGTTCCGTGGAAAATCTTTATCGGATGATTTTACAAGAAATTGAGCTACGCCATATCAACAAAATAGTCGACATCTACAACTATATTTCAATAAAGCATATTATTCCTGTAGGCGGAGATGACATCAATAAAATAGACGGAAACATAACATTAAAATTCGCAGGGGGAAACGAGCCATTTGTCGAACTCAATTCCGAAGAGACAAAAAATCCAAAAGAAGGAGAAGTTGTTTATGTTGATGATAAGGAAATTCTTTGTAGAAGATGGAATTGGAGAGAATGTGATAAATCCAAAATGACAGAAGAAACAAAAAATGTTGCATTAGTAGTGGAAGGACTCCCGCCAGTTACAAAAGAAGAAATCAATCAAATCATAAAGGAATTAAGTGAGTTGATTCAAAAATTCTGCGGTGGAGACATCAAGACCTTTATTCTGAATAGCTCTACACCTGAAACCGATATTTAGCAAACCCCTGTGTAGGTGTATTCAATATAACACTTTACTTCCGGGTAATTTTATATCCATACCAAAGAACCCCAAGAACAAGCGAAACCACACAAAACAGATAAACTTCATTCCCTGAAAACCACCCATAGACTGGATTAAAATCAGACGGATAAAACGGCATAATATCCGTATACAAAAAACAGTCAAGAAGAATATGAAAATAAACCCCGAAAAAACATCCAATCCCAATACTCCTGACAGAGTAATCCTGCCCAACTCCCAAAAAACCCATAACCTTCTGGATAGGCGCATTCATCTTCCACATCACAAAAAAAAGCACAAGCGCAGCAACGGACCCCCCAAGAATAGAATGAAAAAACCCATGCAGCGGATAATCAAGCCCGAAAAGCAAAACAAAAAACGGCTCCAGATCAACAATGACATTAGCAGCCAAAAAGCTAGGCAGATTAACATATCTAAAAAAAACCATACCTACAAACAGCGCAGGACCAAGATGAAATGGTGTAAGCGGCATATTATTCCCTCAACTCAAATTATTAGTGCTTTTACTATAGCTAACAAAATGCATATCTTCTCAATATCTATTTAATATTCATACAATTATTTATACTTCTATGTTAAGGAACATCTCATTAGGAACAGCGGTAAGCGAAAAGGTAGTCCTTCCGAACGACACGAACCATTACAGCACGATATTCGGAGGCACACTGCTCGCCTGGATGGACAGTACTGCATTCATAGCCGCGCGAAAATACGCAGGTAACGACGTCGTGACCGTATCTGTTGATAATGTTGTATTTCGCTCACCATTAAATGTGGGCGATATCGTAAAAATATCCTCACACATAACTTTCATCGGCAACACCTCAATCGAAGTCTGCGTAGACGTCACATCAGAAAAAAGAAAGATAATAGAAAATGCCTATTTCACCTTTGTCAATGTTGACAAGGACGGCAAATCCATACCCGTAGTACAGCCGTCATTCAAGACCAAAGAAGAAAAAGAAATTTATGATATGCGAAAGAAACAAAAAGAATGCAAAAAGCAGGCCGAAAGACTGTGTTTGATATCTTCTTAGCCTCTGCTTTCCGCAACCCTAAAACCGCCCATCAGTCAGCGACAGATGATCATTCTCAATATCAATAATCGCAGAAAACACCTCGCGCACACGCTCCTCAGATGCCTCTGAAAGAAACTTGCTGTAATGCGCAATCGCCCGCGTCTCCCGCTCATTAGACTCGCGCAGATTATCCGTATTTTCCTCACTGCATTCATCCTTCTTCTTGCTGATATCAGGACCCTCTATCTTCAAAAGCTTAACAATCGTATCAGCATGCTCCCTCTCAACCTTCGCAAGTCTCTTAAACATAACCTGATCCGCCTCATTAGAAGCCTTCCTTGCAGCGCAAAAATAAAACTCTGAATTCGAAACCTCAAGCTCAAGAGCAGCAGCAAGATTCTTCCTCGAAACCTCCGTAAGTTCAACCTCCGGCCAACTCCACTCATTTGCAGGCACAATATACTCCTCATGCGCCCCGCAAAAAGGACAATGCGTAGGAGAAGAATCTCCAATATATCCCTCACCGCAAATCTTACACCTGTAAACTTTCACCATATAAACCACCTCAACACATCTTATTTCAACAGCAAACTATTTATTGATAATTCACAATCAATCAGATAATCACACAAAAAAACAAAAGGAGTCATCACACATGACAAAAAAACACACAATACTACTCACAACACTCATCATATCACTAATCCTTCTTTCAGCCATAAATACTCCACAAACACCAACTGCTTTAATCACCCAACAAATCAACCCTGAAATAACCATAAAACACACACCAAACAACACAGACAATGTATTCATCCTGACAATAGACGACCTCTCACTGAGCGTCGCCGCACAGATAAGACTCACAGGCAAAATAATAGAATATGTAAAAAACAAAAGCATCCCAACAACCTTCTTCGCCATCCCCGCATACATGCAGCCCTACAACTTCTCAAACGTCATTGAAATCGCGCAGCACGGCTACAATCACATAAACCCAAAAGACAATTCACATAGAGAATTCACAAACCTGACCGACAAAGAAATAGAAGCCCGCCTCACAAAAGGCAAACATCTCCTCGAAAAACAAGGATACACTGTGTACGGTCATCGCGCCCCCTGTTTCTCCCTGAAAGAAAAACACATACCTCTCCTAAAAACTCTCTATCTCTATGATTCCTCATTTCACGTACCCCCCAACCAGACAGATTACCTCATACCATACATCTGGCTGGACCTGACAGGCAACATCTGCAACATCACAACATCCAACAAAACCCTGAAAGACAGCAAACAAAAACTATTCACAGTCATAGACAACTGGACAGCATCAGAAAAGCCCATAGTAATACTATCCCACTTTTTCGATTATGAGACAATATTACAAAACAACCAAACCAAAGAATGCCTTAACTCTTTTTTTGACGAAATAAACAAAAGATACTATTGGAAAACCACAATGAAAGACTACGCAATCTGGAAATCCCACCTAAACACCATAAACTACACACTTAATGAAACCGAAACCACATTGGAAATCACTTTCAACACCTGCCTAAGCGCCCTGACATTCGAAACCCACTCAAAAAAGCAAATCAAAACAAACTGCCAGATTAAAATAAAACACAAAAACAGCCAAAAAACAACCTTCATCCTGAAATAAAAAAGCAATACTAAAATCATGAAATAAAAAAAGAAAAAAAGAAAAGAAAGATATATTGGGGCTATTACTTCTTTTTACCCTTCTTTTCTAGTACCCGCACACAATCCTGCCCCTCTATTGCCGTTCCGCCGTATTCTTCCTTAAGGTTGCCGGTTATTGTAAGCGGAATTGTTTCTCCTCCAAGAGTTAACAGATTCATTGCGACCACGTCTTGGGTATCGAACTTCAGCGTCAGGTCC
>DAOWAN010000048.1 GCA_030634545.1 Candidatus Nanohalarchaeota archaeon
AAGCTGTTGAGCAGGCGATGTCGAATCCGCTTCTGGATGTTGATTACAAGGGAGCTACAGGCGCGCTTGTGCATATTACCGGCGGACCTGATTTAAGGCTTGATGAGATTACAGAGATTGGCGATTTTGTCTCACGTCATCTCGATGCAGGAGCCCAGACCATCTGGGGCGCAAGAGTAGAAGACGATATGAAAGGAAAGGTGCGTGTGATCACAATCATCACAGGCGTCCGATCCCAGTATGTACTTGGACCTCAGACCCAGAAAGAGGGTGTGGAAATCAAGAACATAGAACAGAGTCTTGGCATCGAGGTTATCCGGTAAGGGGGATATAGATGACTTGATTATACGTGCCGTACTTTAAGGGAGATGCGGCGCGTTATTTTTTTTTCATATTGTTGGCCTGCCACACCCAACTCACCTCTTGAGGGTCCATGTTCAATTTATTGTATCATGGGCCCCCTAACCACCTCCTTCTTCTTATTTCAGTGATACAGTCAATTCTCAATATATAGTCAAGGCA
Source organism: Candidatus Nanohalarchaeota archaeon (assembly GCA_030634545.1). Classification (GTDB taxonomy): domain Archaea; phylum EX4484-52; class EX4484-52; order EX4484-52; family B79-G9; genus B79-G9. The sequence continues at coordinate 523 of DAOWAN010000048.1, forward strand.
TGAAATCAATGAGCAAACATCACCCAAAACCAAAGTGTCTTGATCTATCCGGGAAAATCTTCGATTTTCTGGATTTTCGAAATGGTCACCCATTTCAAATTTCGAAAATTGGAAATTTGGTACAAATTTTCAAAATCATAAAAATCACAACGTGATTTTTAATGATATGGGAAGGCACCCTACTCAATTTATTAGTGCCTTCACCATCGTTGACTCCAAATCCTCTTTTAGATGAATTACCTCAAACATCAATACCTGAAATTGCAGCACCTCAGCATTTAACCACAAGAGCGCCTGAAAAGAACATCAAAAAGCAAAAGCGCCTCTTAAAAAGAATCGGTCCTGCAAAAGGCGGTCACTGGAAAGTTGAGAAACACTAAAAGCATCACCAACCCCGGCACCACCTCATGTCCGAAACATATATAAGTCTTTCGGTCTATAAAGTACTCCTTATGAAGCATGACAAAACAAGCATCATGATAACACTATCAATACTGGCAATACTGGTGATGGCATCCCCTACCCAGGCAGACATCAATATTGAAGACCTGCCAGGCAATGGATACAATGTTGCCCTTGGTAAATTTCTGGAATTCGATATAAACATGAATAATGTTGAGGATATTGATTCTTTTGTAGTTTTAATACAGCGCGATGGCGCTGACGATGCCGTATGCGAATTCGACAGAAACGGCAATAACCTGAAAAAAGAACACGACGACAACAGCAACGATATGCGCGATGCATGTAAGGGCATCAAGATAATGACTCCTGGTAATGAATACGGCTATGGTTATGGCTATGGTTACGGCGATAACTACAGATACAGGGTAAGGATCGAGACAGGCAAAGGCTACATCCACCAGACAGGAAATTACACTGTCACCCTAGATATAGATGATAACGACAATGATGGAACATCATTTGACCTGGAAGTAACAGAGCCAAAGAACAACGGCAAAGCCAACAACAACGGCAAAGCCAACAACAACGGCAAAGATAACAGCAACAATGGCAACAACAACAATGATAACAGCAACAATGGCAACAACAACAATGATAACAACAATGATAACAACAATGGCAACAGCAACAATGATAACAGCAACAATGCCAACAGCAACAATGGCAACAACAACAATGATAACAGCAACAACGGCAAAGCCAAGGGGAAGAAGTAAACTCCTCTGGCATTCAGACCTTCTAAATTTCCAGTCACATTTCACAGGCATCATCACCAACGCCGATATACTGCCGCAAAGATATACAGCATAACTCCTTCTGATTTTGCCATATGATATAATTTATCAGAATAATTTCTGGTTTTTCCAGTAAAAACCTGGCGCACATATAAGTCACTCCTGAAAAGTGATACATTTATAAACCTCACACACAATAAATTTAAAGCACAAACCACAATCTTTATTATGAGGTAATATTCATGAAAAAAAACAAAGAAACTCAAGACCAGAAACTGGTAGTAATGATCCCTGCCTACAATGAAGAGCGCACCATAGGCCAGGTAATAAAAGAGATCCCAAGAAAGATACCAGGCATAAGCGAAGTATTGGTTCTCGTAATAGACGACGGATGCACAGACAAAACAGTTGAAGTTGCTATAAAAGCCGGCGCAAACATAATAATCCACCACAAGATGAACAAAGGTCTCGCCCCCTCTTTTCGCGACGGCCTTGAAGCCTCCTTAAAGATAGGCGCAGGCATAATAGTAAACACCGACGCCGACTTCCAGTACGACCAGCGCGAGATACCCAACCTAATAAAGCCCATACAAGACCACAAAGCAGACCTGGTCCTCTCCTACAGGGACATATTCAACCTCGACCACATGCCTTTATCCAAAAAGATAGGCAACAAGATAGCAACAAAAGTAACGCAGATAGCATCCAACTATCCGGTAATAGACGGTCAGTCAGGCTACCGCGCATTCTCAAGAGAAGCAGCCCTGAAAATGAACGTAATGTCAAACTACACATATGTACAGGAAACCATAATCCAGGCAGTAAACAAGGGCTTATGCATAAAGCAGGTCCCCTGCGCATTCAGAAAAAGGCAGGGCAAATCAAGACTAATCTCAAACGTCTTAAGCTACGCAAGAAACGGCGCAGGCATAATCTTAAGAACCTACAGAGACTACAGTCCCCTAAAGGTCTTTGTGCTAGGCGGAAGTGTATTCCTTTTTGTGAGCGCTGCAATAGGCTTTGTAGTCCTAAAGCATTTCATCACCACAGGCATGCTAACCCCCTATCATGGAAGAGCGCTCTTAAGCACCTTGTTTGGCATGACCGGCATAATGATAATGGTATTTGGTCTATTGGCAGACATGATAAGAACCCAGCGCATGATGCTCGAAGATGCGCTATACCGCCTAAAGAAAATGAAGTTCGGCGAAGATGCAACAGATTAAGATGATTTCTTATGGAAGATAAACCAAGAGTCACATTAATCGGCACACTTCCACCAATAAAGGGAATCAGCCCGTATTGTCATGAATTGCTTAAATCATTATCTGTAAAGAATAAAGTTGAATTTATCGGTTTTAAGAAACTATATCCAGATTTTCTATATCCTGGCGGCGACAGGTTTAAGGACAAAGACTTCAAACAGATTAAATTTAAAAACGCAGAAATCAGAAACATCCTGACATACTACAATCCGTTTTCATGGCTTTGGGCAGGACTTACCGCAAAAGGCGGTGTGGTCCATGCGCAATGGTGGAGCCATGTATTGGCGCCAGCATACATCACTATGCTTTCAATTGCAAAATTAAGAAAAAAAAAGATAATTTTGACTGTTCACAATGTCGTGCCCCACGAAAGCACAGCAATAAACAGGCTATTAAACGCCTCTGTGATGTATTTTGGAGACAGGTTCATAGTCCATAACAAAAATAACAGAGAAGAATTGTCAAAAAGATATGATATTGCAAAAGAAAAAATAACAGTAATTCCCCACGGCATATTGATACCTGTACCAATAAAAGGCATTAAAAAATCCGACGCAAGAAGATACTTAAACATACAGGACGATAAAAAAGTAATCCTTTTCTTCGGAAACATAAGGGAATATAAAGGTCTGGATGATTTGATAAATGCTATGGCGGATATAGTAAAAGAGGTCCCTGAAGCGCTGTTAGTTATTGCAGGAAAGCCATGGAAAAAATGGGACAAATATGAAAAAATAATCTGCAAAAATAACTTAGAGAATTATATTTACAAGAAACTGGACTTCATAAAGCCAACTGAAGTCGAATATTATTTCCAGTCCTGTGATCTTGTAGTTTTGCCATACAAATACTTTGATTCCCAGACGGGAGTTGGGGCGCTTGCGCTCCCTTTCAAAAAAGCGCTGTTAGTTACGGATGTTGGCGGTCTGACAGATTTTGTGAAGGATGAGGGCGCAATTGTCAAGCCAAATAGTAAAGATTTATCAAAAAAAATCACAAAACTCTTAAAAGATAAAAAAGCCTTAGACAAGTTATCTGATGACTCAAAATTCATTGCCGAAGAATATATCTGGGATGAAATCAGTGCCAAGACAAATAAATTATGTGTGGGATTAAAATGAAACCGTTATTAACTCCCTACTTGCATAACAAAAGAATAGAGATGGTTAAGCCTTATTTAAAAGGAGATATTTTGGATATCGGTTGTGGTCCTGCAGACCTGAGTGAACTTATAAGTGAAAATCAACATTATACGGGTATCGAAATCGACAAAAGATTAGTCGAGAAACTTAAAAAAAGATACCCTCAGCACAATTTTTATAAAAAAAATCTGGAAAAGGATGATTTGAATATTAGAAGAAAATTTGATACAATAACTATGATTGCAGTAATAGAACATCTAAAAAATCCAGACAAAGTTCTAAAACAAATTCTTGATTTACTAAAAGACAAAGGTACTTTAGTAATAACAACACCTACTCCTTTTGGAGATAATGTACATAAAATAGGCGCAATGTTAGGATTAACAAGCAAAGATGCCGTCGAAGATCACTACATGCTATATGATTATAATAACATGAAAAACCTGCTTTCAGAATACAGATTTCATATAAAAAAATATCACACTTTCATATGTGGTATGAATCAGATATTTGTTTGTAAAAGGGGTTAAAATGAAGAAGATACTTATAATCTCCCCATTTAATATATTTCCGCCATATTGGGGCGGAGCAAGCCGTATTTATAATCTTGCAACACGGTTGTCAAAAGATGATAAAGTAACACTTTTATACAATAACTTTAACCAGATGAACGATGTAAAACCAGAAACAACAGAACAAAAGCTATTATTTGAAACTATACCTGTAAAATCACAATCCCGTCTATCCCAGATTTTTAATCCCTTATTGATAATCGAGGGCATTAAAATCATAAAAAAGGAAAAACATGACGTGATTATTGCTGAATTTGCATGGTCTGGAATACATGCAATCATACTAAGTAGATTATTGGGTATCCCATATTATCTTGATGAACACAATGTTGAGTATATAAGGTTCAAAAGGATGAATCGTGGAAATAAACTATCACAATTTTTATTGAAATCCCTTGAGAAAATATCTTGTAATATGGCAAAGAAAGTATACGTTGTTTCAGAGGTAGATAAAATTTTCCTCAAAACAAAACTTCACATTGATGAATCAAAGATAGAAATTCTAGAGAATATGGTAGATACAGACCGATTTTATCCTTCAAAAGACAATGGGGGGAAAATCAGAAAAAAATTAGATATTAACCAAAAAACACCTCTGATTTTGTTTTTTGGAAAATTAGATTATAAGCCCAATACGGAAGCTGTAGAGATAATAAGAAAAAAGATACTATCTAAAGTCATCAAAGAATTACCAGATGCCAAATTTTTGATTGTAGGTAGTAATCCGCCAATGGAATTTAAACACAAAAGCATTATATTTACAGGACCTGTTAAAAAAATCGAGGATTATATCAACGCATCGGATATTGTAATTGCTCCTCTTTTAAGTGGCGGGGGTACAAGAATCAAGATAATGGAATCCTTAGCGTGTTCTAAACAGGTTATAAGCACATCTATTGGTGCCGAAGGATTAATAACTAATGACAAGGATGGAAACATAATAATAATTAATGATTTGAATGACTTTGGAAAATATATTATAACTATACTCAAGAAATAAAAAGAATACCATAGTCCATAGAATATATAATCTCATATAATAATAACTAACAATATGTGATATCTGTGATAACATCAATAGAAAATCCGCAAATTTACAAAAAATTAAATAACATAGGAATCTGGATTAGAAATAATCAAAGTAATTTAATATTATTATTATTGCTAATATTAGGTGTCTTGATAAACTATTATCATTGCTTTGGAGTAAATTCGACCTCGTATGGTAGTGGTGATGCTTTTGGCTTGGTTCTTTCTTCAACTAATTTGGAGAAGAATCCACATAATTATTTGATAACATATATTTATAGAATTTTTTATGAGATAACCGGCTTAAATACATTAAATTTTTCTTTCTACTTTACGCCAATACTAAGTAGTATCTTGATAGTATTCATTTTTAAGATTCTTGAGAAGAATGCGAATATTTGTGTGGCAACAATCAGTTGTTTTCTTATTATTACAAATCCGTGGATTTCTTTCTATTCTACAGAACCATCGAAAGCATTATTCGTAGTTCTATATTTTATAATCTCTTTATTCTTTATGTATCGCTATAAATTGAATAAAGATAATAAAGATATTATATTTAGTTTTGTATTTATATCCTTTGCAAGTATTTTTTATCATGCAGCATTAATGTTTTATCCGCCATATTTGATATTATTATGCTTGAATATTGACAAAAAAAGACATGATATCAATATCAAATACATTCTATGGATCTTGTTGTTATTTTCAGTCGTGTTTATGCTACTTTCTTTTCCTTTCTATGCACTAAAATATCATAGCGCCAATATAGAACGAGACAACAAGACAGAACTAACAGAAATAGGCGAGATGGGTCTTTTTGAAAGATATATTTCTGCTATGCATAGTGCAATGTTATTTCCTGAAAATTTAGGTTATAAGCGTTTTTTAGATGGCATAAATAATTTTCTTGTATTTGATTGGGTCTGGGTATTATCTATAATCATCATCATAATTTTATTATTCATGCATCTATTAAATATAAATATCTGTCCAATATTGATTGATTTTATATTTATAATTCTCTTTATATCTATATTTATTTCTCTTCAGTGGGTTGCATCATCCCATGGTACTAGATATCCTATGTATGTGGTTTTGTTTCTATTTATAATTATTGGCTATTTTATAGATATTATCCTCAAAAAAATAAAGGTATCTTCATCTCACTTTGTATCGATAGTATTTGTTTCTATCTTAATCATATCACCCTTTTCACTATCATACACATTTAACTATGTCGAAGGATTACGGCATATATATATCCCTCAACTTCAAACAGGAGATTTAATAAAGATAAATAATATTACAATAAATCAAGAAAATCAGGCATTATATTTAGGCTGGCCCGCTATAACATTGTCTTTAAAAAACATTCAATGTAATGATGATTATTTTCATACATTTGGTTGGGGTAACCAAAATCTAAGTATTATTACAAGTTCTAATTATATTCACTCACACAATATAACCTACTATATTTTTGATCGTACGGGCACAGATTATCATAATTCTTCAGAGATAGTGCTTGAAAGACTAAATGAGACATTTGATATAAGTTTCATTGACAAGACAGAACGAAAGAACATGTATACTGCAATCTATAAAATCGGTGACTTACAGGAGATACACAACTCAACGCCACATATATAGTTTCTGCTTCTTATTTTGAATGTCACGTTTAAATTTCTGATACATAATAGACGGGATACCATTCACGCTCATACTAAATGAAAAATTATATTTATATCGCAATCTTTGAATTTCAATTGACATAAAAAGCAATCGTACTCCATATAATGCAACTCTAGATATCTTATCGTGCCAATTTAATCGATGATACTCCTTGGATAGGGAAATAGACTCTTTAAGCATATCATCACTTCCAGCAATTGTTTTACGATTTTGTTGATTCCTATCCACAGCTAATATTCGATTCATATATTTAAATTTATTTTTTTTAGAGATTCTTAACCAAAAATCATAATCCATAGCAAACTCTAACTTCTCATTCAATTTAAAATTTTCTATAACACTTCGACGAAAAAATACGGCAGGTTGTATAAGAAAGCATGTCTTTCTCAAATAATTATAGTTAAACTTTCTAGCATTGATTATACCTGATATTAAGTTATTCTCATCTATTTCTGCAGCATTTCCATAAATGACATTTACACCAGGATGTTTATCAAAATATTTTACTACACTACTAATTGTGCTAATATCAAAATAACCATCATCTGAATTAATCCATCCAACAATATCCCCTTTAACAATTTTAAATCCTTTGTTTACGGCATTTGATTGTCCTTTATCCGCCTCAGAAATCCAACGCAGATTATATGTTCCCTCATATTTTTTGAGAATTTTCAAAGTGTTATCAGTTGAACCACCATCAACAACTATATGTTCGATATTGGAATAATCTTGATTTTTCACACTCAATAATGTATCTTCAATAAATTTTCCCTGATTGTAAGAAGGAGTCACTATTGATACTAGAGGTTTATCTTTCATTTATATTCACCTTATACTCTTTATACCATTCAACTGTCTTTTTAAGACCTTCTTTGAATACCGTTTTGGATTTGAAGTCAAATTCTTTTTTTGCTCTACTAACGTCCAAAAATCTTCTGGGCTGACCATCAGGTTTTGATGTATTCCATACGATTTCTTCATTATATCCTGTGAGTTCTGCAATTAACTCAACCAGAGATTTTATTTTTATTTCAAATCCTGAGCCCAAATTGACAGGATATGATTTATCATATTTCTCTGTTGCTAAAATTATGCCTCTTGCAGCGTCTTCAACATATAAAAATTCTCTTGAAACCTTTCCTGTTCCCCAAACTTCAACTGATTTTTGATTATTTACTACTGCATTCACAAATTTTCGTATAAGGGCGGGGATAACATGGGAATCTTCTAAGTCGAAGTTGTCTCTTGGACCATAAAGATTTGCCATCAACAAATGGATTGAATTAAACCCATATTGTTGCCTGTATGCCTGTGACTGGACTAACATCATCTTTTTTGCCAACCCATACGGCGCATTTGTTTCTTCTGGATAGCCGTCCCATAGGTTTTTCTCTTTGAATGGAACTGGTGTATATTTTGGATATGAGCAAACAGTTCCTATCCCCACAAACTTTTCCACTTTTGCAAGCCTTGATTCTTCCATAAGCTGTGTGCCCATCATTATATTATCAAAGAATGTCTCCCCGGGATGTTTCAGGTTAAATCCAATACCTCCGCCAGTCACTGCAAGATGGAGGACTATGTCTTTATCTTTTACTATCATTTTACATTTGTCCCTGATTCTTAAATCACAAGATTTTGAACGAGGTACTTCAATACTATTTACATCCGTATTTTTTAGGATATCCACAACATGTGATCCCAAGAATCCTGCACCACCTGCAATTAAGACATTTTTATCTTTCCAAAACGACATCTTATCGACCTCTAAAAGTGCTCAATATCTTATCAAAGGCAGTGATAATGTGGTCTAAATCTGCCTGCTCTAAATATTGGTGACATCCTAAATAGAATGCATTGCTACCCAGATATTCTGCATTGGGAAGCAATCCTGTATATTTATTTTTTAGATATGCGTAAGCTGGTTGTTGCGTTGGTATACAACCAAATAGCGGTCTTGTTTCAATACCCTGTTTTTCAAGTTCAGTACGCAAATATTTCCTCGTAAGTTTTTTTGTGTCTTTTATCACTAACGGATATCCCATATAGCTTATGTTGTAATCATACTTAGGTAACTTTAACATATCAGAATGTTTCTCTAACCCATCATTAAGATATTTAACATTTTCAAGCCTGCGTTTTATAATCCAATCTGCTTTTTTCAATTGCGTTATGCCTAATGCTGCCTGAAATTCCATTGTTTTAAAATTATATCCTATGAATTCATGTGTAAATCGAGGATCAAAATCATCTTCACCTGTGTATGCAGCTATCTTCGGGCATCCACCATTTTTTCTAGTACATATAGTACAGTCACACATCCGTCCATTTGCTTTGATTTTTCGAATAAGTTTTATCAAATCGAAATCATCTGTCGTTATAGCACCCATTTCTCCAACTTGAATATTGTGTGCAATATAAAAAGAAAAGGATGATAATAAAGACATAGAGCCTGTTTTCCCCCCATTAATCATTGTTCCGTGTGCTTCTGAAGAATCTTCAAATGTATTTAAACCATATTTCTTCGCGATTTTGTTTATACTTGACATATCATTGGGATAGCCAAGCAAATGAACAGGAAGGATAAGAGAATATTTGGATATGTCATCAACCTGCTCTAAATGAGTTTTGATGTTTTCAGGAGTAATTCCGAATGTTTCTTTATCAACATCTACATAAACAGGCTCAAAACCGCTCAAGACAATCGCATTACTAGTAGCAATATATGTTAATGGTGTTGTAATAATTCGTGAATTATTTTTTATACCATAATCCTTATGATATTTTAATGCTGTCAATCCGGCAATAAGCGCCGCAGTTCCTGAACTTAAAGCAATTGCATATTTTGTACCGGTATACTCTGCAAAGAGTTTTTCAAATTTATTTACTTTTACTCCCTCTGAAATGTGTCCTGTGCCTAATATTTCATTGATAGCTTCTTTCTCTTCATTTCCAATCCTAAAATCTCCAATTCTAATCTGTCTCATAAATATCATCTGTCAAAAAATATTAATCTGTTCCCCAATAACGTTCTGGAAACTTCTTTTTGATTATTTCATCTCCTTCGCCTATGGGTTCCAAACCAAAAGTCCTCATATCAGCATCGACCATTATCTTTACTAAATCATCGAATCTTATTTTAGGAGACCATCCTAGTTCCTTTTTACCTTTTTTACAATCTGCGATCAAGTCATCTGTTTCTGTTGGTCTGTAATATCTGGGATCAATCTTAACGTATTTTTCCCAATCAAGACCAACATAAGAAAATGTCTTTTCAACGAAATCCTTTACTGAATGTGTTTCACCTGTTCCCATTACGTAATCATTTGGTTTTTTTTGCTGCAAAATCTTCCACATTAAAGTTACGTATTCCGGTGCGAAACCCCAATCACGCCTTGCATTGAGGTTCCCCAGATACAATAAATCCTGTTTTTTTGCTAAAATGCTTGAAACTCCACGTGTTACTTTATGAGTAACAAATGTTTCCCCTCTTCTTGGAGACTCATGGTTAAATAAGATACCGTTGCATGCAAAGAGATTGTAGCCGTCCCGGTAGTTTTTGGTCATAAAATAGGAATATAATTTTGAGCATGCATAGGGACTTCGTGGTTTGAATGCAGTATTCTCATTCTGAGGAGGAGGCGAACTGCCGAACATCTCACTACTGGATGCCTGATAAAATTTAATGCTATTACCGCTTCTTCTGAGTGTTTCCAATATTCTTGTTGTTCCTAATGCCGTCACATTGCTAGTGTATTCAGGTATATCAAAACTCACACGGACATGGCTTTGAGCTCCTAGATGGTATATTTCATCTGGTTTTATGTTATATATTATATTGGATATTTGTTCACCATCTGAAATGTCACCATAATGAAGAAATAATTTCGCATTAGGGGTGTGGGGATCTACATAAACATGATCTATTCTTTTTGTATTGAAAGTTGAAGCTCTTCTAATAATTCCATGTACTTTATAGCCCTTGCTCAATAAAAACTCAGCTAAATAAGAACCGTCCTGACCCGTTATTCCTGTTATTAATGCGCTTTTCATTATTTATCACCAATTAGTGTAACTATTAATAGAGTATAACACGATAAGTTTATAAGCATTTCCTTTGTACTATAAATTTATGTCATGTAAACTTAAAAAATCATTCATCTACCTTGCGCTGTCAAACTTCTTCTTCATGCTGGCAGGCTACATCATCCACATAGTCCTCGGCAGATCTTTAGGACCATCAGACTACGGCATCTTCGCCGTAGTAGTCTCCCTCTTCTCAACCGCAAACCTGATTCTGACCGCAGGACTGCCGGGCGCAGTCTCAAAATACATTGCAGAAGACGAAACAAAAGCAAAGACAATCCTCATCCAATCCATGAAAATACAGGTCACAATAACCGTAATCATAACAACCCTATACTACATGAGCGCATCAGCCCTTGCATCCCTCCTGAACGACCCCGCTTTAATCCCCCTGATACAACTCTCAACAATAGTCATACCAGTATATGCGCTCTCATCAATATACACAGCATACTACAACGGTCAGTCGCGCTTCAAGCTCCAGGCACTTCTCCAGACAATCCTCTCAATTGTAAAGGCATCCTCAATACTCTATCTCGCATACCGCTACAGCCTGCATGGCGCAATAGCAGGCTACGCAGCAGCCCCCCTCGCAATCCTCATCCTCGCCTTCATCATAGACAAAAAACAAAAAATAACCTTAGCATTCAACTACAAAAAACTCATCCGCTTCGCAATCCCCGTAACAATATTCACAGTATCATACAGCCTCTTCACAACAATAGACCTCTTCCTCATAAAAGCCCTCCTGCAGGACAACGCCCTTGCAGGCATCTACAACGCGAACCTCACAATCGGGCGGATCCCCTACTATCTCTTAGGCGCAATAGCCGCCATACTCCTCCCCCAGATATCAAAATCAACAAGCACAAACAACCTGAAACGCACAAAACAACTCATACACAGCTCACTGAGATACATAATGCTCATCCTTGTACCTGTCACATTCATGATCTCCGCATCATCACAAGACCTCATCACCCTCCTCTACACAGACAAATATCTCGCCGCATCCGCCCCCCTCTCAATATTCGTATTCGCAGTAGCATTCCAGGTCATATTCTTCATAATGGCAAGCATCCTCAACGGCGCAGGAAAAGAACGCACATCAATGGCAATAGCAATGTCCGGTCTCGCAGTAAGCGCAGCCATAAACTACATCCTCATCCCAAGATACGGGCTCATAGGCGCAGCATCCGCATCAACAATAGCAAGCTTGATGATAATGGTAGCATCAGCATACTTCGTATACAAGAACTTCAAAAGGCTCATGGACCCGAAAAGCGCAATGAAAATAATCCTCTCATCATCAATGATCTACCTATTCTTAAAATCCGTATCATTAAGCATATTCATAAGCTATCCCATCGCAGTTATCATCTATATCCTGCTCCTTTTTGCAGCAAAAGAGATAACAAGAGAAGAGATCGCAGGATATCTCCATCACTGGTGCAAACATTTAAATATATTCACTTACTGAATAATTCAATTGGTGAATATAATGAAATTCATAAACCGCGAAAAAGAAACAGTATTCCTGGAAGAGACAAAATCACTCTCATCCGGGAAACTCTATTCCGTATCAATCTACGGTCTGAGAAGAGTAGGCAAGACAAGACTGATTCTCGAATTCATGTGTGATAAAGACATTTACTTCTTTGTAAACAAGAACAAAACAACAGGAAGCCTGCTTCTCGAATATCAGGAAACCATAAGAAAAAAAGGAATCTTAACCGAGTATGAATCTATTGGCAGCTGGGAAGATTTCTTCAAAATATTATTCGAAAGATACACAGGAACTATTGCCTTTGATGAATTCCAGAACTTCCAGTTTGTTGACAAGTCTGTATTTGGAACCCTGCAAAAACATATAGACCTCTATGAAAACAGGAAAAACCTCCACCTGATATTTACAGGCTCCACCATAGGTCTGATAAAAAGCCTGTTCACAGATGCAAAAGAGCCTCTGCACGGCAGGCTAAAAAGGCAGCTGCATCTGAAGCCCATGTCTTTCTCAAATACACGCAGGATGTGCACACACCTAAACATAAAAGACACAAAAGAAATAATAAAGCTGTACTCTGTTTTTGGCGGCTTTCCAAGATATTACGTCTCAATAGAAGACGAGAACTTAAAAGGAAAAAAATTCGAACAAATACTTGACAAATTCTTTTTCACAGAAAACGCCATATTCGAAAACGAAGTCATGACAATACTATCCCTCGAATTTGGAAAAAGATGCGGAGTATACTATGATATACTTGCAAGCATCGCATGCGGATGCACAAGAATAAGCGAGATTGCCTCAAGCTTGGGGAAAAAAGATACAGACATCATGCGCCAGCTTGATGAACTCATACATCGCTTTGAAATAGTATCTGTTGAAAAGCAGATGACAGGCAGCAAAAAAATACTATATATAAATCATCCCATGATGAATTTCTGGTTCAGGTTCTTCTACAAAAACATATCAGACTACAAAAGAAGAGATACCCGGCTCATAGAAAAAATAAAAAAAGACTTCAACAACTACATGGGAATAAGATTTGAATATGTATGCAGAGAATACATTGCATGCAGCAACATGCTTCCATTCAAATATGAAATTATGGGTCGCGAGTGGGGAAAAATACCAGGCAAACCAAAAGGTGAAAACCAGTACGAGATAGATATAGTAGCCCTTAACGAAGCAACAAAAGAAATACTTTTCTCTGAATGCAAGTGGAAAGACAACGCAAACCCCCGAAAAATACTCAGGGAACTAAAAGAAAAAGCGCAATATGTCCGGTGGAACAATGGCGCGCGAAAAGAGCATTACGCAATATTTGCAAAATCATTCAAAGAGAAAATAAAAGAGCCGAACCTGATGCTCTTTGACTTGGACGATATAAAAACCATCTTCTCTAAAACATAGAATCACACACGGGTCAGGTTAAGGCAACATCAGCAGACATATTCATCAAATGAGGGATTAACCGCAACAAAACACCCGGGAGAAAACTTCTCCTGGTTCCCGAAATTCTCTTTATGGAACACATAAAGGGGCTTAGGAAACCTGTCAAGATACTCCGGGCTTGCACTATCCCTAAAC
>DAOWAN010000049.1 GCA_030634545.1 Candidatus Nanohalarchaeota archaeon
AATCAGAAGACACACCCTAAGAGACTGGACAATGGAAGGAAAACCAGCCACAACAGAAGAAAAAATCCTCTTTGACGCAGAAACCCTGGAACGCCTGACCCTACACGGCTTCCTGCGCTTCATCACCACATCATTCCACCTTCCCTACAACGACACAAAACAAGTAATAAAAGCCGCAGAAAAATTCACAGACGAAAACTACAGCGCAATATTCTTCGAAGACACAAAAAACAAAGTGCAAAAATCCTATCTCACAGTAAAAAACATGATAGCGCAACTAAAACAGGAACTAGACATCAACTAAAAAATCCCCAACCTCTTCCTAACCGCATCACTCTCAAGTTCCCGTATAGCATCATTAGCAATCCACATGGCGCTCTTCGAATCCATCCCCCGAATCTCCCTAGCGCAACCAATCGCCGCAACATTCAATCCAGCGCTCCTCTTCCCGATTTGTCGAAGCGCCCAATTCACAGCCTTCCTGACAAAATTCCGCTCATCAGAAGATCCTTCTTTGATAATAGGAAAAAATCTCAAAAAATCATCATCAACCACAGACTTATCATGCACAGCAAGCGAAGCCATCATAACAAACCCCGCCCTCTTGACAAACTCTTCACTTCGAAAACTCCATTCAACCGCCTTCCCCCAGGCAAACTCAGTCTTCCAGAAAAGATTCATACAGCACTGGTCACACACATCCCACGAATCAAAATCAAGCACCCATGCATCCATCTGCCCCCCATCCACCAGAACATGATTATCAACCATAGTAGCAAGAATCCGCGCCTCACGAACACCTGACAACCACAACTCAAGCGCAAGCCCATGATTCCGACCCACATCTTTAGCGATCTTACGAATATTTGGAACAGACACCCCAAAACTATTCGACAGGTTGATACCGAACCGCGCCATCCCCACAACAACCGAAGGATCAGAAAACCCCTCAAGCTTCCGCAAAACATCATCATACTCCATAACGATATTATTGAACACAAAGACAATTAAATGATTCTACTAATAATATATAATCTCTAAATAGTAGTAAATAATTAGATACATATATAAAGACAACATCAAAAATAAGAAACTATGGCCAAGAGACACTTTGACAAGAATAGACATCCGATATTAGACGAAATATCAACTGAAATTAACGCTTATTTCACAAATCTCATAAGTGATTATGAAAAGTACTCCACAGAGATATGCGAAAAATATAATAATGGTCTTGACTTTTCATTGTTCAATCCAAGAGAAGAAGACATACTAGCACTTCGTTTATCCCAGACAGACAGCCCTGCCAAAAACATCAGACTTGAAAGCATCTATGTAGTAGGAAGTCAGGCACCACAAATGCCAGATAATTACAAAATAGGCAACCATGACCTCGATCTTAAATTAGTAACAGACATACATAATCATGATTTTAGTCCAGAAACAATAGACGCAATCAATGAAGTACTAAAATATATTCTAAATGATAAACCTTCCTCAAAAAATCCAAAAGAATTCTATATCGACACAACAATTGAAGGACCAGAAAATCCTCTCAGAGAACCTTACTTTCAGATATACTAAAAATAAAATCAGGAAATAAAAATGTACAACGATAATATTGAAGAAATATTAAAAAACACAGAACATATCAGTGAACTAGTAATATTCAGCGGAAAATCCGGCAGCGGCAAAACCACAATAATAGACGATATTATCAAAAAGTACAACGGAATAGAATTACCAAATGTCTATCGCCCAGAATGGCAAGAACAAACACCAACACTGAATATTAGAAAAGCAAAAAAATATACCACAAGAGAACAGAGACACAATGATGATCCAACAGAATTCATTTACGTAACAGAAGAAGAATTTCAAAGTCTAGTTGACGAAGAAATAATCGCGGTAGAATACACACCAGACGGCGCAGGAGGACGTTATGGGTGGTCAGAAAGAGACCTTAAGCCAAAGGACAATGAAATCATCATTACCCCTGCAAATGACGATTCCGTAGCCAAAGACCTAAAATATCTACACAATAGTACAAACATCTACATAGATGTAAAAGAAGATATCTTAAGAAAGAGAATAATCGCAAGAAAAGGAACTGAAGAAGAAACCAGAAGCAGATTAGAAAAACTAACCCAAAAACATATAACTAAAGCATATGATATAAGCGGAATACAACACGATATTGACATGGATTCTGAATTTTACGGAACTTACGCCGAATTGGAAGGTACAGCACATTTAATCATTGAAAACAACGGAGATTTGGATTTTACAGGTGAAAAGATATTTTCTGAAATACTAAGTTTAGCTTCAGACAAAAGATACATGTACTACATACCAACACAGAAAAAATTAAGCATCCAAAAGCAAAACAACAACAACATCTGCGTTGAAACAATACTAAGAAAAGAAGATGGATTGACTCCAAGCGGTAAATCAAAAATCCTAAAGCAAACCTTCGATAAAAATAGAACAGATTATGACATACTGGTAATGCTAGGGGTAGTCACAAGCCCATGGACACACCACCCTCCAGAATATTTTATACAAATAAGCAACATGAGTGAGGAAATAAATATAAGAGAAGAAAAACGTTTCATATTCACAGGATGTATCATAAAGCCAATTGAGCATTGGGCAATTTCAAAAAAAAATACAACAAATAAATTTATCGACGATTTAATCAACAACGGTCTAAGCCAGCGAGATGTACACTCTGTCGGAGAATTCAATGAAAAGCCGGAAATAAAAGCCATCTATTACGAAGGAAATACGCCTTATCGAAAAATCAGAGATATTTTTGAAAAAAACAACGTACAAAGAATTATCTAAACATTCGTACAAGATAAAACATAATCGTATCCAATATCTCAATATGATAGCAGCAACATATATATAACAAAATAAGACAAATCAATTGAGGCAATACACCAACTCAAACATATAATAAACAGAACCCATAATCCACACATGACAGAACTACTGGAAATATACGACCTGAAAGGAAAACCACTGAAAGTTCAGGAAAGAAACAAATTCTACGCAGAAAGCAAAAAAGAATACGCTGCGAAAGGCAAAATCTCAAAAAAACTGAAACGCATTGTAGTACTACTCTCAAATTCAAAAGGCAGAATCTACCTCCAAAAAAGAAGCAGACTCAAAAACGAAAACCCCGGACTATACGATAAAACAATCGGGGGTCACGTCCAAAAAGACGACACATGGAACATGACAGTCATACGGGAATGCGCAGAAGAACTCGGATTCCCTGCATCAATCCTATCAAAAGAAGAATTCGAAAAAGCAATACACACAACCAACTTAAGCATAGTGGGCATCCTCAAAAAAGCGGATTATATACCAAACTTCCAGTCAGTCCGCATAGCCAAAAACAAAAAAAAATTCATCCAGCCATTCATCACAACAATCTACATCGGATACTACGACGGACCAATAAAATTCATTGACGGCGAAAGCTCAGGAATCGAAACATTCTCACTTGACGAACTGAAAGACGAAATCAAAACCAACCCGGACAAATTCACAGAAGACCTGAAACTCATGATCAAAACCTACGAAAACCACATAAAACCAATCCATCAGACCGAATAAACCGTCTGCCGGACATCCCCTTTATCAAAATACACATATCGCAAACATTAAAACACAAAAAAAGAACTTCCTGCAATATGTGCAAGTCTTACAAATCACATCTGGACATTCCGGGAATTATTGACTTTCAGATGGTAAATCTACAAATAAACGATGTCCGCACTCCCTGAATATGTTTAGAATGAAGTATATAACATTGTATCCTTCTATCAATTATCAACACTTAACTGGACAAACACCTGTTCTTTTATTCTATTAGTAGCTATGTTTTGCCGCAGTATTGTTCCAGAGTATCTGTACATACATAGTAAGCTGTTAAAAAATCACCCGTATTCTGTCTTTCATCTAATCCTAATATATATTCTGCAATTGCTTTATCCGGATATAGCCATACATACAACGTCATAGGAAGATTCTTATCATTAAAATATTCCATCTTACTGGTACGATCCTCTACATTTCCAATTGTTTTTAAGAATTCACCAAGACCATCTGCTACATCATCAAATTCAATCTGAGGAAAGATTAGTTTTTTTATACCGCCTTCTTCAACAACTTCAGCCGGAACAAAACATTTTCTTCTGTTTGGTTCTAAATATTCATAGAGCATTATATGTTTTTTTGCAAATGCATTTAATTCATCTGGAGTATATAAGCCGCTTTTAGGACCGACAACTACACTTACAACTAGTAGTTTCCCCAGATTATAAAGCCCTTTTTCAGCAGATATTATTCCAATATCGGAATCACCCGACAATTCCTGAAAATATCCTTCAACATCCATAAACTCACCCTGTGTCCGTAGTAAAACACAGGACTTTTTATGCTTATGCCAATGATATCAGCTAAAAACTCAATAATCATTTACATTCTGATCTTGTGTGTTTTTTGGGAATAAGCAAATAACCCATCAGACCGAATAAACAGTCTGCCTAACATCCAAAAGACTAGCCCTTCTCTGGATAACCCCCGCAGAAGAAAGAACCTCAAGCGCATACCGAACAGTCCTCTGGGGAAGATAAGTCCTCTCAACAATCTCCTTCTGCGTCATCTCACCCTCAAAACCAAGAACCTTATACACAAGCTTCGCACTAGGCGACAAAGACTTCACCTTAGCATGATTAACCCCAACTGAACGCTTACGAAGCCTCTCAACAATAGACTGCGAATTCTTAGGCTTCACAAACAGCGCAGGATAAGAAGACCGGACAACCTCAACACAATCACAATCAACTGCAATCCGGACAACCCCATCAACAACAGCGCAAACAGACGACTTCGCCTCAAGCCCGGAAATCCTGATCCGAGCACCACTTGAAACCACAATAGGCGCATACGACCTGCGCATAGGCGACACAGGAGTAACAGTAAACACATCCGCATCACCAATAACCATAGGACCCCCCGCAGACATAGCATAACCCGTAGACCCTGTAGGCGTAGAAACAATCACACCATCAGCCGTATCCCTAAAAAAATACTCATTATCAATCCCAAGAGCATACCGCAAAAGCTCAGCACTTCTCCTCGGGAAAATCCCAATCTCATTCAGCGCAAAAGGACTCTCCCGCCCATCAAAAGAAGCAACCAGCCGCGCCCTCTCATCAATCGCAAACCCGCCCCGTACAACCCTCCTGACAACATTCTCATAATTTTCGTGATTAGCCTCAGAAAGCACGCCGCCGCCAATCCCAAGAACAGGCACCTGCCTTACCCCAAGCTCACGAAACACAGACAAAACAAAAGCATCATCACCACAGGCAAAAACCATAGAAGAACCATCATACTCCCCCCCGTACTCAACACCAAGCCCGCGAAGCACAGCCCTCACCCTATCCGCAATCTCACAAGCCACCTTATCCTTATCAGCCAAAACACAATACACAGCACACACCCAAAACACAACACGCACCAAAAACTTATAAACTTTGCGGCAAATATTGCCGCAACACCCAAAACAAGACAAATACTTGCCACATCAAAATCCTTTATTAATCCACAACAACAAAACACATCAAATGAACACAGACACACTCATAAAAGCAAGCCTGAAAGAAGACATAGGTCCAGGTGACATAACAACAGAATCAACACTAAAAAAAGACAAGACAATAGAAGCACACATAACCTCAAATCAGGACGGCATCCTCTGCGGCATAGACATCGCAAAAAAAGTATTCGAAACCCTCGACAAAAACATAACATTCCAGAAACAGGCAAACGACACAGACAAGATAAAAGCCAGCCAGACAATCGCAAAACTCAAAGGAAGCGCAAAAAACATACTCGCAGGCGAACGAACAGCCCTGAACTTCCTAGGTCATCTCACAGGAATAGCAACCCAGACATCAAAATATGCAGAACAATGCAAAAACTCACAACTCCTGGACACAAGAAAAACAACCCCCTGCCTGAGAACCCTCGAAAAATACGCAGTAAAATGTGGTGGTGGCAAGAATCACCGCATGGGTCTCTACGACATGATATTAATAAAAGACAACCACATAAAAGCCGCAGGAAGCATAGAAAACGCACTGGCACAAGCAAACAAAAAAAACATAACCTCAAGCAGGGAAGGTGGGGGCTCGAGGACTGTGTGCTTGAGCGAAGCGAAACACACCTTATCGCCAGCCTTTAATAAGGCTGTAGAACTAGAATGCAAAACAATAGACGAAGTAAAAGAAGCCCTAAAAGCCACAACCCCGCCAGACAGAATCATGCTAGACAACATGACCCACACAGACATAAAAAAAGCACTAACCATAATCAACAAAAAAACCAAAACAGAAATATCTGGTGGAATAACCATAGACAACATAAAACAAATAGACGCACTAAAACCAGACTACATATCAACAAGCAAAATCACAACCAACACCCCTCTCCACGATTACACAATGAACATAGAGATATGATACCATGCTAAAAATAGGAATAATTGGCTGCGGAGCAATCGGAACAATACTTGCAAAATCCATAGACCAAAACCCAAAAGCACAAATAGTCGCCCTAAACGACATAGACGAAACAAAAACAGAAAACCTGAAAAACACCCTTCTCGCATCCACCCCAAAAATCACCACACTAGACCAACTAACAGACGCATCAGACCTCATCATAGAATGCGCCCACAAAAACGCAGTCAAAAAAATAGCAACAGCAACCCTAAACAAAAAAAAAGACATACTGATAATGAGCGTAAGCGCCCTCATAGAAAACCCGGACCTATGCAAACTCGCAAAAAAAAACAACGCCACAATCCACATACCCTCAGGCGCAATAGCAGGAATAGACGCCCTAAAAGCAGCCCTGCAAAGCAGCATAAAATCAGTCACACTAACCACAACAAAACCCAAAGAAACACTCGGTCAAGCCCCATACATAACAGAAAACAAAATAAACATAGAAAAGATCAAAAAAAAGACAAAAATATTCGAAGGAAACGTCATTGAAGCAATCAAAGGCTTCCCCCAAAACATAAACATCTCAGCAACACTGGCACTCGCAGGCATAGGTCCGAAAAAAACAAAAGTTAAAATAATCGCAGACCCAAAATCCAAAACCAACATCCACGAACTAAAAATCACAGGCGACTTCGGCGAGATAACAACCATCACAAAAAACACACCCTGTCCCGGAAACCCAAAGACAAGCTACCTTGCACCCTTATCAGCAATAGCAAAAATAAAAGACATAATAGAACATACAAAAATCGGAACGTGAAAACCATGAAAATAGACGAAAAAGAAGCAGAAAAAAAAATAACTGAATTCATAAAACAAAAAACAAGCAGCTTCAACGGCATAGTAATCGGACTCTCAGGAGGAATTGATTCAGCAGTATGCGTAGCACTAGCCACAAAAGCACTCGGAAAAGACAAAGTACACGCACTCATGCTGCCATGCACAACCACAAAAACTCAGGACACAGAAGACGCAAAAAAACTAGCAGACCACCTCGGGATAAAACACAAGACAATCAACCTAAAAGAAATCTACAACACAATAAAAGCCCATACATTCACAGGCGACAAAAAAGCACATGGAAACATCATGGCGCGCATAAGAATGATACTCCTGCGCGACTATGCGCACTCAAAAAACCTCATCGTCCTCGGCACAGGCAACAAATCCGAACTCATGATCGGCTACTTCACAAAAAACGGCGACAGCGGCGTAGACATCCTGCCGTTGGGCGACCTCTACAAAACACAAGTAAGAGCACTCGCAAGACATCTGAACATAGACAAAAAAATCATAGAAAAACCACCAAGCGCAGGTCTCTGGGAAGACCAGACCGACGAAAAGGAAATAGGCATCACCTACAAAACCCTCGACATAATCCTCTCATCACTTGAACAAAACATCAAAAAAGAAGACATATCAAGACAAGAAAACATAGACATAACCACAATCAACAAAATAAAACACATGATAGAAACCTCAAAACACAAGACAGACCCAATACCATATCCATTAGTGAGACAATGACACAAGCCATATTCATAGGACGATTTCAGCCATTCCACAAAGGACACCTAAAAGCAGTCACAGACATCCTAAAAGAGCACGAAACAATCATCATCTGCATAGGAAGCGCACAACATTCAGGAACAGAACAAAACCCCCTATCCTACAAACAAAGAAAAGAGATGATAACATACGCCATAAATGATGCAAACATCCCAAAAAAAAGATACAAAATCATCACACTAACAGACATAAACAACGACGCTCTATGGGTCGGTCACGTCGAAAAGAACAGCCCGAAATTTGACACAGTATACACAGGCAACCCGCACGTAAAAAAACTATTCAAAAGAACCGGCTGTAAAGTAAAAGACATAGAACTATACAAAAACATAAACTCAAGCACAATAAGAAAAAGAATAATAAACAACATAGAATGGAAAAAATATGTACCAAACGCAGCAGCATACTACCTGGACGACATAGACTTCGAAAAAATACTAAAAATGACACAAAAAATCAGGAAACCAACAGACATAAAAACAGTCAAAAAGGAACACAAAGAAACACATAACAAAAAAGAGATAAATGTAAACATCTCAATAAAAAACCTCAAACCCCGACAAAAAACACATAACCAGCAAAAGCAAGAACAACAACCAAAACAATAATCTCAACAAGAAGCTTACCATGCTTCATTCTACTAATAATTGATTTATGCTTAGCCTCAGCCAGATAATAATTAGGCGCAGCAGCACGATTCATCTTAGAAGCAACCTCATCGACAATAGTCGCATCATACCCTTTAGCCACAAGCGCCTGCTTAACAGAATCTCTCGAATATCCTGCACGAAGATTCTGCCGGACATAATTATAGATTTGCTCATCAACCATAATCTTGTTTATAGTTATCCCTATTTATATAGATTCAGAAAAAAAACAAAAAAAGAGAGGGAAACCCCTCACTCATCAAATCATCGCTTCAAAAACCCGAAAATCTTTGAAATAAAAGAAGGACCCTTCGGAGCTGACGGCGCCTGGTAATCAATACCAACAAGAGTCGCAGCCAACCTCTTAAGCTCAATCGAAGACGCTGAATTCGGCGAATAAGAAACAATAGGTGACTTCGCAGCAAGACTGTCAAGCATCACCTTATCTTCCGGAACCTTGGAAATCACAGGATATCCCAAAAGAGACTCAACATCAGAAACAGAAAGCTCAGACTTAGTACCCTTAACCCTGTTAAGAACAACACCAAGAACATGCGTACCCATCTCCTCAGCAAGCTTAATCGCTTTCAACGCATCTGTAACAGAAGGCAGTTCCGGATTTGTAACAACAAGCAGTTCATCTGCAGACTCAATACCTGCAACAGATTCACGCCCAAGACCAGCCGCAGAATCAAGAAATACAACATCATGATCACCGACAAGATCAAGAACAACCTTATTCAAATCCTTTGGATTCGTACTCTTCAAATCCGCCATAGAAATACCGGCAGGAATCACTTTGAGACCAGATGGATGCACATATATTGCTTCATCAATATAAGCCTCACCCTTCAGAACATCATGCAATGTCTTTGGATACAAAGGCACACCAAGATGAAAACCAAGATTTGGCGTTGTTAGATTAGTGTCCATCACAAGCGCTCTCTGACCAAACTCAGTCAGTGAAGCTCCCAGATTCGACGTAACTGTTGTTTTACCTACCCCGCCTTTTCCAGACGCAACCGCAATAACTCTTGTCAAAATATCACCCGTATTTATTATATTCATTCATTATAGATTCCAAATAAATCTATTATCATATATCGATATATCAAAACAAATATTGATACTAATATTAGTATTACAATCCTTTATATGTTTAACCATTAACCAAGAACAGGGTAACCATCACCTAATGATTAACCCATTAAAAAATAGTGCTGTAGTATAACGATTAGAGATTACAAAGCACAACATAAGTTTCAAAAACTAATCAAACAACATCAACAGGTCATCCTGTCAGGAATTGCACAACAACACCAAAAAAAAGCAAAAACACCCAAACATTTAAATAAATCGCCCAACATATTAACTAAATTATTTTGATTAAATGCACGGTAATCATATGAAAGACACAACAGGATACAAAAGCCAAAAAACAAAAGAACTTGACTTCTCCAGATATAGCCCGATTCTTAGTGTTGTAGGCGTGCTTCTGATTATTCTAAGCGTGCTGCTATAATTTCCGCATCGGCTTTCAACACAAAAAACAACCACCACGAAAGTACGGTGCCATCAAAAGATAATACATTATACCCATCCACACATAACAGTTAACAATTAACACCCAATACAAACACAGGTGAAAAACATGAGCATGACAATCACAGAAAAAATCCTCGCCAACCATTCAGAAAACGAAACAGTAGTCCCAGGACAACTGATAAACGCAAAAATAGACATAATACTCGCACACGACATAACCACCCCTGCCGCAATAAGCATGCTAAAAGAGCACAACATAGATCATGTCTTCGACCCAAAAAAAATAATAGTAACCCCCGACCACTTCGTCCCAAACAAAGACATAAAATCCGCAGAACTTGCAAAACGCCTGAGAGACTGGGCAGCAAAACACAACATAGAAAACTACTATGAAATCGGCAGACACGGAGTATGCCACGCAATACTCCCCGAACAAGGTCATGTACTACCCGGAACAACAATAGTATGCGGCGACTCCCACACATGCACCCACGGCGCACTCGGTGCATTCGCAACAGGCATCGGCTCAACAGATCTTGCCGCAAGCATAGCAACAGGCGAACTATGGTTCAAGGTCCCCCAAACAATAAAATTCCAGCTAGACGGCAGCCTCCAGAAAGGCGTCTACTCAAAAGACATAATCCTAAACATAATAAAAGACATAGGAGTAGACGGCGCACTCTACAAGGCAATGGAATTCAAAGGCAGCACAATAGACTCACTCTCAATCGAGGCCCGCATGACAATAACCAACATGGCAATAGAAGCAGGTGCAAAAACAGGCATAATAGAACCAGACCAAAAGACAACAGACTACCTGAAAAACCGCACAAAAAAAACATACAACATAATCAGATCAGACAAGGACGCTGCATACATCGACACACGACACTACAACGCCGCAGAAATAGTACCAACAGTAGCAGAACCAAACCTCCCATCAAACGGCAAACCCGCAAAAGACCTCGAAAAACAAAACATCCAGCTAGACCAGGTCTACATCGGCTCATGCACAAACGGGAGAATAGAAGACCTGAGAATAGCCGCCAACATCCTAAAAGGCAGCAAAACAAAAAAAGGCACAAGACTAATAATAGTCCCTGCAACCACAGGCATCTGGATGCAGGCAAAAGACGAAGGCCTGTTCGACATATTCAACGAAGCACACGCAGCAATCTCAACCCCAACATGCGGCGCATGCTTGGGCGGACACATGGGCGTTCTGGCAAAAGGCGAAACATGCCTCTCAACAACAAACCGCAACTTCACAGGAAGGATGGGTCACCCAGAAAGCAAAGTATATTTAGCAAGCCCTGCAACAGCAGCCGCAAGCGCAATTGAAGGCAAAATCACAGACCCCACAGATTACATATAAATACAAGGTGACCAAATGATACAAAAAGCAAAAGCCCACGTATACAAACGCGACCACATAAACACAGACGAAATAATACCTGCCCAGTACCTGAACACAGACAACGAAAAAGAACTGGCAGAACACGCCATGGAAGACATCGACCCGGACTTCACAACCAGAGTCCGACCAGGCGACATAATAATCGCAAAAAAAGACTTCGGATGCGGCTCATCAAGAGAACACGCAATATGGTCACTAAGAGGCGCAGGCATAAAAGCAGTCATAGCAGAAACATTCGCAAGAATCTATTACCGAAACTCAATAAACAACGGACTATTGGCAATAGAATGCAAAGGCGCAACAGACCACATAAAAACAGGCGACGAAATAGAGATAAACCTCGAAACAGGCAAAATAACAAACACAACAACAGGAAAAACCCTGGAATTCACCCCAATCCCAAAATTCGCACTAGACATAATAGCATCAAAAGGACTCCTGAACTACATCAAACAAAAAACACAATAAAACGACAAATAAAATAAACCAAAACAAAAACCAGACAATAAACCCCTAACTCAGGAAACATAGCCAAATATTGGGAGGGTGGGGGCTAGGGGATGGACTAACCCAACACACAAAGGGGGAAATCCATCAATAATTAATAATATACAAAAAACTAAAAGTAAAAACAAGGTGACAAATAAAATGACAATCCACAAGATAGCAGTAATGGAAGGAGACGGCATAGGACCGGAAATAATCCAGGAAGGCATAAAAGTACTGGACAAAGTATCAGAACTCCACAACTTCGAAATCAAATGGACAAAATACCCCAACGGCGCAGACCACTACCTCAAAACAAAAGAACTCATAAGCGAAGACACATTAAACGAGATAAAATCAACATCAGATTCAATCTATCTGGGCGCACTAGGCGACCCGCGCATCAAACCAGGCATACTCGAAAAAGGAATACTCCTAAAGACAAGATTCTTCTTCGACCAGTACGTAAACCTAAGACCAATAAAACTCCTCGAAGGCGCAGACTGCCCCCTAAAAAACAAAGGTCCTAAAGACATAGACTTCACAGTAATCCGCGAAAACACAGAAGACTTTTACGTAGGAATAGGGAACAGGGCAAACACAGGAACCACAAAACAGGAACTGGAAGTCATAAGAAGCCTATACTCAATCAAATTCGGTCTGGACATAGAAACCCAAGGCTCAGAAATAGCATACCAAATCGGCGTCCTAAGCCAGAAAGGTTCCGAGCGCGTCATCCGCTACGCATTCGAACTCGCAAAGAAACGCGGCGACACACGCGTCACAGCAGTAGACAAAGCAAACGTACTAAACCACATCTACGGCTTCTGGCGCGAGATAGTAGAAAAAGTATCAACCGAATACCCAGACATAGACCACGAATTCAACTTCGTGGACGCAATAACAATGTGGTTCGTAAAAAGCCCGGAACATTATCAGACCGTAGTCACCCCCAACATGTTCGGAGACATAATAACAGACCTGGGCGCAATGATACAAGGCGGTCTAGGTCTGGCACCAGGCGGAAACATCAACCCAAACGGCATCTCAATGTTCGAACCCATCCACGGCTCAGCCCCGAAATACAAAGGACTGAACGTAGCAAACCCTCTGGCAACAATATGGGCAGGCGCAATGATGCTGGACGAACTAGGCGAAAAAAAATCCAGCAGCCTAATAGTAAACTCAATAGAACACTTGGTAAAACAAAAAAAAATCCTGACAAAAGACATGGGCGGCGCATCAAAAACAAGCGACATAGGCACAGAACTAGTAAAGATAGTGGATGAGTTAAACAACAAGTGACAACTTATCTGCCAGAACAAGCAAGTGACCCTGCGCACAGTCAAGTAAAACGCCGGTGACCTAAACCGAAGGTTTACGGTCGCCCTGATCGCCAGCCTTTCTGAAGGCTGAAATGAAGCTTTACGGTCGCTATAATGATCAACCTTTTAGAAGATTGGGTGAAAGCATGAAAGGCTCAGAAAAAATCCTAAAAACCCTGATGGAACATGGCATCAACGAAAGCTTCGGCTATCCCGGCGGCTCAGTAATCCCACTCTTCGACGCAATCTACGAAACAGACGGCAAATTCAAAAACATCCTCACCCGCCATGAACAGGCAGCAGCCCACGCAGCAGACGCCTACGCAAGAGTCAAAGGCACAGCAGGCGTCGCAATAGCAACCTCCGGACCCGGCGCAACCAACCTCATAACAGGACTCGCAACAGCCCACCTCGACTCAGTACCGCTAATAGCCTTCGGAGGACAAGTCCCCCTAGCCCTCCTTGGAAACGACGCATTCCAGGAATCAGACATGATGGGCATAACACTCCCCATAACAAAACACAACTACCAGATAAGAGACCCAAACAAAATAGGAGAGACAATCACAAAATCCATAAAAATAGCAACAACAGGGCGACCCGGTCCAGTATACATAGAAATCCCAAGAGACCCGCAAGTAGGCGAAGTCACAAAAGAGACACCAAAAAACATCCAGCTCCCAACCTACAACCCCACAATACATGGTCACCCTGAACAGATAAAAAAAGCAGCAAAACTCATCCTCGAATCATCCCGCCCCATAATCATAGCAGGCGGCGGAGTCATAATCTCAAACGCATCACAGGAACTAAACCAGCTAGTAGAATCCACCCTCACACCCGTAACAACAACCCTCATGGGCAAAGGCGCATTCCCTGAAAACCACCCCTTGTGCCTTGGAATGCTCGGCAT
>DAOWAN010000061.1 GCA_030634545.1 Candidatus Nanohalarchaeota archaeon
ATAAATATTCTATATTAGTAAAAATATATAGAAACTATTAAGGAGGCATCCCCATGTCAAAAATAGCACTAATCACAGGCATAACCGGACAAGACGGCTCATATCTGGCAGAATTATTATTAAACAAAGGCTACGAAGTCCACGGCATCATCAGAAGATCATCTACTTTCAACACAAGCAGAATAGACCACATATTCGTCGACCTTCACGACCCAAAAGCAAGATTATTCCTCCATTACGGCGACATATCCGACTCAGAACAGATTAACAACATCATCTACAACATAAAACCCTCTGAAGTATATCACCTGGGAGCACAAAGTCATGTCCGCGTCAGCTTCGACATCCCCGAATACTCAGGAAACATCACAGCCATCGGCACAACAAGGATACTGGAAGCAATAAGACGAAGCGGCAACGGAATAAAATTCTATCAGGCATCAAGCAGCGAAATGTTTGGATCCTCCAACCCCCCGCAAAACGAAGAGACAGTATTTAAACCAAGAAGCCCCTACGCATGCTCAAAACTATACGCATACTGGATGACCAGAAACTATCGTGATGGATACAACCTCTTTGCATCCAACGGCATACTATTCAACCACGAATCCCCGCGCAGAGGCGAAACATTTGTCACAAGAAAAATAACAAGAGCAATAGCAGCGATACTAGCTAAAAAACAAAACCTACTCTATCTTGGAAATCTGGACGCAAAACGCGATTGGGGATATGCACCGGAATATGTCGAATTCATGTGGAAAATGCTGCAAAACAACAAGCCAGACGACTACGTCATAGGAACCGGCGAAACCCACACAGTAAAAGAATTTGTTGAAGAAGCATTCACCTATGCAGGATTAGACCCCAAAAAATACATCAAAATAGACCCAAGATATTTCAGACCAACAGAAGTCGAAACACTTATTGCAGACTCAACAAAAGCAAGAGATACTTCAGGATGGAATCCAAAAGTAAAATTCAAAGACCTGATAAAAATCATGCTAGACGCAGACATGAGAGCAGCAGGTCTGGACCCTATAGGAGAAGGCGACGAAATACTTAAGAAAAAATTCCCTAACAGATGGTGGCAAGTCGACTAACTCAATAAAAACCACACCAGTGATAATATGAAAATAAACGTAGGTAGCTTCATAATCGGCAAAGAAGAAAAAGAAGCCATCAACGAGATCCTAAACTCCGGCAGGATATCAGAAGGAGAAAAAGTAAGAAAATTCGAAGAAGAATGGGCAAAATTTATCGGAACAAAATACGCAATCGCCCTTAATTCCGGCACATCTGCCCTGATCGCCGGTCTGACTGCCCTGAAACACTACAACAAGCACACAATAAAAGAAAACACAAAGATAATCACAACCCCCCTGACATATATCGCAACATCCAACGCCATAGTTCTAAGCGGCTTTGAACCCGTTTATGTGGATGTAGACAAAAACACATACAGCATAACCCCACAAACCATAAAAGCATATCTGGAACAAGTTGACGACATAGAAAATCACTCCCTGATACTTCCTGTTCACTTGATGGGCTACCCTTGCGACATGAACAAAATAAACAAGATCGCAGAAAAACATGGAATGATCACATTCGAAGATTCATCACAGGCACACGGCAGCATATACGACAACAAAAAAACAGGCACATTCTCCCTGCTATCCAGTTATTCATTTTACATCGCACACAACATCCAGGCAGGCGAACTGGGAGCCGTAACAACAGATGACTACGAAATCATCAGACTGATCAAAAAAATCAAGGCAAACGGAAGAGCATGCGACTGTATGGTCTGCACAAGAAGCACAACAGGATGTCCGAAAATAAAATCATACACAGGAAACGATGACTTTGACCCAAGATTCACCCATGAGATGATTGGATACAACTTTAAGACAATGGAATTCCCAGCTGCCCTGGGCTCAACACAACTAAAAAAAGCAGACCAGATCATCAAAAAAAGACAGGAAAATGTAAAATACTTAAACGAAGGTCTGGACAGATTCTCAGACTTACTCAAACTACCAGAATACAACAAAAACATCAGCTACCTGGCATACCCGCTAACAATAAACAACCCGGACAAAATTTCAAGAAAGACATTGCGGCAAAAATTAGAAGAACGCGGTATAGAAACAAGACCACTATTTGGATGCATCCCAACACAGCAACCCGCATACAAACATCTGAAAAGCCAATATGAAAATAAACTGCCAAACGCAGAATACCTTGGAAAAAACGCATTCTACATCGGATGCCATCAATACCTGACACAGACAGATCTGGACTACATCATAAGCACATTCAAGGAGGTCCTAAAATGAGTTTCTGGCACAACAAAAAAATATTAGTAACCGGGGGAGCAGGATTCCTGGGCTCCTTTGTCGTAAATAAACTAAAAGAAAAAAACATCAATCCAGAAGACATAGTAATACCCAGAAGCACAGACACAGACCTGAGAATCATGGAAAATTGCCAAAAAGCAGTCAAAGACATAGACATCGTCCTCCACATCGCAGGAAAAGGCGGAGGCATAGGCTACAACAGAACATATCCTGCAACACTATTTTATGACAACATAATCATGAATACACAGCTGATGGAAGCTGCAAGACAACAAGGCGTCAACAAATTTGTCGGAATTGGAACAGTATGTTCTTACCCCAAGTATGCGCCAATACCATTCAAAGAAGAGAACCTATGGGACGGCTACCCCGAAGAGACCAACGCATCCTACGGGCTGTCAAAGAAAATGATGCTGGTACAATCACAGGCATACAAACAGCAGTATAACTTCAATTCCATACATCTCCTGATGGTAAACCTGTACGGTCCAGGAGACGACCTCAACCTGGAAAGCTCACACGTCATATCAGCCCTGATAAAGAAATTCGCAGACGCCGAAAAAAACAACAAAGAATCAGTTGAAGTCTGGGGAACAGGAAAAGCATCCAGAGAATTCCTCTACGCAGACGACGCCGCAGAAGCAATATTATTAGCAGCAGAAAAATACAACAGACCCGAACCAGTAAACATAGGAGCAGGATTCGAGATAAAGATCAGAGACCTGGTAGAACTAATAGCAAAACACACAGGATTCAAAGGAGACATTAAATGGGACACAACAAAGCCGGACGGTCAACCGCGCAGGTTTCTTGACATAAGCAAAGCAAAAAAAGAATTTGACTTTGAAGCAAAAACAGGCATTGAGGATGGTCTCAAAAAAACAATAGCATGGTTCAAAAACACATCTGAATTATAATTCAATAATCTCACGCATCTCTCTAGCGCACAAACAATCAAACCAAAAATCTACTCCGAAAGCCTCTCAACAAAGAGCCCCGACGGAACAACAATAGTCACAGGATACCTCATAGGATCATTAAAATGAGCAATATCCCCAAAAATCTTAATCTTCTGCGCATCCTCCGCATACTTTAACTGCCCCTGCTCATCAAAAAATGCCTGCGAAAACGCAGGAACCACATACTCCGGCTGAATACGCTCATAATTGCCAATAAGCACAAAACGAATATCATCATCCCCAGAAAGCATATCAACCAACCCACTGACATTCGAAGGATACCAACGCACAATCCTCTTAGAATACCAGAAATACTGCGGAACACTAGCACCAACAATAGACTCATCAGGACCAGACTCAGCCTCAACAAAAGAAGCTGCCTGTATCAAAGACGGATAACCGATAGCAGTACTATACTCAAGCGTTGGACTGATATCACCCGTATAATTAAAATACGCAACCCCAAAAACCAGCAGCACACACACAGCTACAGACAAAAACTCACTCTTCAGATCACGCCTCAGCCACGGATAGACCACATTCATAAGACCGATACCAGACAAAATAAGCATAAAAGGAAGCCATGAAACCATCATCCTCTCCTCCTTCCACCCAATCCTTGAAAAATACGCTAAATTCACCAGTATAAAAATAAGACAATAAATACCAAAATCATTCTTCTTATAAACAGAATAACCAATACCCAAAATAAACAACAAAAGCACAGGCATCCCCAAAACATCCTGGATCAGCACAAAATAATGATACCACGGAAACGAAGCCAGCTCATAATTAGCAAAAAGAGTTTGAGCGCCGCGCAGACCACTAAAGACATCACCAGTCTCAGCATGCATATAAAACATCCATGGCGCCATAACAACCAAAAAAAGAACCAAAGAAAAATAAGCATGCTTTGACTTCAACACAGCATACACCTTCTCCTTATCCCTAAAAAACAAATAAGCCATATAAACAGCAGCAACTATAGGAAACAAAGCAGCATTATACCTCGTAAGAAAAGACAACCCAAAAAAAACAGCAGACAAATAAAAATACTTCCCATTCTCATGGACTGCCAGATAAAAAAATATTGCAGAAAGAAAAAACAAAGTAGAAAAAGTCATTTCCGTCAATGTATTCAAACTCAAAGTAAAAAAAAGCGGTGTGACAGCAATCAAAAAAGCAGATGCCAACCCTGCCTTCTTACCGACATACTTGCCAGCAAAAAAATACACAGCAAAAACAGAAAGCAGCGCAAACATAATCCCCGGTATCTTCGTAGTTTCATAAGACACACCAAAAAAAGCAAACGCAGCTGCAATAGACAAAGGATACACAGGCAGCCGCCCGGTTTCACTATGCCCGTTCTCACTATAGCCCTCACCAGTATAAACACAACGTGCAATCGAAGCATACTGAGACTCATCCCACATAAACATCTTATACGCGCCAAGATTAGAGAACAAAACGCACCCAAGCAAAAACAACAGAACTATAATTTCCTTATTCTCAACAACAACCTTTTTAGTCACATTCAAAATATTCCCGAAATCAAAACGCCCGGAATCCTTCGACTCCCCGGAATTTTTCAGATTTTTGGTTGAAACATTCCCGAAATCAGAACGCTTGGAATCCTTCGACTTCCCGGAAACTTTCTTACCCTTAACCTTCTTCAAACAAACACCCACCAAACATTAAGAAAACGACCTTTTTAAATCTACACAATCACAAAAACAACAAAAACCCGACAAAGCAAACAACCACTTCCACCCCAATCAAAATACACGAAACCTGCCACTCCCTAAACCTTCCCATCCTCATCACAACATGCGTAAGTGAACACACCCTATTACCAAGCGCCCTAAGAGTCCCGTCTTTCTGTAAAATCCCGAAACTCTCAGCCTTAAACCTTGACCTCAATTTAAGCGCAAACTCCACAAACCACGGGATAAAACAAAACAAAGCAAACTTCTCAATATTACCAAGAATAGCCACCACCGCCGCCACAGCACCAATAGTATAAGTCAGGCTATCCCCTGCAAACAACTTGGCAGGATACCAGTTAAACATAAGAAACGCAAGCAACGCAGCCACAAACATAAACGCAAC
Organism: Candidatus Nanohalarchaeota archaeon; assembly: GCA_030634545.1. GTDB lineage: Archaea > EX4484-52 > EX4484-52 > EX4484-52 > B79-G9 > B79-G9. The sequence goes on from DAOWAN010000061.1 coordinate 5,429, forward strand.
AGCAACCGCAATCACATTCCCCGTCTGCATATATGCATATAGTCCAAGAGCACCAATCAAAACAGCCCCAAGCCCCGCCTCAAGACCATTCATCCCCGCAAGCATATTACATGCATTAGAAGCCCCAAACACTGCAAGAGGAATAATAAACAGCGGATACAGAATCCCAATATCCAAAGCACCAAAAAACGGCACAGACACAACAGACACACCAGACTGCACAGCCATCAGTGGAACAGCAGCCGGAAGCGGTAGCAAAAACTTATGACGCTGCTTAAACCCCGTCCTCTTAACAGACTTATAATCCCTGCTATTAAACCTCGAAGAATCCTGCTTCAAAAGAGCCGTAAGATCATCAAGCATCCCGATAAGCGTAATCAGCGTAACAGTCAGCATCGCCGCAAGCAAACTGATATAAGACTCATTCCTGAAATAAAACGTATTAGTCGCCGTATAAAGAAGCGCACCAGCAAGAAACCCAATCAGCACAGGAAGCCCGCCCATCTCAGGCACAAGAGGACCTGCCTTCTTCTGGATATCCTTCCCGACAACAGAAATATTCGTCAAAAACACAATACTCTTTGGAATCACAAGCATCGTCGTTATGAACGTAACAAACAAAGACACCAGAAATATGATCATAAGATCACTTCTTCACCATAAGATCAAACGCATCATGAGTCTTCCACCAGGCATCAAGATCTTCCTGCGACGACTTATTCAGATTCACCTTGAATATCTTAACTTCCTGATTATCAAACACCTTCTCCACATAAGGCACACCTGCCCCATCCATAAGATACAACTTCGTAAAGACAGACGTACCAATATCCTCAGTAGCAAGATACACAAGATTAGGAGTGATAAACACACAACTATCAATCACAGGCTTATCATCCGGCGGATTAAGAGGCACAAGCCCGCCTGCCCCGCATATAGACTTAACATACGCCTCCTGTCCATTTGACATAGACAATACAATATTTCCCCCAAGCTGTCCTGACGGATCAACAGGAAGCCACAACGAGTATTGTCCTGCAGAATATACGATAATCGACACATTCCCCTTCTCAATCCTATCCTTATACGGCATCCCCATATAAGATTCAACTGTCCCGTCATAATTCGCGATCTTCGACATAGCAGCATACTTGCCAATCATCGAATAATCAACAAGTATATAATCAGTATTAAACTTATCCAAATAGAACCTCTGCTGACTCTCATTCATCATCCCTGTAAAAAACTGTGCAGTAGGTCTGTTCCGTGTAGCGATATTATTCCCGCCATCCAGATTCGTCGGACGCTCACCAGCAGTCTGGAACCAGTATCCGAAATCCCACCATGAAAGAACAATCGACCCCTCTGGAGTCTCACCCTTCAAAAAATCCATCGCACCGCCCCAATTCTGAGAAAACGACGGTCCAAGATTATTCGAAAGCACATAACCCGAAGCACCATTCACAGCCAGCACAAACACAAGAAGCACTCCCACACCAACCGAATAAACATTGATTCTCTCCTCAAAGGACTTCGCACTCTTCATAAGCTCACTCTTCTGCACAAACCCGATGAAATTAGACATAAAATAACCAGCCATCAGTGCCATATAAGGTCCAAGTATAAACGAAAACCTGATCTTCGACGCAAACCCAAGCATCGACGAAAACATCAAAAGAATCATCAGTGCATTAAGATGACTCTTCCTCGCGACAAGCACAAGCACAAGCATAAACGAAAACACAAAATACGTCTGCATATCAGGAGCCTTCGTCTTCATAAACAGAAAATATGAAAGAATACTGACAATACCTGAAAAGACACCCAGCATAAAAAACTTATCCTTCTCCTGATATATCTTATACATCACCACAAATATAGCAGCAAACGCAAAAATCCAAACACTCGCATAAGAAAGAATCGGCTTCAACTGCGGAAAAATAGCCTCAGCATACATAGGTCCAAACTGCGACACAAAATCATTCCAGCCAGCATCAACATTTTCAGCAACAGTCGACTCAATAATCTCCTTATTATAAAACATGAACTTCTGGGTACTCACAATAAGCCCTGCAAGCTTCCTCGAAAAAATCGCACCCGCAAACACTAAAATACCGCCAACAAAAAACACAGCAGGTCCAAAATACGGCAGACTTCTCCCGCGAACAATACCATACCTCTCAACAGCAAACCGCAAAACAAGCACAGTAAGAGCAAGATAATTCATCATCGCAATCGACGAGCCCGTCCCATAATAAGTAACAGCAATCAATACCACAGGAACATATGCCTTCAAAAGTGACCTTGGCTGCTTATTCACAAAACACACCAGAAACACATACCCGACAATACCAAGCAATATCTGCTGCACACCGCCCCATACAGTCGCCATAATCGCTATAGAAAGACCAGAAATAATCCCGGACACAAGCGAATCCTTACGTATTGCCCTGATAAAAAAATACAACCCCATAAGCATCAGAAACCCTGCAATAGATTCCTTCTCAAAAAACCCCGCAGACGTTCGAAATATCACAGAACTTGAAACAGCATAAAAAAACGCAGCAAAGATACCCGTAACCTTATTATGAAGCTCCTTGCCGATAAAAAACAGAGGAACAACAATCAACGAACCCACAACAGCAGGAAATACAATAGCGAACGTATGAAAATCCACACTAATGATACTGCTGACCAGCACATATATTATCGCAGGAATATAATACATCCCTGAAAGCTCCACATGCGGATCCCATCCAGTCGGAGCATAACGCATCACATCAAGTGCAGGCAAATGAAACCCATTCTCAACCAGATACAGTGTCATACGCGACAGATAATAAGGATCAATACCAATAAAAATCCCATACTTTGCAGGCATCATGCGAATCCACAATGCAAAAACAAAAATCGCTGCAAGAGGAATCACATACCAATACTTGCGAAACATCCTGCCAGAGAAAATCTTCGAAAGATCAATCTCATCAAAAACATCAGAATCATTAGCCATAACTATTTCACCTTAAACACTATGCTGTAATGTTTTATATATTTATTTTAAATACTTTGCCATCAACACAACCAATAATTTCCGTATAATACAATCAACACAATCAAATAAGCAACCCGCCTCATCCTAAACAAAACCCCACAACACCCGAAAATGCACTTAAATATTTAATCACCTAATGCAAAACAATGAAGAAGAACACATCCAAACGCCAGACAATCATCATTTCAACCCTGGCACTCCTAAGCCTCATCCTCTATCTAAGCACAATGCTGCACGTTTATCCATCAGGCATCCCCGTAACAAGTGGAGATGCAGCCCTCCACACACAAACCATAAAAGCAGGCAAACTCGACCTAAACCATATAGGCTACATAATCACAGGCAACATACTCTATTCTGCCCTCAAAAACACATTCACCCTCATAGAGATCATGGGATTCATATCTGTCCTGTTCGGATCATTATCACTAATCTTCTGCTACCTCATATCAAGAAAACTTCTGAAAAACTCCAAAGACGCAATGCAATCCACATTGATAGTCATGTTCGCAGGAACATACTGGCTATACTCCATCGCCATAGAGATATACACCATGCAGCTATTCTTCCTATGGGGCTCACTATACTTCATGATGGACAAAAAAACACACCACTCCATGCTCATGCTCTTCACAGGCCTATTCATCAGCCTCACATCAGTCTTATTCATACCCGCCCTGGCTTACCTGGCATACAAAAACAAAAACACCAAAAGATTCACATACGACCTATTCCTCTCAGCAATGCTCTACCTAATATTAAGCTACAAACAAATATCTTACGTCATCTGGGGCGGCTCCACAGGGCTGCACCTCGTAGCCCCCATAGCAAACCTATATTATGCAACACAGTCATTCTTATTCTTTCTCCCGCTGGCAGCCATCGGAGCATATTACCTCTACAAAAAAGACAAAGAAAAGACAAAACTCATTACAATCGCATGCCTGCCATACACCTATTTCTTATTCTTCAACTGGGACCACGGCGTATTCCTGCTGCCAATATACGTATTCATATCATCACTTGCAATCTACGCAACCAGACAAATCCCAACCCTCAGAAACAGACAACTCATAACACTGGCATTCATATCCTTCTTCATATTCGAACTATCCTTTGTCATCCAGCCAATCACCAAAGAAAGCATAACATTTGACAGATTCATCAAATCAACAACAGACATCACAGACAACAGCACAATCTATATGAGATACGACTACGGGGAAATATACAGAATCACATTGATGTCAGACTATAAAAGCTTCCAGAAACCATACAGTGAATTCAAAAGTGAACTAGAACAACACTCAAACAAAAGCCAGATACTGGTGATGGACCTCGAAACAAGCAGAATAGACTCAAGAAACATAAAAGACTACCATCCAAACCTCCTCTCAGACTACAAACTAAAAATCATAACATGCAGCAGCACATTTAACATACACACCATATGGCTGGGACTCAGGGAAAACAGATACTGCATATACGAAATAAGATAACAAAAACATCTACGCCTGTGAGCCAGTCAACACATAGATTATCACCGCAGCAACAGCAGCAATCAAAACCGGAACCACAACAGCTATTCCAGCACCCATCTTATCCACCTTATGCACAATAGCAACATTAAAAACCCCAAGAAGAACCCCATAAGCCAAAGGCAGCACCCAAAGATACGGCAATGGCGCAAAAACAATAACCCCCCACGAATAAGCAAGCACCTGCATCGTATCAACAAAAGAACCAATTCCACCCATCATCCGAATTATCCTGTGAACAACATAACCAGACACAGCAAACAAAACAGACCACAACAAAACAAAATACAAAATATTGACCGCAAAATACAAAAGCGACCCCTCAAAAAAATAAACCACCCCAGACCTGAAAAAAGAAAACACACAGATATTCAAAAAAACATAGGCTAACGCTTTCGAAAAAGTCTCACCCGAAAGCCCCCTTATCTCATCAATAAAATTCACAGGATGCGCAAGCACATACTCACTCTTCCTAAAAAGCATCTTAACATCCAGATTCAACAACTCAGCCATAACCCCTTTAACCAGCCGCTTAACCCTAAAACTCTGCTTATCCGCACTAACACCACACCCATGAATGACACTCTCAATCACACCATCCACAACAGCCACATTATACCCATAACCAGCCAAAATCCCCCTCATCTGATCAACAGTATACCCCTCCCTGTAACAGGAAGCAATCCAATCCCTCAACCTCTCATCACGAAGATTATCACCCATAGCTCACACACCGCCGCCATCAGAACCAAAAAGAATATCCCCGAAAACCCCTGCCTCCCTTGCAAGATCAAAATAATTAGAAGTAATGAACTGCCCATCATCAAACCCAATCATCTCTGCAGCACAGGATATATCCTTCTCCTCACCCTCAATCTCCACATACAACCCAAACGGCAAAGTATCAAGACACACCTCAGTATTTCCGACACACCACATCTCCCTGACCTTCTCATACACAAGCGCCTTACGAAAACCAATTGCACACAACAACCCATTCGCCTTTTCAAAACAACACGCACGAACCTCAAACTCATCACGCCTCTTCATAACCCCATCTCTCCTCGGACCCTTAACAGTCAAAGTAACCCTCCTAAAATTCACATCATCCACACCTCTTTCAGACCTCAGCCGAAGCCCGACATCCTCCCCCCTCAACTCACCGACACCCCCACCAGTATCATAAAGGACATTCCTCTCACGAACAGTCAAGACATGCTTCGCCTTAACCTTCAAAAGCCTCTCCTTAACAGAAGCAAACGAATCAACACAAACCTTAACCTCACACTCAACAGGCACTCAATTCCCCCCCTTCATACCACGCGAAACAAGAACAGAAACAAGCGTCTCAGGCGAATACACACCAATCTCAGTAACAATCTCAGAAATATACTCTTTCGGCGTCACATCAAAAGCAGGATTAACAACCTTAGCTCCAGTTATCCTCCCCTTGCATACAACCTCCCCGCGCCCCCTATCCTCAATCGGCTCAGGAAAGCCAAGCGCAGTCCGGGCATCATACTTATGCGTCCCGCACGCCACAATAAAAGGCACCTTATACTCACAAGCTGCAATCGCAATCAGATAAGTACCAATCTTATTCACAACAGCCCCCTCCGCAGTAACAGCATCAGCGCCAACAATCACCTTCGTAGCATCCTTCATCAGACTCGCTGACGCAGAATCAACACAATACACAACAGGAATTTTCTCACGCAGCAATTCCTTAGCAGTAATCTTCCCCTGCAAAAGCGGTCGCGTCTCCGTAACAATAACACTGAAATCCTTACCCTGCCTCTTAGCAACCCTAAAAATCTCAACC
>DAOWAN010000094.1 GCA_030634545.1 Candidatus Nanohalarchaeota archaeon
ATTGTCCAGTGTAGCTGACAATCCTGTTGCGGTTGCATATTTTGGACAAGCCATAAGGTGGTCTGTGTATAAGTCAAGCATTTTTGTATCCATGATTATATGAATGTACGAGATGCTTTATATTTTGCGTAAGGTGAGTTACTTCAATTGATAAAGTTAATATAACTATGGCAATAATCCCTTTCAATTTGAATATTTCATAACTAAACCAAATGATAAAAATAAAGGTAATAATGAATAACAACCACAATACAAGTACAGTCCAACCTCTCATTTCATTTCCATGGCTATGTATATCTTTGGATTGATTTATGAATTTTTTGTAGCGCTCGATTATTTTTATCATGAAATAAGATAATACCTTAAAATATATAATTTTTGGGTGTTTGGTGTCGTTTTTGTGCGCTCTCAGAGTAAGGCGAGCAGCAGATGCGCGGGTATAATAGAATATTTCTCATCTGGCGCTAGTGTGTCTTTGCTCATGATGATGCCTTTCCTGAAGTGGTAGAGTGATGAGAGATCATCTTTTGTTATTTTGTTCTGGTATTTTACTTCTATTGCCAGTAGCGCATCTTTTGTTTTTACTAGGATGTCTGTTTCTTTTTTGTTTTTCCAGTAAAAGACGAAGTCGTTGAATTTCCACTGCCCTGATGTGCACATATCTGTGAAATGGCGCGCGAAGTGTGTTACTGCCACGGATTCGATTAGCGAAGGGGTGATTTCTGGGTCTTTGAAGTAGAATATCCTGTTGAATAGGTGGTATATGAAGGGGTCAAAGAAGTATACTTTCTTGTTTTTGCTGTAGTCTGGGACTTTTTTGTTCAGGTCAAGGTAGTATTGTATGTATAGGACATACATGTTTTCCAGGTCTTCAATGTATGTGCTGACTGTTTTGTGGCTCTTTATTTCAGCGTCTTTTGCGAATGAATCCCAGCTTAAGGTTGTGCCTTGTTTGTGTAGTGTGGTTCTTAATACCTGTTTTAGTATCTTTTCCTGTTTGCCCCATTTTGTTATGTCGCCTGTTACCCAGCGGTTATATATTTCATATATATATTCCGGAATGCTATTTCCTGTGAAGTATTCGTTTATCGGGAGCATGAATCCTCCTGTGGTCATATATTGGTTGAATAGTGTTTTTAGTTCTGTTTCGTGGGGTATCATGGAGTTTATGCTTGTGTTGATTTCGTCAACTGAAAGTGTTTTTATGGGTTTTATTTTTTTGAATATTTCTGGCTTTATTAATCTTATGTATTCGCGAAATGTGAGTGGGAGCAGAAGGTAGTTTTTACCGTATTTGCCGCATCTTCCGGGGAGCAGTTCGCTGCCGTATTTTATGTCTAGTGTGTGTGAGCCGGTCAGGAAGAGGCATATGTTGCTTAATTCATTGGAATCTACCAGGAATTTGATGCTTTTCTGCCAGTCTTCTATACTGGATATCTCGTCGAGGAATATGTATGCTTTGTCTATGTTGTTTGTTTGTTTGAATTGGAGGTATGCTTTTATGAGTTCCAGGAGTTCATAGCGGTCTGTGAGTGCGTCGCATGTTGCGTAGAATATAGATTTGGTGTGGTGGATGTTTTTGTCTAGGAGGGATTTTATTATTAGTTTTACCAGTGTTGTTTTTCCGACTTGTCTTGGACCTCTTAGGGTGTGTATGTTTCCGGGGATAAGTTCGATTTTGTCTAGTATATCCGGATGCCATTTGTATTTCTTGTTTGAAAGTTCTTTTATGTGCTTGTCTTTGTTTATCTGTTCTTTTCCCATCCACCATGGGTTTTGGGTAGAGTAGTCTGTGAGTTCCATGGTTATTGTGTGTTCTATGTATTTATAAATGTTTAGGTATTGCAATCCCTGTGTGTTTATAAATGGTCTGGTATTTGGATACCTGATTGTTGCGTTTACTGATTTGTTCTTAGGCTGGTGCTGTCTATCTTTGTTTTGTCTGCGCCTAGTATGTATGGGAGGATTATGTATTCGAGTTCTTCCATGTTGTTTTCTTTTCTTTTTTTGTTTATCAGTATGCCGTTTTTGAGTGTCTCTTCTGTTAGTATTATGGCGTCGATGTCTATGGTGTTGTCTATTGTTGGACCGTAGATAGTGTTTATTTCGGTTATGCTGTGGTTTAGGCTGATTTTTTTTGCGTAGTCTTCTATGTTTTTTTCTCTTTTTTCGTAGGAGTGTATTTTTTCTGGGTGGGGTTTTTGTTTTGCCATGGCTTCTGATGTGAGACCTATTAGTGTTTTTTTTGCGTAGTATTTTGACATTTTTAACAGGTGTTTGTGTCCGTCGTGGAGGTGGTCGAATGTGCCGCCAAGGACTATTGTTTTGAATTTTTGGGTGCGCATCTGTTTTAGTATTGTTTCTGCTTCTGCTTTTGTTTTTTTGTCTGGTGTCAGGTAGGATATGCCTTCATGCGGGAGACCGTAGGCTATTATTGTGTCTGGTTCTGAGAGTAGTATTAGTGGGAGGACCAGGAGGTCTTCTTCGCCGTCTATGAGGATTTTTTCTTTTTTTGGGCTGTCTAGTGCTTGTTTTAGGGTGTTCCAGATGTCTTTGTCTATGGCAGCTTGCGGGTTTTTTGCGGTCAGTGTCGGGGTTGGGGTTGGTACGGATGTGTTTCTTAGTATTCTTCCGTCGAATATTTTTATGTCTGCGTCGAAGAGTTTTGAGGTTATGTCGCCGACTGTTATTAGTTTTTTGTGGTGTTTTGTTTCCAGAATGGCTTGGAATTGCTGTTTTACTGCGTGTTCTTTGCCTGTGACAGGGGTTCCCAGTGGTATTTTCAGGTGGCTGCGCAGTTTGTTTGTGAGGTAGAGTGTTTGCATAAGTGTTATTTTTGTGCCTGAAGGTTATATTTGTGTGGCTGCTTAAATTAAAAAAAGCGCCCCGGGCAGGATTTTCTAATCGATGAAAATTTTTCACGATTTCTCGAACCTGCGACGACATGGTTAACAGCCATGCGCTCTACCTGCTGAGCTACCGGGGCTAAAGAATATCTTATTATGTATTCTATAACTTTAAAAAAGTAAGGTATTGTGTTGGGTGGGGTGTTATTATAAAGGTATATAAGTTTATGTGACTAAGTATGTGTATTTGGAGGGTTTATTATGGTTCTGACGAAAAAAGAAAAGCTTGAGAAGTTTCCTTATCCTACTGCACGGATTACAAGGCAGTTGAGGTGTGAGATTAAGGATAAGATGATTTCTTCTAAGGTGAAGATGGCTACTAATCAGTTTCTTGGGGATCTGACAGAGATCATTGCAGCGGATATGGATGCTTTGTCTGATAAGACCATCCGTATGGATGCTTTTGTGAATGCGTCGAGACCTTATACTTATGCTGACAGGCTTGAGGAAGAGGAGAGAGAGGTTGTTGAGCAGCTTGAGAAGGTTCGTATCAGGATGGATAAGCTGATAAGGGATTTCAGGAGTGAGTTTGATATTGTTGATGAGGATGATTTTAAGGTAGGGCATGATGAGTTGAGTGGTTCTGAGGATAAGGATGATGCAGATAAGCCGAAGACTATTGGTGAGATGACTATTGAGGAAATGGATCTTTGATATCCTCTATCTTCTTGAGTAGTTCTATGTCGAAGATTATTGTTTTTCCTGCTAGTGGATGGTTGGCGTCAAGGGTTATGTGTGTTGAGTTGAGTTCTGTTACTGTTGCAGGGATGTTGTCAAGGTAGTAGATGTCTCCTATTTTTGGGTTTATTGTTAGTGTGAATAAGTCTTTTGATGTTGTGATTGTTGCGTCCCCGAGTTGTGTGGGAACTATTGTGCCGTTTTTTGGGTTTTGGCGGAATACTGCTTCGTTTTCTCTGATTTCGATTGCAGTTGAGTTCCATAGTGGTATGTCCGGGAGGATGTATGTGTCTCCTTTTTTGATGTCTGCTTTTATTGTTATGTTGTCTGGTTTGATGGCTGTTATTGTGTAGTTCCATGGGCTTGCGAATGTGGGGACTGTGTCACCGAGGATTGCTGCTCTTTTCTGGAATATTTCCTGGAATTCTATGCTTGTCAGGTGTTCTTCTGTTATTGTTGTGATGTTTCTTGATTTGTGCTGGATTCTTTCTGCGATTCCTACTAGTTCTGGCTGGTGTTCGCCGTAGGCTTCTTTTGGTTCTATTGTGATTGTTTTTTTGTCGCCTGTGTTCATGCCTATTAGTGCGTTTTCGAGACCTTTTGGGACCAGACCCTCACCGACTTTGAATATCAGGGGTGGATATTTGTCTCTTGTTATGTCTGCCTCTTTTGCGATGGTCTCATAGTTTGTGTCTAAGATTGTATTGTCTTCTAGTTTTTGTGTGAATCTTATGTGGACTGTGTCGCCTCTTTTTACTGCGTCAGTCATGTCTTGTGTGTCTGTTGTAGGGATGTTCATGTATGTGTATAGTGCGATTGTTGCTATTATGATTGCTATGATTATTAGTTTTGGGTTGAGGTTTATTTTGTCTATATTTTCTGCTTGTTTTTCGGGTGTTTTTTTTGCTGAAGATTGCTCTTTTTTTTGTTTTGCTTTTTTTGTTGTGATGTGTGGTGTTTTCTTTTTTTTGTTTTGTGGTTTTGTTCTGCTTGTTACTGTTTTGGGGTTTGTTTTTGTTGTTTTTTTCATTTTAGCACCGTCTGTATATTGTGTGGAGTGTGTATTATGTGTCTGCTGATTTTTATATTTTTAGGAATGTGGTGTTGTTGATGTTTTTTAGCTGGTCTATCTGGTCTGTTACTGCTTTTGTGGCAGGCTGGTCTATGTTCAGTGTCATGAGGGCTGATTGCCCTTGGGCTGTGCGGCTGACACTCATTTTTGCGATGTTTATGTTGTTCTGACCTAGTGTTGTTGTGATGGCGCCTATTGTGCCTGGCAGGTCGTTGTGGTGGATGAGCATGATGTTTCCGGTTGGTGTTAGTTCTATCTCAAAGTTGTTTATTCTGGTTATGTGTGGGTTGTTGTTTGTGAGTATGCCTGTTGTTTTGCTTTTGATGTTTTCGTTGGATGTTGTGGTTATTGTTATCTGGTTTTGGATGATTTTTGTCGGCTCTATTTTTGTTTCTTTGATTTCGATTTTGCGTTCTTTTGCGAGGTAGGGGGCGTTTATGTAGTTGACTGTCGGACCACAGATGGGGCTTAGGAAGCCTTTGATGGCAGATAGTGTGATGTGTCTTGTGTCAAGTGCTGCAAGTTCGCCTTCGTAGGTTATTTCTATGCCTGTGATGTGACCGTTTGGAATGTATGCTGTTATGGTTCCTATGTGTTCTGCGAGTGTGAGGTATGGGGTTGTTTTTGAGAGTGTGTCCGGGTGTATTTGTGGCATGTTGATTGCGTTTATGATTCTTTTGTTTTTCTGGTATTCTATGAGCTGGTCTGCGATGTCTGTTGAGACGTTGGTCTGGGCTTCTTTTGTGGATGCGCCGAGGTGGGGGGTGGTGATGATGTTGTCGTGGTCAAGCATTCCGCTTTCGAGTGGGGGTTCGTGTTCGTAGACGTCGATGGCTGCGCCTTGTATTTTGCCTTGTTTTATTGCGTTTACCAGGGCTTGCTCGTTGATTATGCCGCCTCTTGCGCAGTTGATGATTCTTGCGGTGGGTTTCATGAGGCTGAATTGTTTTTCGTCTATGAGGTTTCTGGTTGTGGGCATCAGGGGTGTGTGGATTGTTATGAAGTCTGATTCTTTCAGGAGGTCGTTGAGGTTTTTGAGTGTGACTTCGAGTTCGTCTGCTGCTTCTTTTGAGATGTATGGGTCGTAGACGATGATGTTCATGTTGAAGGATTTTGCGCGTGTGGCGACTTCTTTTCCGACTTTGCCGAGACCTATGAGTCCGAGGGTTTTTCTGTTGAGTTCTGTGCCTGTGAAGCTTTTTCTGTCCCATTGTTTCTGTTTTAGTTTGCTGTTTGCCTGGGGGATGTTTCTCGCACTTGCGAGCATGAGTCCCATGGTGTGTTCGGCTGCGGAGATGATGTTTCCAAATGGGGCGTTCATGACGATGATGCCTTTTTTTGTGGCGTATTCTGTGTCGATGTTGTCGATGCCGACGCCTGCGCGACCGATTACTTTGAGGTTGGTGGCAGCGTCTATGATGGGTTTTGTGACTTGTACTGCGCTTCTTACGACGAGCGCGTCGTATCCTGGAATTGTCTTGACTAGTTCCTGTTCTGTGAGACCTAGTTTTACGTCGGTCTGGAGACCTTTTTGCTGTTTGAGGCGGTCTATGCCTATTTGGGAGATGTTGTCTGCTACTAGTACTTTCATGATTGGTCACCCTATAATGTTTTTTGTGTTGTGATTATGTTGTGGTTTAGTTGTGGTGGTAAGGTTTTATTGTTTTTGGTTGATGTTGTGATTTTAAAAAAATAGCGCATTAGATTACTTTTCAGTGGTTATAATTGTATTTATTTATTAATTTATCTATCTAAATATTCGTATGACTAGGCAATTAGTTATTGTACATCCTGAATACTTTTTAGATAAGCTTGAAGATGAAGGATATGGAGAGTTGGTTGCTTATGCAAATCCGGATCAAACATATCTTGTTGAGCAATTTGCTACAAGTAGGGTTTTAACAGAAGGGTTAATTTCAGAGCTTGGAATACCTGAAAAGAATATAACTTTTTCACCTCTTGGTTGGTTGAATCCAAATGGAAAAAATGCTCGTCAGGGGCAAAGTAAAGAACATGATTCCAAGACAGCGTTGATTTACCGGAGAATTATTGATGGTGATACTGAAGTCGTTCTTGTAGGTCAATTTCTTGGTAATAGGTTTTTTATGGATTCTGAATATGGGGGTTACAATACAAATGGATGCTTAGGTCGTGCATTGATAGATCTCTTAGAAGCTTCTTCTGATATAAATTTATGCATACCTAACAAATATGTTAAGATGAATTCAGATATTTTAAAACCAGAGGATTTGTCATTTGAAGGGTATGTTGTTGATAAAGGTTATAACTGTATTGAGGTTGAGGATGGATTACGACTTGAGAGAGATAAGTCATTATAAGGTAATCTTACTTTTTGTCTAGGTGAATGTGTTTTGCGCTTAGGTTCCGGGGTTTTTCTGCGTGTTTTGTGTCGTATGATTCTTTTGATGATTGTGATTTTATTGTTTGAGGATGTCGTCGATGGTGTCCAGTAGCGCTCTTACATCTTCTACCTGCATGTCGCCCATGTGCGCGATTCTGAAGGTCTGTTCTTTGATCTTTCCGTAGCCGTTGGATATTATGTAGCCGCGTTCGCCTAGTTTTTGGTTGAGGTCTGCTACGGAGATGTTTTTTGTGTTTGTGGCGGTTGTCAAGGTGTCTGATTCGTAGCCGGGTTCTGCGTAGAGGGCGAAGTTTTCGCCTGTCCAGTCTCTTACTGTGTCTGCCATTTTTTTGTGGCGCGCGAATCTGTTTTCCAGTCCTTCTTTTAATATGTCTGTCAGCTGCTGGTCCAGGGCGTACATGTGGGGGATTGATGGGGTGTAGGGGGTCTGGTTTTTGTTGTAGGATTTTAGTAGGTCCAGGAAGTTGAAGTAGTGACCTTTGTTTTGTACGGTTTCTGCTTTTTCCAGGGCTTTTTTGCTTACTGAGCATACTGCGAAGCCGGGTGGGAGTGCCATTGCTTTTTGGACACTGAATAGGCATACGTCTATTCCCAGTTTGTCTACGTCTATTTTTGTGCCTGCAAATGAGCTTACTGCGTCTACTAAGAATTGGGTTTCGGGGTAGTCTTTCATGACTTCTGCGATATCTTCTATTGGATTCATTACGCCTGTTGAGGTTTCGTTGTGGGTGAATGTTACGGCGTCGTAGG
>DAOWAN010000135.1 GCA_030634545.1 Candidatus Nanohalarchaeota archaeon
ATCAACCAAGCATCCCGGAAATGTCGGATATTCTGTGAGTATCATGGCACGCAATGGTTTTCCATCTTCCCACATTGTTTTTGGGATAAATCCATAATCGCAAGGGTATGTGATTGACGAATAAAGCACATTTTCTAATCTTGTAAACATTCCATTGACATTATATGTGTTTCTCGAGTCTCTTGTCGCTTCCACAACCACTGTTATAACTTCCGGTGGTTTTAATCCTGTTGGCAAATCTTTGCGTTTATCCATTTATACACCATGGGCGCTTAATAACAGATGAGAAGCAAGATTATTTCTCTTTTTGCTGTGCTTTCTTATTTTACTGCTGCCTTATGATTTCTTTTGCATGCTATTGTTTAGTTCAATTAGTTCTTAATTTTATGGACAAACCTTTTTAAATGTAATTGTTGTTTCAATCGCGGAACAGAATTCTGCAATCTTTCAGGTAAAATTCCTCAAAAAGGTGGCTTTTTGTGATATTATACAGGATATTTGGGCTAAGCATCCACATTTTTATGCAGATCAACATAGATTTTCTCGATTTCCTGCGCAGATTCTGATTGCAGATGTGAAGAGGCAATTTTCCTGCAACAATCAGACATTTTCTTCCTTAACTCATCATTGCCAAGGATATGCGCTATTTTCTTTGAGAGCGCTTCAGCATCATTTTTGCATACAAATCCATTGACTCCATCCTGAATCAGATACCTTGATGCATTGTGATCACTGTCGATTACAATTGTGGGCAATCCGCAGACATTTGCTTCCAGAACAGCAGTTCCAAAACCTTCTCTTATTGACGGGAAAACAAATAATCTGGAGGATTTCATGTAAGACAGGACATCTTCATGGCGATTAAAAAATCCCAGAAATTCTACCCTGTCTTCAAGTCCGTATACTCTTGCCAGTGATTCCAGTCTCTTTTTTTCAGGACCGTCTCCGATAATCGCACAGGTCATATCAGGATTAAGATTCTTCATTGCCTTAATAAGTAGTTCCACGTTCTTTTCCTTTATCAGTCTCCCGCAAAAGAGAACATCATACTTTTTGGGTGATGGGAAGATGTGTGAAATATCAGACGGTGCTGTTGGCTGAATGACTATAATTTTTTCCTTCCTGACACCAAGTTCCAATATTAAGTCTCTTTTTGTCATTTTAGAGTTAGCGATAATCATGTCAGGCAGTTTAACGGTTTTTTTCTCGATTAACCTGCCTGCTTCACCCAGATATGGTCCCAGGTAGTCATGCCAGCGACGGACCCATACTTCGTGCCATGTGATAATCATTGGCTTTCTTCTAAAAATGCAATACAACTTAACAATAAAATTAGGTATGTATGGGAATTCGTTTGAGTCAATGATGTCATAGTCATTTTTCAGGAAGTGAAATATCAGATAAAGTGAGAATCTTACAGATTCGCGTATGGATCTTCTTCTGTCTTTATTGTATAGGTTTTTGCACCTGCATATGCCATGATAATTTACATTGTCTTTTGCAAAAGAAGAGTCTCCGCCCCACCATTTCATCCCGACTAAATGAACTTCGTGCCCTTTTTTTTGAAGAGATTCTGCAATATTATAAGTCCTTTTCTCAGCCCCACCCAAGACATAGGGGTATATTACATCAGATACTAAAGCAATTTTGATAATATCACCTAAATCCTCTTAATTTAAGAAACTCCTGTAGTGAAGAAATGGATTTTCCGGTTATCATTTAAGTACTGTACATCTATGATTATCTTGTGGATAGCAGAAGTATTTGTGTCAAGAGGCAGAGTATACTCTTCAATAAATGTCTCGTTGTCTTTGATTATTGTTTTCCTGTTCCTTAGAATATTATCATTGATTAAGAAGCAGATATCATATTCTATTTCTTTTCCTTCATGGTTTGTGATTCCATACCTGAAAGTCACTGCATCTATTGTATGTGCTTTTTCGTAGTCAAGAAAATAAAGTTCTGTAAAACCAGCATCATTTGCACCAGTAAGCGTCATCAGACTAATCATGACAAGTCCTGCTATGCAGGCAATTATTACACTTTTAAAGATGACATTGTCTTCTGTTTCCATCCAGTAATTAATATAGGTGAATCTTAAAAACCTATGCTAGGACACGTCTTCAATCTTCATGCGTTTCATTATCTGATCCACTATACCGCTAAATCTCTGCCCGCTCAGTTTCAGATAATATTTTGTGAACCGATCGTAGAACTGGTGCTCATAAGGTCCTTTTTTCTTGAACAGCCACATATCAAGATAGAATAGATTACTGATGCTCTTCAATGTTTCCTGTGTTTTACTGTCATCAGTTATGGGTGATACATAATATTCAGGTTTTGGGTATTTTTGGAGCATGGCTTTTTTGGTCTTAAATTTTTCGTCATTTATCTCATAGCCAAAAGCTAATTTTTTGTACCATATGACTTTGCCATCGTAATCTTTCTCAACCTTAGGCGTAAGACCGAGCATCTTGTCCAAAAATACTTCCATATCTTCATTTTTTGCTTCCATCTCAAGTTCTTTTACAAGCATGACATTAGCAGAGAGGACATACATATTAAAGAAAAAATCAGTGTCTTCAAGCAATGTGCCTGTGACTGTCTTATTTACAGTTTTGCATATATCAACTGTTGAAAAAGAATAGTAATCTCTTCTATTCCCTATCAGTTTTTTGGAGATTACCTTTGCTTTCTTATCGACCCATCCTTTGGTTATCCATGGATAATCTGCGATAAGCCCTTCTTTTTTGTCAAATATCAGGTTGTCCTGTGTCCATTGGTCATAGCCGTAATCAGCGCCGTATTCACCGTCCATTATGGCTTTTGCCCTAAGTTCTCCAGGAAATGTATGCTGTTCTGGATTTGTAAGCGGCTTATAGAACCACATGGTCCATCCGTTGTAGGAAACACCCTGTGACACAGAATGATAATGATGCCGTCTCAGGTCCTTTCTGCCGAACTGAGCAGGACCTTCCCTTGTCGGTTTGGCGTATGCTGTTTCTATCAGTCTATATCTCATGATAACCGGCTTCAGCCAGTCCCTGAACTGTCCGATTGTGAAGTCGCGGCTTTTTCTGAGGGTTTCAATCCTTTCAAGTCTCTGCATGATTGCACTTCGAAACACACCCAGCCATTGTTCATAGAGTGCCCATTTGGATTCAAGCATCTTTTTTTCAACATCAGCCATGTTTACGAATTTCCCTCCTTCGCGGATGTCATCAAGTGAATCCATCATCAGAAAGTCGTTGACGATTGTTGGCATGATATTGTTGTTTCGCATGAATGCCAATGACAGTCTTCCTGCTCCCTGACCGCCCCCGCCTGCATGGAAGTCTACCTGGTCGACAAAAATAGTCTTTATTGCAAATGTTCCTGATCGCGCTTTTTTCGGGTCGTCGCTTTCGATGTCTTCCAGGTATCCTTTGTATTCTTCATATTTTCTTACGTCGTGTTCAAGCAGTTCGAGGTCTGCAACAGACTGAGATATCCCTGCAAGACCCTGCTTCATCTTGTCTTCGTAGGTGGCTTTCTGGACAAGTATCATCTGGTGGTATTCTGGATTGGCATGACCTGTCTCTATCCATTCGTCACCTTTTACACGAGCCCAACCGTCTTTTCCAAGTTCGAATGACATGCCGTAGAATGCGTTTTGCGTGAAGCCGCCGACACCTGTCGGGTTGAGGTCGATGCCGCCATCGTCAAATTTACCTCCCTGATCCAGACCCTGTACTACTACGCATCTGCCGAGATTTACGTCACCCCAGCGAGTCAGTGAACCTTGTGCTGCAATGTTTCTCAGGTTCGCGTCTCTTAATCGGAAAGTCGGGTCCTTTTTCACTGTCTTCTTATCTTCAGCCATGAGTAAATATTATGCAGAGCCAGTATATTAATCTTACGAATACGGAGATGCTCTAAAAGATATAAACTACTTAAGCTATAAAACTGGTATGGATGTAGTTTCCATTACTCCTCTCTATGATGTAGGCATAGTATTTGCAGCAGCAGCAATACTTGCATATCTGGCATCCATACTTAAGCAACCACTCATCCCTGCATATATCATTGCAGGCATAATCATAGGACCTGAACTTGCTACGCTTTTGAATATTCCCGGCTATGCAGGTCTGGTATCAGATCATGCGCTCATCGAAACACTATCAGAACTTGGAATTACTTTTCTTTTGTTTATCGTAGGCATGGAAATAGACCTTTCCCGCCTAAAAGATGTCGGGTTTGTCGCAAGTTTCGGTACAATAGCGCAGGTCCTTGCATCATTTGCATTCGGTGTCTTTGGCGCAGTCTACTTTGGCTATTCCTTCATGACCTCAATATACATGGGGTTAATCGTCGCATTTTCAAGCACAATGCTTGTCATCAAGATACTACAGGACAAGAACGAGATTGACACTCTGCATGGGAGAATAATGCTTGGATTCCTTTTGATGCAGGATATTCTGGTTGTCATGGCAATGTCAGTCATAGGCAATATAGCTAATTTCTGTCCGGAAATCATAATTGTGGCGCTATTAAAAGGCATTGGCTTGTTTTCACTTGCAATTGTCTCATCAAAATA
>DAOWAN010000018.1 GCA_030634545.1 Candidatus Nanohalarchaeota archaeon
AATAACAAACGATGGAGTAACCATCCTTGAAGAGATGGAAATACAGCACCCTGCAGCAAAAATGATTGTAGAGGTAGCAAAGACAATGGACGACGAAGTAGGCGACGGGACAACAACAGCAACAGTAGTTGCAGGAAGCCTCCTAAAAGAAGCAGAGATACTTCTGGACCAGAACATCCACCCGATAATGATTGCACGCGGCTACCGCCTTGCAAAAGAAAAAGCACTGGAAGTCCTGAACAACATCGCAACAACAGTAACAATAAAAGACAAAAAGATACTAGAGCAGATAGCAATGACAGCGATGACCGGCAAAGGCGCAGAATCAGCAAAAGACTATCTTGCAAAAATCGCAGTTGAAGCAGTAGTCTCAGTAGCAGACGAAGAAAACAGCAAAATAACCGTAGACCTAGACAACGTAAAGATCGAGAAAAAAGCAGGCGCATCAACAGACGAGACAGAACTTGTAAAAGGTCTTTTGATCGACAAAGAGCGCGTCCATTCAGGCATGCCCACAACCATAAAAAGCGCAAAAATAGCCCTTGTAGACGCAGCACTTGAAATCAAAGAACCGGAGACAGATGCGCAGATAAGAATCACAGAGCCAAGCCAGATGCAGGCATTTGTAGAGCAGGAAGAAAAGATTCTGAAAGAGATGGTAGACAAGATCGTAAAAAGCGGCGCAACAGTACTATTCTGCCAGAAAGGAATAGACGACCTCGCACAGCACTACCTATCAAAATCAGGCATCTACGCAGCGCGCAGAGTAAAGAAATCCGACATGGAAGCACTTGCACGTGCAACAGGCGCACGCCTCGTAACAAACCTCGACGACCTAAGTTCAGACGACTTCGGCTACGCAGGATTGGTAGAAGAGAAAAAAGTAGCAGGCGACGAGATGACATTCATAAGAGAATGCAAAGACCCAAAAGCAGTATCTCTTCTGGTACGCGGCGGAACAGAGCACGTAGTAGATGAAGTAGAGCGCGCAATGAAAGACGCAGTAGGCGGAATAGCAGCAACCCTTGAAGTTGGCAAATTCGTTGCAGGTGGAGGCTCACCAGAAGCAGAAGTTGCAAAAGAACTAAGAGCATACGCAAACAAAGTAGGCGGCAGAGAACAGCTTGCAATAAACGCATTTGCAACCGCACTTGAAGTCATCCCAAGGACACTCGCAGAAAACGCAGGTCTAGACCCAATAGACATACTGGTTGACCTTCGCGCCCAGCACGAGAAAAAGAACATCAACGCAGGCGTCAACGTCTTCACAGGCAAAGTAGAAGACATGCTAAAACAAAGCGTAGTCGAGCCGCTAAAAATCAAGACCCAGGCAATCTCATCCGCAGCAGAATCAGCAGAGATGATACTAAGAATCGACGACGTAATAACTGCATCCAAAATGTCCGGCGGCGGAATGCCACCCGGCGCAGGCGGGATGCCAGACATGGGCGGCATGATGTAAATTATTTGAAAGTGTGGCGCAATAGCGCCATTCTTTTTTTCTTTTTCTGTTTATTCTTTGATTAGGGTTACGTTTGCTGGAGTGCGCTTTACCACCCAAAATAACTCTGCGTCGCTTCGCACCTTGCCGTTTGAGGATATTGGTTTCGGGAACATAACAAGGGATTTTGACACTACGCCTGCGGCTCCGTCCGAATCTCTACGCGACTCGACAAAATCCCAGGAGTTATATTCAATTTTATTTTTGCCCCTAAAGAAAGTTTTAAATATTATAAATCTTAATATATGATTTATGAAAGAACAAATGAAATACAAAGTCCATCGCATAGATGTCAAGAGTGACAATATGCAGGATAAGTTGGAACAATTTTTAAATGAACTTGATGGAGAAGTTCTTGCGGTAATTCCAAATGTTAAACCTACTTTCCAACTCATGGGAGCAACAGCTAAAGTAGACTTTCTATTAATTGTGGAAAAAACGGGGCAAAAATAAAACTCTTCGGGATTTTTTGCTATGCAAAAACCGCCTTACAGGCTATCCCTCGTCTTCCGCTATGCGAAAGAGAACTTAACAGGCAAATATACGGCAAAATCCCTTGCAGAAATTTTTCCCAAATTCGCTTCGCGAACTTCTCTTAATCGCGATGTTAACTCCAAAAAAACACAAAAGCACAACATCCACCCACAACAAAAATTATACCAAATGGTATTATGCCAAAGGTATAAAATACGACTTACACTAAAAAAACACCTCTGAACGAAACAACAACATCCAAAATCAATAAAAACCCATTCCTATCTGGCGCAATAGTAAAACCCAAATATTTCGCAGACCATAAACAGGAATTCAAAGACATAACAAGCAATCTTGCAAGAGGTCAGCACACAATAATGCGACCTCAAATATGTACTTATTTAGCCAATTTTCAGGAAACATCTACACAACCACGAATAACTGTATATACTCCCCAAAAAAACCAATCATTTTATAAAAAAACACACCACAAATAATATCTCCAAAAAAAAGGTGAACAACATGATAACCGTAAAAGGACACGAAATAAACGCAGCACCCACTAGATCTGCATTCAATCGAAAAGCACTCCAATTCAACAACAACATTATAAAACTCCTGAAATCTATTGGCGTTGACGATAATGACATAGACATACCCTTCGAAAACATGGCAATAAAAAAAGTCAAAGCATCCGTAAAATGGTATATATCCGATCATCGTATGTATTTCAGCCACAACCTCCAAAACAGATACGTAGATAACCTCTATATTATATTCAAAGTGATTGAGATTGAGACAAAGCAGATCCTATCCGGGGAAAAGACAATAGACGAATTCGTCAAAACATTCAAAGAAGATTCAGATGTAGAAAACAAACGCAAAGAAGCGCGCGAATATTTCGACCTTGACCCCGAAGAAAAC
Source organism: Candidatus Nanohalarchaeota archaeon (assembly GCA_030634545.1). Lineage (GTDB taxonomy): Archaea > EX4484-52 > EX4484-52 > EX4484-52 > B79-G9 > B79-G9. The sequence continues at coordinate 2,900 of DAOWAN010000018.1, forward strand.
GATATCGACCTCATAAACAAAAAATACAAGACAATGGCAAGAAAATTACACCCGGACATGTCCACAGGAGACACAGAAAAATTCAAACACCTGAACAATGCACACAAAATTCTAAAAAGAGAATTAACCTGATTCTACTGCAAATACATTATCCCTTAATCGTCGATTTCTGTAACATTATGAGTTTCTACGTGGTCCGCCAACCCGTTTTTAGGCTCATGAGTTGATTGAAATAATACTCTGCTGACTATTTGAATCCTGATCCAAAGCTTAACACGAAATAGTCATGATATGAGAATCCACATATCATCCCTGCGGGGTTCGATATCCTGTAGCTTGCTACGGTATTTACCGCGAGTATAGCGAATTTCAGGCGATTTTTTTATTTCACCATCACCTCATTAACCGGAGTACAGACAACATAACACGCGAACAAAGATCAAATCTGTCCTCCATCAGCAGGCATTAAAACGTGGTGATACTTAACACCACCTACCTCCCTATGATGAAAAACCTGTGTCCGTAATGCCTAAATCACACAAATTCACCGTTATTATTGTGGCAGGTGATATTCAGACCAAAATACACACTCACCGCATCACACAAAGAGATTATTGTTGGAAACTACTCACAGAAATCTATCCGGACCATAACAAATCCCCACAAACAGCAAAGATGCATATAAAAGAATATAAACGCATAAGATATGTCTTAATCAATACATACACGCAGCATCGATTACGAACTGCCAGATAAAATAAAATACAGGCACATAAGCATAATATGTTTCAACAACAACATTGAGATAAGTACGTGCGAAATCGCACAAATTTGGTTTTGGGGTGTGGTAAATATAAAAGAACTTGATTATCTGCTCGTTTTAAGAGCGCTAAAAGACCTTCCGTTCAGTGTCGGGCGCAAACTCCTCATAGATTTTCTGAAAGGAGACGAAGCAAACAAATCCATCCTCAAAAACAGGCTTCATCTCCTCGACAGTTTCGGAACTATGGCTTATGATGATGATGAACTTAACCAGATAATCGACAGCCTCATCCTTAACGGCATCATTACAGTCACCTCTGTTGACGGCAAGAAGTTCTGGAAAGTACTAGAACTAAGCGCAAGAGGAAAAAAAGAACTGGACTGCCCGACCCTCTATAAAAGGAAACTCTCATTTAATTTCAAGGAAGCGAAAACAGAAATAACAGATGAAGACAAAAAGAAGTTTAGTGTATTTTCAGACTTTCTAAAATCATTTAATGATGAGCAGAAGAAATCCATAATTTGTGATAACAAACATATACTATGCCTTGCAGGAGCAGGATCAGGAAAGACCACAGTACTCACAAAGCGGGTGGAATTTCTAGTCAAATATAAAGGATGCAACCCAAAAAAGATACTTGCAATCACATTTACAAGAAAGGCGCGAAAAGAGATGATGACGCGGATAACAAAGATAGGGCTTTCAGACAGCGTACGAGTCGAGACATTTAATTCATTCTGTGAAAAGATATTGAGGACGCACAACAACATGGTTTATGATAAGCAGGTACGGGTCATCACCTACAGGGACAAGAGCATGATAATCCACCGTGCGCTTACAGGTCTCGGGATAAATATCACGCAGGCAGTTAATGTCTATTTCACTCTTGCGCAAAGAAGAGGCAAAAGTGACGATCAGCTTGCAAATATATTTCAGAATGACTGCTTTTTTATCAGGGACTATTTCAAGTTCAAGAATAAAAGGATAAATGACTCATGTTTTGAAACAGCCGGTGAAAATGATGAGAAAAGCGCAAGAATAGTATTTGCAGTATGCAACTATATTGACGCGTACATGAAAAAAAACGGGCTTCGCGATTTTGCAGACCAGTTGGTAGACACCATAGCACTTTTCGAAAAACACAACGATCTCATACCGCAATTCTCGCATGTGCTAATTGATGAATATCAGGATGTCAACTCAACACAGATAAAGCTGGTTGATATTCTTAATCCCCCAAACCTTTTTTGCGTAGGTGATCCAAGGCAGTCAATATACGGCTGGCGTGGCTCAGACATAAGATACATTTTGAATTTTGAAGAAAAGTACCCTGACAATGAGATAATCACACTTACCCGAAATTACAGATCCACAAAGCATATTGTGAATCTGATAAATAATTCCATCAAAAATATGGGGCTTTTAGACCTTGAGTCTTCAATAGAGGGCGATAAGGATATCAAGCTTTTGAAATTTAACTCAGAATCAGCAGAATTTGAATTTGTGGTACAGAAAATCATATCCTCAGAAGTCCGCAGAGGCGAGACCTTTGTACTTGCACGCACAAACAGGCAGCTAAATGAGCTTTCAGATATTTTGCGCGCGCGCAGAATAAAACACATAGTCAGAAGCGATGAGATGAGAAAAAGCATCACCTCAGGAATTGATGAGGTGACACTTGCAACCATTCATGCAATCAAAGGTCTTGAAGCAGAGCTTGTCTTTGTTATCGGGTGCAGTTATGCAAATTTCCCATGCAAAGGAAGTGAGCATCCGGTAGTGGACATGGTAAAAGTAGAAGAATATGATAAAGAAGAAGAAGAGCGCCGCCTGTTTTATGTTGCGATGAGCAGGGCAAAAAAAAGCCTGTATCTATCATATTCCGGCAGCAAGCCAACCTATTTTATTAACAGCGATATGCTGGGCATGATGGATGCAAAAGAGTTGAAGATGCAGTTAAAAAAGAGCAGTACTAAGACCGGTTTTTCAGGCGATGTAGTAAGCAGGCTCAAGAACTGGAGGCGCGAAGTCAGCAGCGCCATGGGCGTCCCTGCATTCATGATAATGCATGACCGGACAATAGCAGAAGTAGCTGATGTCATGCCAAAGAGTACAGACGATCTATCGCGCATCCACGGCTTCGGACCTGTAAAGATCAGGAAATATGGAGAAGATATTTTGGAAGTTGTCAATCAGGACGGGGATGACTGATAAGATGATTGAGCAAAATTATTTAAACATGAGACGTAACTAATAGAATATGATGAAAAAGATGGATGAACAGAAACTTGCAGACCGTATTGCTCCAATTGTAGAGAGAAAGATTGAAGCACGAATGAAACACAGGATAGTCCAAAGCATTATCGATGCTCTTGATGAACAAACTTACCCTCCAGAAGAGATGATAAGAGAAGAGTATGTGAAAGAAGTGCATGAAGCGGAAAAAAGAGTTAAGCGTAAAGAGTGTAAATCTTTTAAAAACCGCGATGAGCTTCTTGACTATTTAAATAAATTGAGGGAATAATATTTATGTTTTGTTATGAACTGGATGAGAAATTAATTCTTAGTCTGAAAAAGATTGCAAAGCGAAACTCTTTTCTATACGAAACAATCTTTAAGAAAGTTAAGCATATTACAGAAAATCCATATTCCGGCAAACCATTAAGGAATATTCTAAAAAATAAAAGACGCGTACATATCGGTCATCTTGTGCTGTTGTATGAGATTGATGAGAAACAACGCAAAATAATATTTTTGAATTTAGACCATCATGACAATATTTACAGGTAAAGACACGCATGATAATGGATTATATTCTTTGAGTAGTCAATAAGTGAATGCGCGTTTTTTTTTGGGATGTTGTTGAGTTTTAGTTTTTTTACACTGAATAGAGGTAAATGTATTTAAGTGTTTGGAGGTATTAGTTTTTTGATATTATGGTTAGAACTGATTCTGCTGGTGCAAACAGCCAAATAGGATATTCTTCGGCAAAAGATGTCATCACTATCAACCCAGAAGGCAGGGGGTGACCTTATGAATTACCTGTGCACAATAATGGCGGAATTCATCCGGATCTTATTAGTGTATATGGTGCATTAACAGCTTCAGGTCCAATAGATGATGGGCGTCTTGAAAAAGTAACTGGTCTCCTTTCAGGATATCGTTCTGTATTTTTCAATATTCTTGAACAGCAGGGATTATGCCCAGAGTTACTAGAATCTGGTAATGGCAATTCTACTGATGGAGTTCATGGAACTGATGAAAACAATAAAGATTTGAATCGAACCACTAGGCATAATCCTGAGACTGTTGATTCTGGACCCCTATATCCCTCTGATATTACTCGCATAATGGTTCTTCATAGGGTTCATGCTTTGCAGAATACAACGAAACCCGTGCATAACCCGGGATATTTAGCAGCAGATATTATTGATGTGGATTGGGCTCCACGCGGTACTATGGACCGTGTTAAGAAGTTCCTTTATGAATTAATGGATGATGGTCTTTTAGGGACTGAAGATCGTGGTTTTTATGATAAGAATAGTGGCAGATCTAGACACTCAAAGATTTATGTGGCTACACCAGAAGGTGTAGAATACCTGGATACAGGAATACTCCCAAAAGGCTTGCCTGGCTCAGCATATCACAGAAATGATAAACGCATTCCAGTCGGGGATGTTATCCGCGTAAGCATAGCAGAACCCACGAAAATAGGCGTTCTTGAAACAGTCTATAATCTAACAGAAAAACAGGGAGAAACAATATCCACTCTCCAATATTTAGCGAACAAAGTTTGTAAAATGAAACATGGGTCTGCTCCAGAGCCTATGAAAGACAAGGTTTTCCAAATTGTTCAGTATTTAGAAACACGAGGTTGTATGAGCATAACTCCAAAAATGATAAAACTCAGAGGAGGAAAAACAAAGCATCTGGTTTACGAGATTACAGAGGATGGTATAGAGTATCTGGAAAACTTAAGCAGTGACTCTCCAGACACAGTAGAGATTGTACCGGATATAATAACAAGTACCCCGCAAAAAGAAGGCAGAACCGCAGTAGAAGATAAAATCCCTATACCCATATATGGTGTAAAGTACGATTGGGTTAAGTTACATGCAGATATTAGCAAAGAATTTAATACGGAATCTCCTCTATGGTACACGAATCTTGATTCCACCGAGGGATTTTCAGGCGCAGTCTATATCCGTCAGAATGACGATGTATTCTGTGCTGCCTATGTAGACGAACACAATAACCTGATTCCAAGTCCGGAAGCAATATCTGTTCTTTTTGTCAGTAAGAATACCGGCAAGAAGCCAGGCAGACACGCGCTGAGTTCATTTTTTGAAACATTAGATGATTCTTCAGGTGCATCAGGCAGTTTCAGTAAACTGATGAGCAATAATATCGGTGAAGTGGCGGATCGACTGTATAACGGCATGTACCGGAACGCCGGAAAATTTACGACAAATAAAGGTAATTTGAGTGATAGAGGGCAATTGTTTTTTGATGCGGTGATTGAGTTGTTTGGAGAAGATAATTTTTGTGTAGTGGATTCTATGGGGAAGGATAATACAACTCCGTATGGGAGTTGGAATGATATTCGTAACTATACACCAAAAAAGAGTGTAGAACCCGTGAAGCAGAAAGAGCAAATCACTTCGCAGAAACCGCGAAAACCCAGGACTCCTGATCAGATTAAAGCTTTTCTTGAAGGAGAGTAAACATCAGAAATGTTTAATCAAGCAAAAATAATCATCTCTCAAAAGCCAGTTCAACAACATCCTTATCCTTCAGAACATGATCCGGACCCAGCTTCTGCGCATCAAATCTGGCGCTCTTCCCTGTAATCTTGCCATACATAAGATGTTTTGCAAACACTTTGTGTATCTTCTCTGCAACAGTGCGGATAGTTGCACCTTCTTTCATTATGAGCGGCTCTTTAAAGTCCGGCTCCTTTCCCGGCTCTTTCATGTAGATGCGCAAAAGCCCCGTCTTCTCAAACAGCTCTTTTTTGAATTGTGGAATATTTTCATCTTTTTCAGCTGAAATAGTTATAAGCGGGTCTTTTATCTTTGATTTTATCTCATCCAGTCTCTCTTTTGAAGCAGTATCTATCTTATTCAGGACCGCAAGCAAAGGCACATACACCCTGTTCCTTGACACTGCATCAATAAGACGGTCAATAGACAGCCTTTCTCTCAGGATTACATCTGCATTTATTATACCAGATTCATTCAGGATACCCTTAATCGTATCTTTTGAAAACTCCTGCTTCACAGTTGTGCGAAGAATGATCCCTCCTCTGTCTTTCTTTCTGATATCCACATCCGGAGGCATTTGATTGAGACGCAGACCAATCTTATACAGCTCTTTTTTCAGTATTTCAAGGCAGTGCGGTCTATCCACATCTATCATTATAATTACAATATCCGCAATTCTTGCAACAGAAAGTATCTCACGCCCGCGACCCTTTCCTGATGCTGCATCCTCTATAATCCCTGGGATATCAAGGACCTGCATCTTTATCCCCTCATAATCAAGTATCCCCGGCACCACAGTAAGCGTTGTGAACTCATATGCTCCTACGCGCGATTCTGCATTTGTGATCTTATTAAGAAGCGTTGACTTGCCGACAGAAGGAAATCCTATAAATACGCACGTTGCATCACCAGTCTTTCTCACAGAGTATCCGTGGTCAGAAGTACCTGATTTTTTAGATTTTTCAAGGTCTTTCTGTTCTTCAAATTTAGCAAGCCTTGCCTTAAGCTTGCCGAGATGTCCCTGTGTAGCCTTATTTGACGGTGTTTTTGCAATCTCATCAATTGTTTCCTGTATTTTATCCGCAGTTGATACCATAAATAATTGTTAGAGCGTATAAATTTAAATAGTGGTTTAATCTATACATACACAAAGACATTTTATGGGGTGGTTTTATGGAATATCAGATAAGAGGTACAGTTTTACAGGTTGTAGATTTTCAATTACAGGCAGGAGAATCAGTCTATACTGAGAAAGGAGGCATGTCCTGGATGAGTCCTAACATAAACATGGAAACAAATACAAAAGGCGGGCTGATGAAAGGACTTGGAAGGATGATAGGCGGGGAATCAATGTTTATGACAACCTATACCTGCGCATCAGGCACAGGCATGATATCATTTTCATCAGAGTTCCCTGGAAAGATAGTGCCAATGCAGTTAAAGCAGGGAGAGAGTATAATGTGCCAGAGAGACTCATTCATGGTTGCAGAAAATGGTGTAGAACTCAGCAGTGAATTCCAGAAAAAACTAGGCAAAGCCCTGTTTGGCGGAGAAGGCTTTGTACTGCAAAGAATCACAGGACCCGGAAATGTATTTCTTGAAGTTGCCGGTGAGATTACAGAATATACATTAAACCGGGGTCAGATACTGAAAATCGACCCAGGTCACATTGCGTTTTTTGAACCCACAGTAAAGTATGATATTGTAAGTGTATCTGGTGTAAAAAATCTCATATTCGGTGGCGAGGGCATGTTTCTTGCAACACTCGAAGGACCGGGCAGGATCTGGCTGCAAAGTATGCCAATTTCAAGTCTCGCACAGAAGATTATGCCATATGTGATGAAACGCTAAAAAGCAGGTAATTGAATGTTAGAGATAGACGCAATATTAGGGAATCCCGTTTATTTCCTGATCTCCGGTGTGTTTGGGGGTCTGGCGCTCCTAATTTTTATAGCCATTGCAGGAATATATTACTTTCACAAAAAGAAAAGCAAAAAACTGAAAGACATGAACCCCTCTAACCAGGATTTTCGCATTAGTCAGGGTGTAGAAGTAAATAAGAAATCAGAACATGATTCTGATTGATGTGAATGCAATGTACTGTTAGAACTGCATTAAATTCTTATCTGCAATATATTTTACAAAAATCATCACAACATTTAAAAGATTACTTAACAATTGTTAAGTTATGTCCGTATGACTGCAATAACCCTAAAAACAGCCACTGGACATATGTGATACTCTATGAAACTCCCCTGTGAATTGATTGTATGGTACATCCTGCCGAATATCCGCCGGGAACTCGCTCGCTCGCTAGTAGAAGACCTGAAACTGACCCAGAGAGATGCCGCAAAAAAGCTGGGTCTGACAGAATCTGCTGTTTCTCAATACCTTAAATCCAAAAGAGGGCATGACATGAAATTTGATGAGAAGATAAATTCAGAGATTAAAAACTCCATAAGAGACATCTGCAAAGCAGAAGACGATTCCCTGATGATTGAAAAAATATGCTCAATATGCAAGCATCTCAGGAACAGCGGGGCGCTCTGCAAACTGCATAAGACCCAAGGGGCACTGCCTGACAGTTGCCAGGTATGCATGGAGGTGAAGTAGATGAAGAAGATATATCTGGATAATGCTTCTACCACGCCAGTCGACGAGCGTGTAGTAGAAGCCATGCAGCCTTACCTGTGTGAAAAATACGGGAATGCATCATCTATCCATCAGTACGGACAAGATGCAAAAGATGCACTTGAAAGATCAAGAGAAGTCATTGCACATAAGCTAAATGCAGACCCTTCAGACATAATCTTTACATCCGGCGGCACAGAATCCAATAATTTTGCCCTGAAAGGAATCGCTTTTGCTAACCGTAATCGTGGTCGCCACATAATCACGACAAAGGTCGAGCATGACTGCGTACTGAATTCATGCAGGTGGCTTGAGACACAGGGTTTCAAAGTGACCTATCTTGGGGTTGATGAAAAAGGACAGGTCAGACCCGACGACGTACAGGATGCAATAACAAAAGACACCATCGCCGTATCAGTAATACACGGGAACAATGAGGTAGGGACCATTACACCCATAAGAGATATAGGCAGAATATGCACAGAAAAAGGCATCTATTTTCACACAGATGCATGCCAGTCATTTACTAAAGTACCCCTGGATGTTGAAAAAGACAATCTTGATTTAGTCACCATCAATGCGCATAAGATTTACGGACCAAAAGGTGTCGGAGCATTATACATCAAGAAAGGCACAAATATTGATACCTGGCAGCATGGCGGCGGTCATGAAAGAAACTTGCGCTCAGGAACAGAAAATATCGCAGGCATAGTAGGATTCGCAAAATCAGTAGAGATCGCAAGCGAAAGTAATATAGCGCACATGACTGGATTGCGTGACATCTTGATTGAGCGCGTGCTATCAGAAATACCAGACAGCACCCTGAACGGTCATAACGTAAGCAGGCTCTGCAACAACGCAAATTTCTCATTCACAGGCATTGAAGGAGAATCATTGCTATTAAGACTTGACATGCGCGGAATTTCATGCTCCACAGCAAGTGCATGCTCATCTCATACACTAGAGCCATCTCATGTACTCATGGCAATGGGTATAGGACCTGAAAATGCGCACAGCAGCCTAAGATTCAGTATCGGCAAAGATACTACGCAGGATGATATAGACAATACTATAGATGCATTAAAAAAAGAGGTTGGGCTTTTACGAAAGATGAGCCCTGTAGGTGGTGGAAATGTATAACGAAAAAGTGATGGATCATTTTTCAAATCCAAGAAACATGGGTGTGATTGAAGATGCAGACGGTATCGGGAAAGTAGGAAACTTTGTCTGCGGAGACATCATGTGGATTTACATCAAAGTTGGCAAGAATAACAATAGTGAAGATATCATTGAAGACATCAGGTTTCGGACAATGGGATGCGCAGCAGCAATAGCCACATCTTCAATGGCAACAGAACTTGCGAAAGGCAGGACAATCACAAGCGCACTTAAGTTGACAAAGCAGGATGTAGCAGATTCACTAGGGGGCTTGCCCGCAGTTAAACTGCATTGCTCACTTCTTGCGACAGATGCGCTGGTAGAGGCAATATATGATTACCTGTCAAAAACAGGTCTGCCAGTCCCGGACGACGTATTGACTAAACATAATCGCATAAAAACTGACCTTGAAAAAACAGAAAAGAAATGCATGAATCCAAAAGTGCAGCAGGATTCTTCAACAAAAGATTGAGGAAGATAAAAATGATGACCAACAAAGAACTCATAGAAAAAATTCAGAAGCTGAAAAAAGAGAAAAATGCAGTAATCCTTGTACACAATTACATAACCTCAGACATCTATGAGATTGCAGACTACATTGGAGACTCTCTTGATTTAAGCAGGAAAAGCGCCGCCACAGATGCAGACATCATCGTCTTTTGCGGTGTTGATTTCATGGCAGAATGCGCAAAAATACTAAGCCCGGACAGGACAGTACTGCACCCGAAAAGAGAATCCTCATGCCCGATGGCTGCAATGGTCAAAGCAGATGACTTACGCGAGAAAAAAAGACAACACCCAAATGCCAAAGTTGTCTGTTATGTCAACACAACAGCCTCAGTCAAAGCAGAATCAGATATCTGCTGCACATCAGCAAATGCTATAGAAGTCGTGAATTCAGTAAAAGAAAAAGAGATCTTATTTGTCCCGGACAGGAATCTTTGTGCATATGCGCAAAGCAAGACAGACAAGAAACTAATCCCCTGGAACGGCTATTGTTATGTGCATGACGTCATTACAGTTAAAGACATAAAAAAATCAAAAGAATCTCACCCCGGTGCGCATGTCATGGTACACCCGGAATGCAGACCAGATGTTATAGCAATGGCAGACGCAGTATGTTCTACAGGACAGATGATCGATTATGCAAAAACCAGCAATGTATCAGAATTTATAGTTGCAACAGAAGAGGGTATGTGTGCAAGACTTAAGCGTGAATTTCCAGACAAAAACTTTCATGCAATAGGCAGTATTTGTAATCAGATGAAAGAGATAAGTATGTACGATGTATACATGGCACTTAAGATGAACCAGTTCGAGATAAAGCTTGATGAAGAAATCAGAAAAAGCGCAAAGAAAGCTCTGGACCGGATGCTTGAGTTGAGATAAGTGGCAGACAAGAAGTATCTTGAGGACTTTGAAAAGAAAATCAAAGACACTATTCGCGACTATCACCTGCTCTCAAAGACCGACAAAATAATCGTTGCCTGTTCAGGTGGCAAAGATTCCATTGCAATCCTCTATCTTCTGAACCATTTAGGATATAACGTCTCCGCATTGATACTGGACCTTGAGATAGGAAACTGGTCTAAAAAGAATCTTAAAAACACGCAAATATTCTGCAAAACCCACAACATAGAACTGCACAGGATCAGCGCCAAAAAAGAACTTGGCTATTCTATTGAGCATCTGATGTCTTGTGTGAAAGCAAAAAAAGCAGTTGAGAATTGCACAGTATGCGGTGTGATCAAAAGATGGCTGATCAATAGAAAAGCAAGAGAACTTGGCGCAGATAAGTTAGTCACCGGGCACAACCTGGACGACGAAGCTCAAAATATATTCATGAACATCCTAAAAGGCAATCCCAGCTTAAGCGCAGGACTGGGACCTAAAAGTGGGATTGAGGCACAGGAACTGTTTGTACAGAGAGTAAAGCCTCTTTATTTTTGCACAGATGCAGAACTTCGAAAGTATACAGAGATAATGGGCTTTAATATCTTGTATTCAAAGTGCCCGCTTTCAAGTGCAGTTTTCAGAAGAGGCATCAAAAACTGCCTTGATAACTTCGAAAAAGATTACCCTGATGTCAAAAGAAACATTGTCCGAAAATACCTTAAGACAAAACCTGCACTTGTCAAAGCGCAGAAAAGTAAAGAAAAAGGTAACATCAAGCGCTGTAGTATCTGCGGGGAGCCTGCAAGAGCAGAAGTATGCAAAGCATGTGAATTTCGAAAGATAGCAGTGGATACAAATGAGTAAAAAAATAAAAGCAGTATGCCTCTTTTCCGGGGGACTGGATTCCGTAATTGCAGCAAAACTCATGATTGATCAGGGTATTTCCGTATTCGGACTCAAGATAGACACCCCATTTTATGAGCGAAATATTCTCGCAAAAGATAAAGCAATAATTTCAGCAGAAAACCTAAACATGCCGCTGAAAATTCTAGGTGTCAATCCAGACTATCTGCGCATAGTACGAAATCCCCGCCACGGTCATGGTTCCGGTATGAACCCATGCATCGACTGTAGAATCTATATGCTGAAAAAAGCATGGGAATATGCAGAACAGATAGGAGCAAAATTCATCATTACAGGAGAAGTTGTAGGTCAAAGACCCATGAGCCAGCGAACACATGCCATGAAACTAATCGAAAATGCATCACATCTAAAAGGCAAAATCATAAGACCTCTATCAGGAAAGAATCTCTTGAAGACAGATGCAGAAAAAGAAGGCTGGATAACACGCGAAAGTCTTCATGGGATATGCGGGCGCTCAAGAAAAATGCAGATGCACCTAGCAAAAGAATTAGGCATAGACAATTACCAGCCCCCGGGCGGCGGGTGCCTCTTGACCTGCGCAGAATTTGCGCGCAAGGTCCGTGATCTGCTCTTGCACAAGAAAAGAGTATTCACAGTAGATCTGGATATGCTGAAAACAGGCAGGCATTTCAGGTTCAGGAAAAACAAGATAATTGTAGGTGCAGATGAAACAGACAATAAACAACTGCTCAAACTGAAAAACAAGACAGACTATATTTTTGAGGTACCTGAAATAGGCAGCCCCGTCACAATCCTCACAGGACCAAAGACAAAAGATGCAATTAAACTAGCAGCAAGATTGACAGCGCGCTATTCAGACGCAAAAGAAGACCGTGTTCTTGTAAGGTATGGCAGCAAGCAGGCAGTAAAAGGAATTTGCGTACAGCCCATCAAACAAAAAGAAATTGAAAACCTGAGAATCTGATCAGTTTTCATGGCATAGAGCAGATTCAAAGATATATATATCTGCTAATACAAGTAATTGTCTATGTTAGCGCTAACGATTGCAGCCGCGATACTTATTGCTCTTGGTGTTTATCTTCTATATTTCCTTGACAGGGAACTTGAAGAAAACAAGATGTATCTTGTACTCTTTATTGGTCTTACCTTGGTTGCTCTTGGCATCTACATCATATTTGCTGCCATGCCAGTAGAACTTATAAAAATGAAAGTGCTTGGTCTTTCAATGGCTATTGCAGGATTCTGGCTGACCTTCAAATTCCCCGGAGCCACAGAGATGCAGGGTGAAGGATTCAGTCTCATGGGCATTATCCTTGGGCTTATACTTCTGGTTGTAGGTCTTGTTCTATTTATTTTCTAATTGCATATATCTGTCTGACCTTGCAATTAGAACAGCTTGGAATGCCCCAATTATCTCCAACATCCTATGATTTTCTAATTGCCTCTCCCGCCTGCCCCTGCAATCCACAGAATAATTCATCTGACCAGGCATCGGATAGAAATTTAAATGTTATAATCTTATTCTTATCCGTTGATACATATGGTACTTTCAGATCACGATATTAAAGAGCGCCTCAAAGCAGACCTCATAATAAAAGGCGTTGACGTTGACGCACAGGTAGGACCCAGTTCAGTTGACCTGCGCCTAGGCAACCGGTTTCGGATGTTCAAGATATCAGACCATTCAATGATAGACCCTGCAGATTACCATGATGAACTGATAAAAAAATGGGATGACGGTGAAACAAAAGTCGAAGAATGCACCTATACAAGACTTTATATCTCCACAAAACCATTTATACTGCACCCCGGCGAATTCGTGCTTGCATCCCTCAAAGAATATATTCAAATCCCCGACGACCTTGTCGGCAGGCTTGAAGGCAGATCCTCCCTGGGCAGGCTTGGTCTTATGGTCCACTCAACAGCCGGCTACGTTGACCCTGGTTTCTGCGGACATCTCACATTAGAACTTGCAAACGTCGGCAAACTGCCAGTAAAACTCTACCCCGGCATGAGAATATGCCAGATAGTATTCCAGGACATGACATCACCTGCAGATGTCCCTTATGGTAAAAAAGAAGGCTCCAAATACCAGGATGAATGCGGCGCCACCCAGAGCCGGATAGACATTGATGTGGACATAAAATAAACTATGATGTGAGTGATTTTTAGAATATTTAGTATGGACAAAAATATCAAACAGGTGGTCATATGAAGCTACTGAACTATAGGATTTTACTTAAAAAAGAGCCGGAGGGAGGTTATACTGTGATAGTTCCTTCTCTTCCCGGGTGCGTCACATACGGTAAAACAATAGAAGAAGCAATAGAAATGACAAAGGAAGCTATTGAGTTATATATTGAAAGCCTGAAAGAGCATGGAGAAGATATACCTACAGAAGAGGAAACATTGGAATATACAGTAATGGTAGAAGCCTATGCCTAAACTTCCTTCACTTTCTCCACAAAAGATTATCAGAGCACTTGAAAGGAAAGGATTCGTGCTTGACAGGATTAAAGGAAGCCATCATATCTACTATGATTCCGAAACGAAAAGGAGAGTTGTTGTACCTCTCCATAAAAAGGATTTGCCAAAAGGAACATTACTTGAAATTCTAAAGCAGGCAGGCATAAGCAGAGATGAACTGGAGGAGTTATTATGAGCGAACAGGATTATGGTTACTGAGTGGGTTTTAGAATGAGTGATGAGATAATAACAGAAATAATAAAAGAAATAGATGAAAAGCAAGACGACATACTAGATAATCTGAATTTAGAAAGTATTAAAGTTTACTCTTTTTTAAAAGATGAGTATGTCAAAGGAAATATCCAAGAGAATTCTGTTTTTCAGTTTGTTTTTAAATCATTTTATGGGATGAATCAAGCAGGGTTATCTGATGATCAAAAGAGGCGTTTTTTTGAATTATTGTCAGACAAGCAAGAAAGTTTAGAATATATTTTGTCTGAATTATATGAAATTCCAAGAAAGTCAAGAAAATTAAATAATAGCCATTCAATCCAGTTTGGTTTTGCAACAAAGTTGTTACATACACTAAACAACAATAAGCCGATTTATGATTCTCTGGTTGTAATGTCCACTAAGAAAAAACCAAATGGTTCTGGTAGGGATAAAATTCATTCTTGTATTGAGGTATATGATTCTTTAGAGAAATTATATGCTGAATTAAAGGAAGATTGTAAAATAAAAAATGTTATTTCAATATTTAGGTCAAAATTTAATATGGATAACAAAAGTATTTCTGATACCAAAATACTGGATTTTCTGATGTGGTCATTAGGAAAATTAAAAACTAAAGAAAAGAAAACATTGAATAACTCATAATATACAGAAATTAAAAGACAGTGGTTTGTTAAAAAGAATTGGTCCTGATAAAGGCGGATATTGGAAAGTTATAAGAAAATGAGAAAACACATATAGAGTACAACATAAAACAAGACAATAGATGATGATATGATTTCCGGAGACTATAAGATTATAAACAAAAAAGCTCGCATAGCCATTGACACACTCACAAGCCCCATAGAAGACTTCTTTTTTGACGAAGCATTTATTGTAGGCTCACATAAGACAGAAAATCTAGGCATTGAAAGAATTATAATTAACCTTGTAGCCAACCCTCAGGTACGGGCAATCATAATCTGCGGCAAAGAATCATTCGGTCATTATGCTGGACAGGCCCTATTATCCATCTGGAAAAACGGGATAGATGATGAAGGCAGGATAATAGGCGCAAAAGGACCCATACCATACATTGAAAACATTAATGCGCATGTGATCAGCCGTTTTCGCGAGCAGATTCTATATATAGAAGACATGATAGGTATCAGTGATACAGATGCAGTTCATACGCGCACACATGAGATACTTGCGCGCAATATGCCGGCATTTGAAAAGCCAGCCCTAAATGCAGAGGGCATGGGAAAGAAAAAGAGCGCAAAAGTTGTACTGAGCAGTTCAGAGAAGTTGACAATAGCGCAAGGCTTGGAAATAGACCCTCTTTCCTTTAAGATAGCATGCAAACTGTAAATGATTAGAAATGTAATGTCCTATTCTATCTATCGGTAATTTTCATTTCAAAAAACACATAACATCCCTATATCTTCTTCACTGCATGGCAGGAAAAGACTCATACTCAAACTATTTAAAATCTATCAGATATAATCTCAAAACAAAAAAAAGTAAATTTATCACAAATTATGGGGTGCGTATAAATGATTAAAAAAAATATTCTGAAAGGTTTATCAAGTACAGCTGTGGTATGTGGAATTGTATTATGTCTTTTTTTAGTAAACAATTCATATGCAATGACCATTCCACAGACCAACTGGACACTGTTATATGCAGACAGCGAAGAGCTTGATACCGCAACACCAAGACCGGCAACAGATGCTTTCGACGGAGATGAAAACACAATATGGCACACACAATGGTACCTTGCAGATCCAACACATCCGCACGAAATCCAGATAAACCTGACTAAAGATTACAACATCAACGGATTCAGATACCTGCCAAGACAAGGCACAAATCCATGGGATGAAAACGGCAGGATAAAAGATTATGAATTTTACGTGAGCATCAACGGGATAGATTGGGACACACCGGTTGCAAGCGGAACATTTGCAAACACCGGTGATGAACAGGTAGTTGAGTTCGCAGAAAAAACAGGCAAGTATATACGCTTAGTTGCCCTATCCGAAGTCAACAACAACCCATGGACAACCATAACAGAGCTGAACGTACTGGGACTGGAAACAAATCAATCCTGCGAGGACAACGACAACGACACTTATGACAACTGCGATATTGGCATGTTAGGCGATGACGAAAAGCCCATCGACTGTAACGACGAAAACGCATCCATCCATCCGAATGCAGAAGAAATATGCTGGAACAGCGTGGATGAAAACTGCAACGGGATATTAGATGAAGGATGCGTTAGTGATGATAACAGAATATCCCAATCCGACTGGACACTACTATATGTAGACAGCGAGGAGATCAACGTAGACCCTAAACCGGCAATAAACGCCTTCGACGGGGACAACTTAACCTTCTGGCATACAGAATGGCGCGATGCAAAACCAAAACACCCGCATGAGATACAGATTAACCTCGGGACAGTTTACGACATTGATGGCTTTTACTACCTGCCCCGGCAATCTAGTCAATATGGTCGTATCGATTTGTACGAGTTCTATGTGAGTATGGATGGTGTGAACTGGAACGACCCGGTAGTTACTGGTTTTTTCCCTAATAATTATCATGAGCAAAAAGTACTCTTCCCCCGTGTAAGCGCACAATATATCCGTCTTGTGGCGCTTAGTGAAGTTAATGAAAGACCAGTGACTGCAATAGCAGAACTCAATGTCATTGGCGCACAATTCTCAGGGAACTATGCCCCGGACAGCACAATTGATACCCCCGGCAACCATCTTACAATCACTGCCGGTCAAAGTGTAACTTTCACAGGCACAGCATCGGATGTGGACGGTCCTGAGCCGCTAAATTATTTGTGGCAATTCAGTGACCCGGCTATTTCCGACATGTATGTAGAAGACCCGGGGATAATCACATTCAACAACCCAGGCACATATACAGTCACATTTACAGTGACAGATGCCTTGGGGCGAACAGACACAACCCCTGCAACACGAATTATCAGTGTTACAGATGGCGGTGACTTACTCATTCCACAGGATACATGGACCCTCCGTTTAGTAGACAGTGAGGAGTTGATTAACTCATACACCCCGGCAGAGTATAGTTTTGACGGGAATACAGATACAATCTGGCATACTGAGTGGTCAGACAGCATCCATCCGCACCATGTATCAATCAATCTCGGATCAGTCCGTGAAATCTATGGATTCAAATATCTGCCTCGTCAAGGCACTTATACATGGAGTGAAAATGGTCGGATAGACAATTATCATTTTTACGTAAGCGTTGATGGAATAAACTGGGAAACCGCAGTCGCGATTGGTACGTTTGCCAATGACGAGGCTGAAAAAACAGTACTGTTCACTCCAAAGACAGGACAGTTCGTTAAGTTAGTGGCTCTAAGCGAGGTTAATGGGAATCCATGGACGTCAATGACCGAGCTGAATGTTCATGGAGATTGTACAACCCCAGTTGTCCGCATTATCGACCCGCAGACAGGCGGTATCCAACAAAAGCCGAATATGACAGTGACTGCTGGCGTTTGTCTGAATCCCAATATCCACAGTGGTTGGGGAGTGAAATACGTAATAGATGGTGGTATCGCAGAACAGGTGGTAACTCTTCCACCCGACGGGATTATACATGCAGATACATTCAAGGTCACATTTACAGGATTGAACTTGACCGCCCATACAATAGAGGCATTTATCATAGATGATCAAAGTACAGTAGTATCAGGCGAGACAACTTATGACCTTGTCCATGGCGTGGAACTTGGCGGTCATTATGTTGCTATCGGAGACAGTATAACCGATGGAATCGGAGATGATTATCCTGAAGATGATATCTCACAGGATGGGCGAAACTTTGATGGTGGGTATACCCCAATACTAAATGATTTATTGACAGCGGAAAATGGCTACGCACACACTGTTGTTAACGAGGCTTTGCCAGGAGAGAGTACTTCAGAGGGAGCAAATCGTCTGTCCAGAGTAATCGTTAGAAATCCAAACGCCCCATACTACCTGATCCAGTACGGTACAAATGACCGAATATACAGTCTTCCAAGCGGTCTTAACACCTCTCAGGGACAGCCGGGCTATGCTGACAGTTATAAGGATTTTATGCAGCAGATGATTGACCAAATAACAGATGCGGGAGCAGAGGCATACATCGCCAAGGTACCAAGCCAATATCCAGTACTTGTGAGCGATCACGAGGAGTATAATTTAGTCATAGATGAACTCGTTGCCTCTAACGAAATTACCGTTACTCCCCCGGACTTCTATGCTTACTTCCAGGACCATCCCGAGGGAATGTCATCTGACGGATTTCACCCAAATGGTTTAGGATATCAGGGCATGGCAGCTTTGTGGTTTAATGCAATTACAGCTAACACCCCTCCTGAAATAACCTCCGGACCAGAATCCACCCCGCAGACAATCA
The DNA here is from genome assembly GCA_030634545.1 of Candidatus Nanohalarchaeota archaeon. GTDB lineage: Archaea > EX4484-52 > EX4484-52 > EX4484-52 > B79-G9 > B79-G9. The sequence goes on from DAOWAN010000018.1 coordinate 21,626, forward strand.
ACGAAGGCGAGCATTCAACACTAAGCGTAACCGCGCAGGATCCTGACAACGACACACTAACCTACATATGGTCAGCAACATCAGGCACACTAACCGGCACCGGACCCGCCGTTACCTATACTGCCCCGGATAATGTGGACACAAACCTGAACGTCACAATCACCATAACAGTAGAAGACAGCAATGGTGGAAGTGACACTGGCAGTGTAATCGTATCTGTAATCAACATAAACACCCCACCGGAAATAACCTCCGGACCAGAATCCACCCCCCAGACAATCAACGAAGGCGAGCATTCAACACTAAGCGTAACCGCGCAGGACCCGGACAATGACACACTAACATACATATGGTCAGCAACATCAGGAACGATAACCGGATCCGGACCCACAGTCACATATAATTCCCCGGATAATGTCGACACAGACATGAACGTCACAATCACAGTAACAGTCGAAGACGGCAACGGTGGAAGTGACAGCGCAAATGTAATCGTATCAGTAATCAATATAATCAATCTAAACACCCCTCCCGAGATAACCTCCGGACCCGAATCCACCCCGCAGACAGTAGGTGATGGCGACGATTCAATAATAACCATAACCGCACATGACCCTGACAATGACACAATCACATACTTCTGGTCTGCAACAGCAGGCACAATAACCATAACCGGTGATGGTGTTATCTATAGCGCTCCTGATACTGTCAACACAAACCTGAACGTAACAATCACAGTAACAGTAGAAGATGGAAATGGCGGAATTGACATCGGCAGTGTTGTTGTGACAGTTGTAGATGATGAGAAACTCATTTCGCAGACCGGCTGGGAACTGCTATATGTAGACAGCGAAGAACTCAACGTAGACCCCAAACCTGCAATAAACGTCTTCGACGGAGATCCTTTAACCATCTGGCACACAGAATGGCGCTTGACAAAACCACCCTGCCCGCACGAGATTCAGATAAACCTCACTAAAGACTATGGCATCCGCGGATTCAGATACCTGCCAAGACCGATAACGGACGGCGGTTATGAAAACGGCAGGATAAAGGAATATGAATTTTATGTAAGCACCAATGGCATAGACTGGGAAACCCCTGTCGCGACAGGCGAATTCGCAAATACCGGTACAGAAAAAGAAATCCTGTTCACAAAAAAAACAGGCAAATACATTAGATTGGTTGCCCTATCAGAAGTCAATGACAATCCATGGACAACCATGGCAGAACTGAATGTCCTGGGACTGGAAACAGCACAAATCTGCCAGGACAATGACGGCGATGGCTATGACGATTGCAATATTGGTCAAGAGGGCGATGACAACAAGTCTATAGACTGCAACGACAATAATACAGATATACACCCTAACGCAATAGAAATCTGCTGGAATGACGTGGATGACAACTGCAACGGATTGCTTGATGAAGGATGTGTCAACACCCCACCGCAAATAACTGCGGGACCCAACGCCAATCCTACAACAGTAGGTGATGGCGACGATTCAATAATAACCATAACCGCACAAGACCCTGACAACGACACACTAACCTACACCTGGTCCGCAACCTCAGGCACAATAACCGGAACCGGACCCACTGTCAATTATACTGCCCCTGATACTGTCGACACAGACATGAACGTCACAATCACTGTAACAGTAGAAGACGGAAAGGGTGGAAGTGACAGTAGCAGTGTTGTTGTGACAGTTGTAGATGATGAGAAACTCATTTCGCAGACAGACTGGGAACTTCTGTATGTAGACAGTGAGCAGTTGCCAGGTACGCCTGCAACAAATACTTTCGACACAGATGAAAACACAATCTGGCACACACAATGGTACCCTGATGATCCAGCATTCCCGCACGAGATCCAGATAAACCTAACAAAAGACTATGACCTCCGCGGATTCAGATACCTGCCAAGACCAATAATTGGCAGCGGTTATGAAAACGGCAGGATAAAGGACTATGAATTCTATGTAAGCACCAATGGAATAGACTGGGAAACACCGGTTGTGACAGGCGAATTCGCAAATACCGGTACCGAGAAAGAAGTCCTGTTCACAAAAAAAACAGGCAAATACATTCGCCTGGTTGCCCTATCTGAAGTCAATGACAACCCTTGGACATCCATGGCAGAACTAAACGTGCTTGGAATAGAAGCAAATCCCGCAGGCTGAAAAGTAGCAATGAAAGTTATAAGTATAATCTCTCCACATGGAAATATTTATGGCCTTATCGTCGTAAAATGCGAAGAGACTAGATTTAGTGATTTAGAGAATATTTAAAATCTATCATGCCATATTCTCAAAAACAAAAAAAGTTATTTATCACAAATTATGGGGTGTGTATAATATGATCAAAAAAAATATTCGAAATAGTTTATCAACTACCGCGATAGTATGCGCAATAGTACTATGTCTTTTTTTAGTAAACAATACCTATGCAATGACCATCCCCCAGACCCGTTGGACACTGATATCTGTAGACAGTGAAGAGTTAGTCTCAAAAGATCAGCGCGGAGAATACGCATTTGACAGCGATCCTGCCACCTTCTGGCACTCCGAATGGCTCATAAATGATCCCGCAGCAGTATTACCCCACGAGATACAGATTGATCTGGGATCAACATACAACATCTCATCTTTCACATATCTTCCAAGAACCGATGGTGGAAACGGCAACATCAAAGACTACGAATTCTATGTTTCAGACAACACAACAAACTGGGGACCCGCAGTAATCACAGAAACATTTCCAGCGGACACATCAGAACAGGAAGTATCATTCACTCCCAAAACCGGAAGATACGTAAGGCTTGTAGCGCTATCATCGCAACCATATTCAGAGGTAACAGTAATAAGGGAGCTAAACATTATCGGCATAGAAATCCCCTCAGAACCCTCTCCGGACCTCATTCCACAATCCGATTACACCCTGCTATATGTAGACAGTGAAGAATTAGTATCAAAAGACCAGCGCGGAGAATACGCATTTGACAGCGACCCTGCCACCTTCTGGCACTCCGAATGGCTCATTAACAACCCCGCCGCAATACTCCCCCACGAGATACAGATTAATCTGGGATCAACATACAACATCTCATCTTTCACATATCTTCCAAGAGTAGATGGTGGAAACGGCAACATCAAAGACTATGAATTCTATGTTTCAGACAACACATCAGACTGGGGACCGGCAGTAATCACAGAAACATTTCCACAAGACACCTCAGAACAGGAAGTATCATTCACTCCCAAAACCGGAAGATACGTAAGGCTTGTAGCGCTATCATCGCAACCATATTCAGAAGTGACAGTAGTGAGGGAGTTAAATGTTTTTGGTACAGAAATCCTATCAGACACCATCTCGCAGGACAGCTGGACACTCTTGTATGTAGACAGTGAAGAATTAGTCTCAGCAGACCGACGCGGTGAATACGCATTTGATAACAATATAAATACCAAATGGCATACTGAATGGATTCGTAATAATCCTGATGCAGTACTTCCCCACGAAATACAGATAGACCTGAACGCAGTGTATGATATTAGCGGTTTTCGTTATTTGCCAAATGCCTTGGGAGGCAATGGCTGTGCCGGGATGTATGAATTTTATGTAAGTCTGAACGGAGTAGACTGGGGCAATCCAGTCATTTCAGGGATTCTGACTGATACTCATCAGGAACACGAAATTCATTTTCCTAGCGAAACTGCGCGATATATTCGTTTTGTAGCCCTGACAGAGGTCAATGATGTACCCGTGACATCAATAGCTGAATTTAATATTCTGGGAGTTCCATTTTCAGGTAATTACGCCCCAAACAGTATAATTTCTAGTCCAGCAGACAATCTCATAATAAATGTAGGACAGGGCGTGAATTTTACAGGCACCTCAACCGATGTGGACAACCATGAGCCGTTTCAATATCTCTGGCATTTTGATGATGCATCTATTCCTGACATGTATGTAGAAGATCCCGGAATAATCACATTCAACAACCCGGGCACATACACAATCACGTTAAATGTGACAGACAATCAGGGACGAACAGACACAACTCCGGCCACAAGAATCATCAGTGTTATAAATGATAGTGACAGACTAATTTCACATGATAAATGGACCCTGCATTCAGTAGACAGCGAAGAGTTGATTGCAGAATATACCCCTGCAGAGTATTGTTTTGACAGCGACTCCGACACGATTTGGCAAACAGAATGGAGTGAGAACGCTCCATTACCTCCGCATCATATCTCAATAAACCTCGGCTCAGCCCATGAACTCTATGAATTCAGGTATCTGCCTCGCCAGGATATAAGCAATGGCCGTATCAGCAGATATCAATTCTACGTAAGCGCAGACGGGATGAACTGGGGAAATACAGTTGCAACAGGCATATTTGATAATGACTCTACAGAAAAAACCGTGCTGTTTACTCCAACAACAGGTCAGTTCATTAGACTGGTAGCTCTAAGTGAAGTATATGAAAATCCATGGACCTCGATAGCAGAGATGAATGTTCATGGAGATTGTACAACTCCCTTTGTCCGCATTATCGACCCGCAAACAGGCGGTATCCAACAAAAGCCAAATATGACCGTGACCGCAAGCGTTTGTCTGAACCCAGACATCCACACAGGCTGGGGAGTGAAATTCGTCATAGACAATGGTGCCGCAGAACAGATAGTAACACTTCCATCCGACGGGATAATACATGCAGATACATTCAGTGCAGTATTTAGCGGACTGAACCCGGCAGATCATGTCATAGAAGCATTTATCGTAGATGATCAAAACATCACAGTGCCTGGCGAGGAAACATATCACATGATATCCGGCGTGGGACTCGGTGATATCTATGTTGCCATAGGAGACAGTATAACTTACGGGGTCGGGGATGATTATCATGATGATGATATCTCACAGGACGAACGAAACTTTGATGGTGGATATACTCCCATACTAAATGATCTATTGACAGCGGAAACTAGTTACCCACACACTATTATTAACGAGGGTTTGCCCGGCGAAAAGACATCAGAGGGTGCAAGTCGTCTGCCCGGGGTAATCAGTCAACATCCAAACGCCCCATATTACCTGATCCAGTACGGAACAAATGACAGAATCTCATCACTTCCAAGCGGTCTTGGCACACTTCCGGGACAGCCGGGCTATGCTGACAGTTATAAGGATTTTATGCAGCAGATGATTGACCAGATCACAGATGCGGGCGCAGAGGCATACATCGCTAAGGTACCAAGCCAGTATCCCGTACTTGTGGCAGACCATGAGGAGTATAATTTAGTCATAGATGAACTCGTTGCCTCAAACGAAATTACCATTACCCCCCCGGACTTCTATGCTTACTTTCAGGACCATCCCGAGGGAATGTCATCTGACGGATTTCACCCAAATGGTTTAGGATATCAGGGCATGGCAGCTTTATGGTTTAATGCAATTACAGCTAACACCCCTCCGCAGATAACCGCCGGACCCAATGCCGACCCCCATACAATCAACGAAGGCGAGCATTCAACAATAACCGTAACCGCGCATGACCCTGACAACGACACACTAACCTATACATGGTCAGCAACAGCAGGCACAATAACAGGGACAGGTTCCACAGTAAATTATACTGCCCCGGATAATGTCAACACAGACATGAACGTAACAATCACCGTAACAGTAGAAGACAGCAATGGCGGAAACGACAGCAGCAGTGTTGTTGTGACTGTAAACAATATCAACAATCCACCGGAAATAACCGCCGGACCAGAATCCACCCCGCAGACTATCAACGAAGGCGAGCATTCAACAATAACCGTGACCGCGCATGACCCAGACAATGACACACTCACATACACCTGGTCTGCAACAGCAGGCACAATAACCGGCACCGGACCAACAATAAATTATACTGCCCCGGATAATGTCAACACAGACATGAACATAACAATCACAGTAACAGTAGACGACAGCAACGGCGGAACAGACAGCGCAATTGTAATCGTATCAGTAATCAATC
>DAOWAN010000131.1 GCA_030634545.1 Candidatus Nanohalarchaeota archaeon
AAAAATAAGCAGTAACAAGCAGGGATATACGAAAGTATGGACCAAGAAGTTCATGAAGGATGATAACAATGAAAAGTTAGTGGATTGACTATAACATACATGACAATAGTATTATTTTTCATGGTTGCTCAATTACCAAAACCATTCATTAATTCCATTGTTCCAACAATTGGTTTTGTGTTATCAACATTATCCTTGCATTTTTTCAAAAAATTGTGGATTAAGTTCGGTTCCAAAAAATAACAATGTGACAGGAAATACAAACGATGATTTAGAGGTTGCAGTTTATTCAATCCAAATTTTTGCTTTCAACAAAGACATCTCTAAATACAGGTGTTAGAGAACACACCATTAAACTACTAAAAAATAACAAAAATCCAAATAAATTTAAGCTTGTCGCGCAGAATGTAAACAATGAAAAAGCGAAAGATACGATGGATGCGCATAATGATTACAACACTTCTATTATTATCAATAATCAGCATTGCAACCCCCACTCCGACAGGCAATATCATACAAAAGACATACACAGAACCAAAACTGCAAGACCCCTACCAAAACATCACCCGCATCGGTCACCACAATTTCTCAGTAATTTTCGACTATAAAATCATGTTTCTAGGCTATGACATAAACGAAACACTATTGCGCCAAAACGACACATTCCAGATAACCTGCTACTGGAAAGCTCTGGACAATATAGACAGGAATTACAACATATTCCTACACTTCACAGACCAGGACAAAAAAATACAATTCCAGGACGACCACGACCCACCACTTAAAACCATATTCTGGCAGACAGCGAAAATATACAACGAAACAAGAATTATAACCGTACCTTCAAACATCAACCCGCAGGAATTATCCATACACATCGGCTGGTGGAACCCAAAAACCGCCCAAAGACTAATAATACAGGAAAATAACAACATCCTGGCCCTCGGAAAAATAAAAATAATACCTGATTGACATGAAAATACTACAGACCCCAATCCGCTTTAAGCCATACATTGGCGGCGTAGAAAATTACGTATATGAACTATCAAAACAGCTAGTCAGGCAAGGTCATAAAGTAAAAGTAATTTGCGCAAACGAACCACAATCAAAAGCGCATGACCAGATAGACAGCATTAAAATCAACAGGCTGAAATACGTAGGAAAAATAGCAAACACAAACATAACCCCGTTTTTACCACTAAAACTATTATCAGAAGACTTTGATGTGATCCACACGCACATCCCAACCCCATGGAGCGCAGACTTAAGCGCAATAATATCATTTCTGAAAAGAAAAAAGCTGATAGTCACATATCACAACGACATAACCGGCAGCGGAATCTCAAAACACATATCCGTACTATACAACCAGACAATGCTGAAATTCATCCTAAAAACAGCCCATAAGATCATCATCACACAGCCAAAATATCTTGACTATTCACCGCATCTGAAAAAATACAGACACAAAATAACAGTCATCCCCGCAGGTGTTGACACAGAAAAATTCAGACCAATAAAAAAGATAAAAAAGACCAAAAACACAGTAGGCTTTCTTTCAGTCCTGGATGAGTACCACAGGTACAAAGGTCTTGACTATCTGCTAAAAGCAATAGCAAAAGCAAAAGTAAATGTCCCGGACATAAAACTGATTGTCGGTGGAAGCGGCGCACTGCTGCCAGTTTACAAAAAAATGGCAAAAGATTTAGCCATAGAAAAAAACGTAAAATTTCTGGGCTGTATCCCAGACAACAAGCTACCCGAATTTTACAACAGACTAGACGTATTTGTCCTGCCGTCAATATCCGCAAAACAGGAAGGATTCGGAATAGTAGTTCTGGAAGCCCTTGCCTGTAAAACCCCTGTAATAACAACAAATATAACCGCAATAGCAAAGGACCTAAAAATACAAGATCATGGAATTGTAATAAAACCCAAAGATGCAGATGAACTGGCAAAGATGATAATAAAACAACTCTCAAAAAAAAGCAAATCAACAAGCTCAACTCCAATCACAGATCAGAAATATTCATGGCAAAATATTTCCATGGAGATACAGAAATTATATGAATGACTGGTGTATGATGTGAACAGACAACCTTATATTGCAATCCTGATGATTTTAACCTTTGCCTGCGCATTACAATATTTCAGTAATCAGGGGACTCTATACCCTCCAGGCTCCTATAATTTCCACCCAATATTAGCAGGAAAGCAATTTATAGACCCTGATTTCAGCCTGTCGAAATACGACAACATCTACACAAGCAACGCCCAAAACGCAATCAATTCAAAAAGTGTAAATCCTCTGTATTTAATTGGAACACATGAAAACACAACATTATCCTGCATCTTCCTGATTATATCCATACTCTCCATAATCATCCTATTTCATAAGCTATTTTCTTCTTACGGGATAGGGCTATTTGCAGTAATAGTATTTTTATCAAATTCAACATTTTTGATAGTAGAATCTTACATATTTTACTTTTACATGTCTGTATTCTTACTCCTAAACTTCATTGAAAACAAAAACATACTCTCACTGGCACTCATATTCCCATTATTATTAGCAAGCTATTTCACACACACATCCTCATTCTTCGCAATTTTTGTAATCCTTGCCAGCACAGGCATAATCTATTTGATTCTGAACATATTTAATCGCAGTACAGACAAAAAACAGATCCTGACAACCACATCAATAATCGCAACAATCATATTCCTCTCGATATTCATAGTCTCGCAGACAAGTGGAAATTTCATAAACGATTTTCTGAATAATTTTCCAAAAGTGATAGACCGGATAATATTTTACATCTTCTCCTATGAAAAAACAACATACTTCTATCTTTACATCATTGAAAAAGTAATTTTAATCCCGCTGTCACTTGTATTTGCATTCGTCCAGTTGAAACGCCTATACATGGACAGACTGGATACAAAGAGCAGATTCACATTATCATTCCTTCTAAGTTTTATTCCCCTATCAATTTTATTTGGATTCACCAATGTCTTTGCCCGGACATTTGACTACCTGCTGCCATTGCTTGGAGCATTGACCATTTATGAGCTATGCCGCTATAAACACATAGACCTCAGAATAAAAAACACAATAATAATCTCTCTGATCACCCTATTCATCCTATCCTCAGTGATTCACTTCACAATACCTCCAAGAAGCCTGGAAAAATATGATGATGCCACAATATCTGCTCTGCAATTTGCCGCGCAATCAGAAAATATTTTCACAGACACCTTTCTGGCAAATATCTATTTATCACACATGGACTATTACACAGTAGATGGACTGGAGTACGGCGACATGGAAAAAGTAGACAGTATATACTATGCGCAAGATGAAGCAATCATCTCCGATACATTCAAAGACAAGGACATCGACCATTTCATAATCTCAAAACACACACTGACACGTGGCTTAGACATCCTGAACGCCCCCCATTTTCTATCTCCGATACCTTCAGTATCAAAATACGATTCAATGATATTTCTGGATAAAGTTTACTCAAACAAAATGACCTGGATCTGGAAATTCAATGAGTTATAGACACACACGGCACACCAAAAAATCATTGGAGACAATACCTGTACCCGCACAATAGACTTATCTGCAAAAAAAATAGAGTGTCCAAAGTACACATCGTGTAAATGACTCCGCGCATTATCAATCATTTAAGTGAACGAACATATTCCAGCAATTCACGAATATTCTCTTTTCGAGTAAAGTCCACAGGTTTAGAATATGATGCCAGCATCCCTTTTTCATCTGCTGTTTTATCGCGCTTTAATTGTATTACCCACTTAAACAAAGTCATCAATACTTTATTCATTAAATCCAATTTATTGAAATCAAATCCTCCGCGAAAATAATAAAATCGTATTTGTTCATCAACAGAAAAATTACGCTCCCTTATCTCAGAAACAGTACTTTCTTTTGATGGTGATGCGCCTGTAGTAAAGATGATAATATTCTTACCTTTTAATCTTTTGAGATTCTTTTTTATAAGATTTACCCCGCTTATTCCTCCTGCATGTAAGCTTCCGCCATATATGATGGTATCGTATTTTTGTAATTTATCATTATCTATTTTTTTTGCCTCTGATAAGTCTGCGCTTAATTCTTGCGCAATCCATTCAGCATACTTTTTAGTAAAACCAGACATAGATTTATAGACAACAACTGTTTTCATAGTTACTCAATTCCCCATGATATTATTATTATTGTTCATTGTTTATTAATATTATTTCGCGCGAGTTCACATAACTTCCGGAATTTTACGACGTTCCCCGAAGGAAAATGTGGATGATGCGAAGCGAAATCGTAAAATTCTATGTTCTGTTCCCGCAAACCAATATCATAAAGCGGCGAGGAGCGAAACTGTGAAGAGTAAAATTTCCATTTCCAAGAAATTTCTGCGAAGCAGACTATATCATAGAAATCAGAGATTTCTAGGATGGCAGAAATTTTCAATTTCTGAGCATGTTCGTAGGACGGAAGAGTTCTGTTTTAAAATAAGATTGGCAGGGGAGCTCTACACACCAAAGCTGAAGGCTTATTCACTTGAATAATAGACAAGATTTTGTTGCCTGGAGAAAAGCAAGGGTTTATAATACTCAATTTATATCTATTATACACAGACGAGTTTTATGATGCAATATAATATAGTCGATTGATTAACTTTCCAGGGTTATGATTTGACCTGAATCACACACGATTGACTATAGGGAAATCCGCATAGCATTAAAATGTTAGTGGATTCACTATAATCAAGATATTAAGGATAAACTATTGAGGACTTTGAATAACCCTTGATTTTACCTTAAGGTCTGCCTTTTCTTATAAAGAACGGTTGGATTTTTTGGGTTATTCAAAACTCTCTATTTTTATTTACTCCATGACCTGTAAATGTACCAGTGCGTGTGAGAATGGCAATTTTCAAAGATTTTTGGGCAAAGTTAAGAAGGGACAACGGGTAGATTTTAGATGTATAAAATGAAAAATAATGGGATAACCGTATTGCAGGTGGCAACCCTTAATCAGCCGATCGGTGCAGACATAGGCTATGGTCCGATAGAAACAGTCATTTATAATATTGATA
>DAOWAN010000165.1 GCA_030634545.1 Candidatus Nanohalarchaeota archaeon
ATTTCTGATAAGTGATCATGGAGAAATATATGATTTGGGGTTAGAAAGGAAGAGAAGTAATAATTATAATCTCTTAGATAAATTTTGGGGAAAATATATTGAATTGAGACATAAGTATAATCTGGAAAGTCCTGAAAAAAGTCAGATAGGATTGAAGTGGGAATTAGGAGAACCTGAGCTAATCAACTATTTGGTCAAAAAAAAATACTTGGAATCAAAATCAAATAGAATAATTAATTGGAAAAAGGATTTCTCTATAAAAGAATCAGTAGACATGGTTGAGAATAAGTGCTGGTCGTCTATGTTTACTGTAGATGATGAGATATACAAAAATCTGATACTAGATATAAAAGAATGGATTAAAGATGAGAAAATATCATTACAAGATACATATACCTCAAACTTTGTTATAAATTGTGATGTAATCAAAATACGCTCCACTAACTAGCACAATATTATTTATAGTATTTTGACCTTAATATCTGATATGGTTGCGGATGTGAAGTCTATTTGTGATGAGGTTGTCCGAAAGGTTAAGCCTAATTGCGCTGAGGTGCAGGGTACTTTTGAGTTGTTTTCGCGCATAGAGTCTTTTGTTATGGATGAGTTCGGGCTTTCTGCTAAGCTTATGGGTTCTGTTGCCAAGGATACTTTTCTTTCGGGGGACAAGGACCTGGATATTTTTGTGTTTTTTCCTGTGGCTGTTTCGCGCTCGGAGCTTGAGCGCAGGGGGCTTGAGATAGGGAAGGCAGTTTTTGATAAGTTCGGGTGTCGGGACTATGTTGTTTCGTATGCGGAGCATCCTTATACTAAGGGGGTTATCAGGGGATATGATGTTGAGATTGTGCCTGCGTATAGTATCAAGAGTACGAAGAATCTTATGAGTGCTGTTGACAGGACGCCTTTTCATACGAAGTTTGTTCTTTCGAATCTTTCTGAGCATGATGAGGTCCGGGTGCTTAAGAAGTTTCTGAAGGGGATTGGATGCTATGGGTCTGATCTTAAGACAGAGGGATTTTCAGGGTATCTGTGCGAGCTTTTGGTCATACATTACGGCAGTTTCCAGAAGGTTATTGAGAGTGCGCGGGATTGGAAGTACCAGCAGATCATCGATGTTTCAGGGTTTTATTCTTCCAGGGATCATAAGAAGGTCTTGAGATTGTTTAAGGAGCAGCCTTTGATTGTTGTTGATCCTGTCGATAAAAATCGGAATGTTGCGGCTGTGCTTTCGCTTCAGAAGTTGTCGCGGTTTATTGTGTGTGCGAGGGAGTTTTATGTGAAGCCTAAGATGCAGTATTTTTTCCCGCGAAAGAGGAGTGTTGATGGTCTTTCGATTGTCAATGCATACGAGGAGAAGGGTGTCAAAATATATGCTGTTGTTTTCGATAGACCAGCGGGTGTCATTGAGGATGTGCTGTATCCGCAGCTCCGTAAGATGCTTTTGAATTTTGTGGGTTTTCTTGGGCGTAATGATTTTGTGTGCGTTGATTCGTGGGTGTTTGGCGATGATATGTGCGGGGTCGGGTTTAAGGTTACGAATACGAATGTCTCAAAGTATAAGGTGGTCAGCGGACCTTCGGTGTTTAACCCGGTTAAGCATCAGGAAGGATTTATCAAGACGCATAAGAAAGTATGGCTTAAGGATGACCGGTATGTGGCAGAGGTTGAGCGGGAGTGTCTTGTGATTGATGATTGCGTCAGGTTGTTTTTCAGCGGTACAAAAGATGAGATTAAGAATCGCGGTGTGCCTCTAAATATTGCCGGCATGATCTGCAAACGGGTTCGGGTTCTCAAGGGCAGGCAGGTCTTGAAGATTAAGTCGCATGAGTTCTGGTGTGGGCTTGATAGTAGGATTTAAATATTAAATAGCGATTTTCGCACACATGTAACCGCCATAATCAAAATATTGAGTTATACTCAAGGCATGAAATAAATGAGCAAACATCACCCAAAACCAAGTTGCCTTGATGTATCCGGGCAAACTTTCAGTTTGCTGGATTTTCGAAATGTTCGCACATTTCTAATTTCGAAAATTGATAATTTGGTACAAATTTTCAAAATCCTAAAATTGCAGAGCAATTTTAAGGATTCGGGCAAATCCACTGATTTGCTGAATCATAAAAATCACAACGTGATTTTTAATGATATGGGAAGGCACTCTACTCAATTAATTAGTGCCTTCACTATAGATGCGAAATATTTCATGAATCTGTCAGAAATCAGTAAATTTAAGAATTAAGCGGGAACTCCAGATTATCGTTCATTAAGATGGCGGTATCAAAGTATCGTTAAGTTTATATAAGAATACTACTATCCTGAGATTATGAAAAATCAACCACGACCATGCGACACATATTATTTTACGAAAGATTGGCTAGACACACTATATAAAAAACCAAAAGATAGCAGAGATTATCTTACGAAAGAATGGATAACCATAGCAGATAATGAGAAAATCATAAAGGATAACCCGAATTTATCTGCTCTTTACAGTAGAATCTTTGGAGCTCTTCAAAAATTGGTCATTAGTGATCCGGCTTTAGAACCAAACAAGGATGAAAGACATTATCACTGCGAGGCAGTATACAACATCCTTTGGGGAGAGGATAAACATGAATATGATGACGATACTACGAATATGGTAGATAAATATTTCTCAAAAATCAGTGATTTGACTGAAAGTAGTCTTGTGAATGTGTGGCTAGACACACTATATGAAAACCCAAAATACAGTATATATTCTCTTGCGGAAAATTGGATATCTTTAGAAAAGGAGATTCGCAAAGATTATGATCAGAATTTCTATACTTTTTGTAAGGATCTCTATGAAGCTCTTGAAAAACTTATCTTTGGTGAGGATGCCACAGAACGATGCCAGAATCAGATAGCAATGGTATTCGATGGACTAAGAAATGATCTGGTGAGATCTGATGGAATTGTAGATTTTGAATCAGCAGAAGAAAAATTCTCAAAGATCATAATTATAGTGACTCCACCATCTTTCTAATGTTATATACTCCTAAGCACATATAATCCATCTCAAACTATGGAGGAGATAAACAATGAGAGTAATAAAACTAGTGAAACATTTACCACAGGAAGAATTGGAGCATTTCTACAC
>DAOWAN010000026.1 GCA_030634545.1 Candidatus Nanohalarchaeota archaeon
GTGTAGAAATGCTCCAATTCTTCCTGTGGTAAATGTTTCACTAGTTTTATTACTCTCATTGTTTATCTCCTCCATAGTTTGAGATGGATTATATGTGCTTAGGAGTATATAACATTAGAAAGATGGTGGAGTCACTATAATGGTTTTTATGATGGATCTGCAAAATCACTAAGGCACATACTTGAGAATTTTGTTATACATTATTATTTTTCTATGTTGGAAAAAAATAAGTGCCTAAAAAGATATTATGTAAAAAAAGCAGAATTTTATAAATTGCCAGAACAATTAACCAAAGAAGAACTTTTTGAGCTTGAGAGATATGAAAAAGAAAAAACATTACCTATGGGTCAATTTCCAATTTATGAAGCAAATCCTTTTTTCTGCTGGAAATTAGGGAAACAATATCTTGAGGGCTATAATTTTATCAAAAATGAACCTATACGAAAAGATTTTCCAAAATTCAAAGATTGTTTAGATTTAATTTTTAAACAGGAACAGTTTAAAAAAATTGCTAACCTGAATATGAAACATGAAATTAATGAGTTATATCGAGAATTAAGTAAAATTTTACATAATAGGCAAACAATTTCTAAATATAAAACCGCATCTAGTTTTTTAAATAATTCTTTTAATAAAGAGGATTTAGAAAAATCAATCGAGTCATATAAAAAAATTGAGGAACTGATTGCAGTTATGTTGTTACTCGGAACATTTCCTAATTTTAATAAAACTAGTTTTTCATATCTTTCCAAATATAAGGAAGTTGAAGAATTATTAAAAAAAGACACTTTATAATAAAATTTCTTTTACGAAGTAAAAGGCAATCTGTCCGAAGGACTAAGCCCCTCCCCCTTTTCTTTTTTAAAGTAAGAAAAAATTTGGGTGTAGTGAAACGAAACCGTTAAACGATTGTTATAAGAAGTGCGAAGCATTTCCCGTCTCGGTTTTGTCCGTTTAACGAAGGCAACAACATAAAAATTTACGGAAGTCCTGAAAAGGACGCACTTGAAAGGCGGGTTTTTAAATTACATATAACATCTGGGATTAAGAGAAGTTGGGCGAAGCCCAATTTGGACGGAGAAACCTGCAAGGTTTCGGAATCTCTTAATGCTTTGTTATGTGCGTCGAACTTGTTCGACCAAGGGATAGTGCAACGGTTTTTTGCGAAGCAAAAAAATCCCGCAGAGTCCCAATCAAAAGACTTATATTGAAATACATCTTAATTAATTAGAATGGCTAAATACCCAATAAAAAAAGCAACATCAAAGATTGGTGTAAATTATGTTAGAACCATTATAGAAACAAATAATTGTATTTTTAATGAAATTCATCAAGAGAATGATGTTGGTATAGATGCAATAATGGAAATTGTAAATAATGAGATTGCGACAGGCAAATGTATCGCTTTACAAGTAAAATCAGGAAAAAGTTATTTTGATACTAAAAAAAACGAATGTATGATTCCCATAGATAACCATTATGACTATTGGACAAATTATGCATTGCCTGTTTTTGGTATTGTTTATGTTCCTGAGCAAGAAAATAGTTATTGGATTGATATAAAAAAAATCCTTAAAACAATAAAGAAAGGAGACACAAATCTAATTAAATTTAGTATTTCAAAATTAAATATATTTAATATTGAGAATTTTAACAAAATATTTGTGCCGTACATTAATAAAGAAATCCCTATTTTAAATTTTGAAGAAAGTGTTGATTTATTTAAATCGAATAATTTAGATGAAAAACATATAGGAATTACTGTCTTATTTAAGAAATTTGCAAATAAAAATGAAACATGGAGTCTTTTTATTTCTTTTTTTAAAGAAACAGAAGTTGAAATGATTCCTTCAAAGTTAATTTATTATTTGTCTTATATCCCCTGGCATCCAGACTTGTTTTGGAATAAAGAAACAATAACAAAAGAATCTAAAGAATTTGCAGCATCTTTAATAAGGACTTTTAAAAAAGATGAAATTGTTAAATTATTATATTATATTGATGAAAACTTTATAGAAAGGGGATCTTTAGGTCAATCAGTTGAAGCAATTATTTCTATAATTCCTAAATGTGACATTCTTCTTTCTGAAATTTATCAAGATAATTCTCTTTCCCAAAGTATTAGAGAATATGCCAAGTCAATATATGAATATCATCTTCAAAGAAAAAAAGGTATTTAGCCGTATCTCAGGTCTTTTGATTGGGATTGTACATAACATATGGCAATAAGCGAAGTAATTTTCGAAGAAAATTATTTGGGTGGAGGCGTAGCCGTAACCGTTTATTGCCCGTTATGTTCCCGCAAACCAATATCATTAAGCGGCGAGGAGCGAAGCGACGAAGAGTTGAGTTCTCGCTATATCAATTCTGCGAAGCAGACTAGAATTCTAAGGGAATGGGGCGTTAGAGAATATAAATGTTTAGTGATATAATACGGCTATGGAAGAAAATATAGTCCAAAAATGTTTTGCAAGTTAACAGGAAGGCATCTTAAGGTCCTTCGGATTTGCCATAAGCCCCTGTTCTCAGAGAAACAAATGCAGAGAGAACACGCCTGACCGTATGATTGAGGGATGTCTGCACACGACGGCAAAAATGGGACAATATCCTAAATGGATAACGCTCGTATAGATGAATGTCGTAACAGCCTTAAACTTGTAAATAAGTAAATAAAAAATGTAAACAAATATAATACTGCGAGGTTATATAGATGGTAAAATCTCAGGTAATTGAGGGTATCTCTGGACTAAGAGGATATGGTCCCGAGTTTATGAATAGGTTAGAACAATTTACTGTAGCTTATGCAGCATTCTATAAGGATAAGGGCATGAATAGGGTTGTATTTGGAAGAGATACTAGGCCAGGGGAAATAAAAGTTCTTGAAACTGTAAAAGAAATTTATCTAGGATGTGGATATAATTTTATTGATCTGGGAATAACCCCTACACCGACTGTTCAACTCATTGCAAAAGAGTTGGGTATTCTAGGTAATGAAGGGACAGCAAGCCATAATCCCAATCCATGGATTGGTTTAAAGCCTTTTACTTCTGAAGGAATTATTCCTGCTAGCGATTTAGAAGCTATTCAAAGAATTGCTTGTAGTACAAGACCAGCTTATGATGGAAATATGGGTAGAACAGTTGGCATTGATAGTATAATTGATCTTAGTATTGCTCAAATAACAGGAAACAAGGCGCTGGATTACCATATATCTAAAGTGTTGGATGTATTTGGCAAACAGATCGTCGATGCAATAAGACAGAAACGTTATAAGGTTGTTGTTGACCATGTAATGGGTGCAGGGTATGTTATTGTTCCTGAATTGTTAAAGCATCTTGGCTGTGACGTTATTCAGGTAGATGAAGGTGAACCTATGACACATTTTCCAAGAGAAGAACCTGAACCCACGCCAAAGAATCTTAGTGGATTTGCAGAGTTACTTATACAAGAAAATGCAGATATTGGTTTTGCAGTTGACCCTGATGTTGATAGGCTTGTCTTAGGTTCTACTCAAGGATGTTTGTCAGAAGAGTATACGCTCGCTATAGCAATTAAATATTTTACAGAAAGATATGAACCCGGAACTGCAGTTGTAAATCTTTCGACAAGCAGAATGGGGGAAGAAATTGCAAGAGAAAATGGATGGCAATTTATCAGAACACCTGTCGGGGAGCGAAATGTTCTTGATGGGATTTTAAGTAATAGAGCTGTGATAGGTGGAGAGGGTAACGGGGGAATAATTTACCCAGGACTTGCCCCAGGGAGAGATGCAATTTATGGAATGGTGTTGACACTTGCTTACATGGCAGAAACTTCTCAAAGCTTAGCTTCCATCGTAAAAGGCATACCTAAATACCATATGACTAAAGACAAATTTATTTTAAAGGATGGAATTGATTTTAATAATGTGCTAACTCAAGTCAGAGATTTAGTTGTTCTTAAAAGTATAGGTGGTCTTATTGGTGAGGATAGCAGAGATGGATTAAGACTTGATTTTGAAAATGGATGGGTTCATCTAAGGAAATCTAATACAGAACCTATCATAAGAGTGATAGCAGAAGCAAGAACTGAAGAAGATGTTGAAAATTTAGTGACTCGTATAAGGTCTTTATTTGAATAAATCTGATTCCATCCATTTCTTTTTGTCCTCTTTTTAATTCTGGCAGGGTTTGGCGAACGTACGTGTAACATTTGCAGATATGCAAAGTTTTTCTGTAGCGTAGCGAAAGAAAAATTTGAGTGAAGCCCGAGCAGAGGGCTGAACCGTGGGTTATTCTTTAACTGATAGTCTTTTTCAAAAGATTCTTTAACCTTTTTTGCCCATTCATACTCTGAATCGTCTGAAAATCCAACAAGTTGCACAGTCATATATTTATTTATAACTTAGTAGTTATTTAAATAATTGCCACGCAAGAAATTCCACTCATTCGAAATTTTGGAATGACAAGATCATAAAGAAAAGTAATAAAAGTATTTTGATTATGATATTCAATAAAGATTCAATATGTACTGCATTCATCAAGGATTTACACAGTGTCAAGAATCTAAAGAAAGAGAAAAATACAACAATAAGGTGAAAAGAATATGCGGAGTATAGCATTGGTTCAAAATGAATCTGAAATGTCCCATTACGGATACGCTGATATCAGACCATTCCTTAAGGAGATGAAGTATGATTTGGTTCTGTATACTGCGCAGAATATATGCGACCTTACCTCCGATTTAAGCAGACAAAAGTATGACGCAATTATTTTTGCATCAAATGCTCTCAATGACAAAACAATAAGTGAAGAAGTTTTATCGTCCAAGTTTAAGAATGCTTTTATAACTTTTTTAGAAGGAGGAAAAGGATGCTTGATACTTCACCAATTAGGACTTGCAAAGACAAAGAATAAGACAAAGAATTCAACCATTAAATTTCTACCCTCTTCATTGAGTTCTATATGTCCTGTAGCCACAAACAAGAACGAAAAAGCCACAGATGGAGAATTATATCCCACTTCAATTACAAAAACACATATTTGCTTTCTCTATCCAAATGATATAGACATCAGTCAGATGAAACGTCAATGCCTTTCGTATCGTAGTCTGAAAGGATTGTACTGGCACTATTGGAATCAAGTTGATAATTCTGTATGGGACATATTGCTTCACGATACGGACACAAACGGTAGTCAAAGACCACTGATTTTAGCTTCTAAGGAATCAGCACCATATCGGCTAATTTTATCATCACTAACTTTAGACTGGCAAAAACAAAAGAAAATACTGGAAAATATTCTAACATATATTGTGGATGGTAAACATAACATTTCCATATTGAAGGATAAAAAAAACACAAGTGTTGCATTTGAGTATTTTATTGAGTGTCTTAAATCACAAAAATATCCGATTAAAATTTATGATATTAATCAAGATTTGACTGATTTAAAGAAAAACATCAGAGTTGGCGTTCACACAGTACTAATACTTGATCCAGTAATAGATAAAAAAAGAGTTGGAGATGATCTCTATTCGTTGGTGGAAGACCTTGTACGGAAAGGAAAAATGAGACTGATGGGTATTGATACAACAGATTATACATTACATAAATTTTTTCTTGCAGGCAGAGAAAAGTACGCATATAGACTTTTACATGATTGCGAAATAAAAATACAACGAGAATTAAATAAAGAGTACATTGATGGAAATAACGTGTACATTGATGGTAGCTTTTGGAGTACTGTTGAATGTCTACAAATTATTCGTCAACTACCAGAAATTGAATCTCGTTATGACTTAGATACACTTAAAGCAGTATTTGATTCAGCCAATAGTCATGATCGTGACGGATCGTATGACGAGGTTTTTGGAGTTACTTGTGTTTTTTTATGGTTAAGAGTTACATATCTTGGTGTTAATTCTGAAGAAACAAAAAAAACAATTATATGGATTCGAGATCACATAAAAGATTATGATGAACGAGAGAGAGTTTTAGCTTATCAAATATTAAATGAAGTTAATTCGTATTTGTTTAGCTTAGACTTAACCTATAAGAAATACTTAAAAAAGGGTGAAGTTAAAGAAGAACTAAAAAAAGCATTTGAAGATAAAAAAATATTATTCGACAAGGCAATAATTTCAAAAATAAATAAAGATTGGATAATTAAAGACGGAGATACGATATATTTGATAAAAGAGGAGGATAAAAAGCTAAACATATACGTTAATTTGATGACCAATCAAGGGAAAGCAAAACTTCGTCGGATACTCTCATCTCGAAAAATAGAATCTTTAAGTGAAATTGATTTGATAGTCTATTTAAAAGCTTCTATAAGTATAGGATATAAAGATGATATTTCATCATATGTAAGGCGTCTCGAAAAACTACAGAACGATGGATGTTGGATAGATTTAGCAACTACCGCCACAGCTACAACCATACTTTTGGATACATTAGATATACTAAAAAATGATTCCTCTTTGCACAAGACTAAAAAAACAGTTGAATTAATTATATTTAAATCAATAATATTCATTCAAAATTCATTACATGAACAACGGTTGGAAAGAAAGAAAACGGAGTATCCATGGGATAACAAAGCAAGCACAAGTTTAAAATGCATTCAAGCATGGCTGAAATTTGAAAATATAATAGATATTCCTATATACGAGTTAATAGATTCTCTTAAAAGTTATTCTAAAATTGAAACATATAAGTCTTCTGATAAAACAGCCTTATCTGTTCTTGAAGAATTGAAAAGTGAAAAACAAGAGATGATCAAAGAAAACACCAAATTATCCAATAAGAAAGAGCAATTAACAAAGGAAATTACAAAAAGAGAAAGAACCACTGAATATAATAAGTTTTTATTACTATTTTTTCTAATATTGATTTACATTACAGTTTCTCTAAACATATACTTTTTTTATGATAGCCAAGATATTTCTATCGGAAATATTTTAAAAGGCACATTCATCGATAATTGTCTGATTCACATTACATTTCTAACTTTAGTACTCGCAAGTTATAAATTCTTTCGAAAAAATAGATTAAATCCGTTTTATGGTGAACAACAATGACCTCTTTGTATCATAAATTCAAACCCGCAATTTCAAATTATGCCCAAATAGTAGGTAAAAATGTAGAGATTGATGCATTCTCAACTATTGAAGATTATGTGCGCATAGAGTCTACAGATAATGTTCGTTCACATATCTCTATTGGTTTTAGAAGTAAAATAAAACAAGGTACAATTTTAAACTCTTATGACGGCTTGATTAAGATTGGTAATCGCGTCACTATCGGTCCATATTGTTTTATTGGAGGACATGGAGGAGTAACTATAGGTGATTGTACAATGACTGCGGGTCAATGTTATATTTCCGCTGCAAACCATATCTCTACGAAAGGTGAAATGATAAGATTTCAAGGAGAAAAGGCAGAGGGCATATTTATCGGACGTAGTGTGTGGCTTGGTGCAAACGTAATTGTTTTGGACGGAGTGTCTATAGGAGATGGTTGTATTATCGGTGCAGGCTCAGTCGTTACAATGGATATGCCACCAAATACGATTTGCTATGGTCTGCCATGTAAACCAATTAAAGAAAGACCAAAATGAAAAAGTATATAACAAAAGAACAATATTCATAGTAGAAATAAATACATGGAGGATGAGAAAATGAAATATGCATTAGTTAACTGCGATATCTATACTGGAAAGAAAGTTTTATATGATAAAGCCATAATTGTTGAAGGAGATAAAATAAAAGATATAGTAGATATATCAAAAGTACCAAAAGAAGTAGAGGTAATCAATTTAGATGGACTATCTGTAGCACCAGGATTTATAGATACCCAAATAAATGGCGGGGGTGGATGTCTTTTTAATGAAAATCCTACTGACAAGTGTATTTCAAGTATATACGAAGCGCATAAACGATTCGGTACAACAAACTTTTTACCTACAATTTTTAGTGTGTCTAACGAAAAGATGATCCAAGCTATAGAAACAGTAAATATGTGCATAAGAGATAATAAATATGGCGTCATTGGATTACACATAGAAGGTCCGTATATAAATGAAAATAAAGCAGGAGTACACGATAAAAAGTATATTCAACAAATATCCAATGAAGCCATAAATGTTCTTACTGAGAATAAAGGAATCATAAAGCTTTGGACATTAGCACCAGAAGTTGTAGAAGAATCACATATCAAAACGTTAAAAAGCAAGGGTATTATAGTATCAGCGGGACATACTAGCGCTACATACGAACAAGCGATTCAATCTTTTAAATGGGGATTTACTTCAGTTACACATCTATTTAATGCAATGAGCCAATTTGGAAGCAGGGAACCAGGCGTAGTAGGGGCGCTTTTTGACACAGAGAATATTTGGGCAGGAATAATTGTTGATGGTCTACATGTAAATTTTGCTTCCGTTAGAATAGCTAAAAAAATCAAACAAAATAAATTAATCCTTGTTACTGACGCAATGCCGCCTGTTGGAAAGCCGTTTGCCACATTTAAGATAGGAAATCTCGATATTTCTTCTTCTAATGGAATGTGTGTTACAAAAGATGGAATACTTGCTGGTTCTACTTTAGATATGGCATCGGCTGTTAGAAACTGCATTCAAAAAGTGGGTATTCCAAAGGACGAAGCACTTAGAATGGCCTCTACCTATCCTGCAGAATTTTTAGGCATCCATGATAAACTTGGTAAAATTGAAGTCGGTTATCTCGCAAATATGGTTATATTAAATAATCAAATAGTTGTTAAAGGAGTAATAACGAATGGAAAATACGAAAAATTTGACATCCTCCCAGGCCTAAAGGCTCGCCCTTCGGGCGACTCCTCCGCTTCGCTCCGGAGCAGGGATTCCCGCGATAGATTTTGAAATGATGTTCAATACTTCTTCGCTTCTTCAAAAGTTATGTGTTCTATAATTCCAAAGCGTCAGAGCACCATTCATCCCATGCCTAAAGGCACACCCAGTTGCTTCGCAACTGACCTATGGGATTCCTGGTGCAATTTCTTGACTAATCAATAGTGAATACTCATAGTAATAATTTTTGAGGCGTAGCCGAAACTATTTGTCCCGCAGGGACTAAGCCCCCTTCCCGTTCTCCAACTTCATTTTTAATAAGCGAGAACACAATTGAACATAACATCTGGGATAAAAGAAGTTTTGTGAATGTAGTGAACAAAATTTGGGAAAATTGCGAGCCGAGCGATTTTCTTTTTATTCTCTTGTTATGTGTCCTGAGCGTAACGAAGTGGAACTCAAGCGCAGCGTGGTCGGAGCGAAGCGGAGAAGTTCAAAAACTCGAGCCCGTTTCTATTTAAAAAATTTTAAAAAACAAGAATCATCAGTGCTTTCATTATCAAGCTTAGAACATTGCTCAAAAAATTTTTCCTTTATTTCAGGAGTCATAGTCTTTTCTTCCATTCTAAACTCTAATTGGCAAGCCTTAGTACCCGCTCGTGAACCAACCAGATCATAAGAATATTGTATTATTTCCACGCATTCATCAAAGTTATCCGGAACTTTAGATTCAGAATTGTAGTAACTTAACCTACATGCTGAAGGACCCGGGGGATTAGGCGGCAATACTCTACCGTTTTTTTCACAATAATTCCATAATTCATCATTATTCTGGATGATAAAATCATAGTAGCATACTAAATTATTTGAGATGTATGATTTTTGTTCGCTACATTCGTTATATGACTCAGGAATATTTGAGGTATCTGATATTGAATGAGTTTTATGTCCTAGAGTATCTTTTATTACTTCATTTTGTAGCGTATAACCAGCAATGATAATTATCAATAGAAATATCGATAAATACAAATAGTTTATTTTTTTCATATTATTCTGTTTAATTTTATAATTTATAAATCTTTCTAGGATTCGAGTTTTTGAATTACATATAACATCGGGATTATGAGAAGTCGAGCTTTAGCTCGATTTGGGTGGAGAAGTCTGCAAGACTTCGTAACCTCATAATCCTTGTTAAATCCTTCTGATAAGAACGAGGGATAACTGCAAGTGGTTTTTTGCGAAGCAAAAAAATATCGAAGAGTAATTTTAAGAGGCGTCCATTCCAATGAACGAAGTGACACTTTAAGGACAAGAATCAAGGGGGCAATTTAGAAATATTTATAATTTAAGTCTTATATTGTTAATATAATGACTAAAAAAAATAATTTTTCAGATAAGAATAAAATTAAAGCACTTCAATGTTGTGATAGGCATTGTTGTTTGTGTGGAAAGCAATGTGCTACAAATATTGAAATTCATCATATTCAACCTGTTGATAAAAATGGAACTAAGGAATTTGACAATGCTATTCCATTATGTTTTGATTGTCATGCAAAAGTGGAAATGTATAATGAAAAACATCCAAAGGGATTAAAGTATCGATATGAAGAATTAAAGACTAGAAGAAATCAAATTTATGATAAATATACTTCTCCATATCTTCCAAGTATTGATTTTAAGATTATAAGCGACAATTCAACTAATACTAACCCAAGTGACAATCCGTCTAAAAATCCAAAATTATCTCGATTTTTAATAACTAATACACATCAATATTTACCTTGTAAGGTTAAAACTACTTTTTCAGTATATCATCAAAAAAAATTATTACATAAATTTGACAAAGGAGTTTATGGAGGTCAAGATTGTTGGCATTTAAATGCAAATTCAAGTGCGAATGTTCCACCAAATTTTTTAGGTTTGGCTAAAAATAAAAAAATTCCAAAAATAATTAAACAATTGCAAGTTCAAATTGAAGTTATTGTGATAGACAAATTTGGTTGGGAACATAAATTATTGCCTGTTTCTTGGATTTGGACTCCAACGAGTAAAGGTTGGTATTATGAACCATTTTCAGTTAAGTGAATTTCTTAATTGCTCCCCTTCTACTTTTTTAGCCTCTTAAAATTATTGGATTTAACATCAGAATTTAAAGAAGTTTTCCGACGTAGGAGGAAAATTTGGGTGAACGAGTGCAACGGAGTGAACCTTTAAATTCTTGTTATAATCTCCCGTTAGGGACGAGGAATAGTCTGCAAGACGGTTTGGCAAAGCCAAAATTCCGAAGAGTAATTTCTGTGGGCGACTATCTATCGTTGGAGCTATGCAACTATAAAAGACAAACTATCTGTGGGCAAAAAACAAAAATTCTATTGAGTAACTTCAAATGAATCTAGTGATGTTACCTGATAATTATCATCTACATAAGCAACTGCTTGAACTGAATAAAAACCAGGTTCTAGTTTATTTATATACCAATGATCAGTTATTTCCTTTACTTCCTTTGATTCTAAATCAACGAATATTTGAGGACGTTTTGTAATATCAACAGGACCTTGAGAAATATATAAATCAACATATGCCCTAAATGATTCATCAGTAGGGTTCTCTATTTTGACATTAAAAGTAGCATACGATTTGTATTTATCACCACTTTTTGAAACTTGTTTTGAAACATTTAGAAAATTTATAATAACATTTTGCTTTGGTATAATGTTTATATGTTCATATGCATTGCCAATTTCTTGACTATCTTCATAAGAATTCATTGTCAAAGAATATGCACCACTATTAGCGGGTGCTTTGATTTTAGCAGGAAATTGTTTTTCTTCATTTTCATTTAATTGAAATATTTGTTCGGTTGATTCTATTATATTTCCGCTTAAATTTTCAATTCTAATTATGACTTTAAACTCTTTAGGAATATTCGCCGTATTCTTAATAGTAGTTGAAGTATGAATTTCACTATTTGATTCGAATTTACGACCATTTAGAACAAAATTTTTTATAACTCCATTTGTTGTTGAGTTATATGAGATTTTTAATAATATGTTTTTATACAATATCACTTCATTCTTAGAAGAATCATAAGATAAAGGATAAAAATGAATCTGAATAATAGCATTTCCACTTAAATCAACTTTCCGATACTCAAGATTTACTTTGGGAAAAATACCCAGTTCATTTGAAACATTAATAGGTCCACTTTCCCATTCATCATCAGGCATAGGAGATGGCGGGATAAATGCAGGGATATTCATATTTGGGATAATTGTTTGATTATTTAAAACAACTTCAACATAAATTTCAGCATCTAAAGGCACATCAATTTCTATTGTTTTATAAGGAATCATTGGCATATTTGTTTCATATAGAAGTTCAAATTCTTTGATTTCAATATAATCATATCCATTAGTATTTTTGATATAGTATGGGAAATTTTCAGATGAAATTTCTTGATTATTATTTTCAATAATTAATTTTATTTCATTCTCTAATGTTTTTTGTCCTATTTTTTCCCCATCTTCAACTACTGAAGAACAACCTGTAAGAATTGTTATTATAACAAATAGAAAGAATATATTTTGGATTATTTTTTTCATTGTAAAATATTTATAGTATATGAGATTTATATACTTTTTTGTTTTTTTGCCCCCTCTTATTTTAAGGAGCCCACAGAAATTATTGATTATAACAACTTAGTTAAAAGAAGTTTTTTGTGAAACAAAAAATTTGGGTGGAGTGAGGTGCAACCGAACGAACCTTTTAATGGATGTTCGATTCTCCGAACGAAGTGAGGACGAGGAATAGCTGCAAGCGGTTTTGCGGAGCAAAAATTCCGAAGAGTATGACGCAGGATTTTCAACAAACTAAACTTGTAAATAAATTAGTGAAAATCTGAGTAATATTGAAATGAACATCTTATATGCGTACTTTTATATACTTTACAAGCATATGAGGTGTTATGGACGAACAGATGGAGAAAGATATTGAGCGCTTTGAGGTTGAGATGAAGGCGCGTGGGTTTAGCAGGAAGACGCAAAAATCTTATTCTTCTTTTGTGAATGGTTTTTTTAGATTTACTCGGAAGGATGCAAATGGCTGTGTTGACAGTGATGTTAAAAATTATCTTGCGCATTTGAAGGATAAGGGATATACTAATACTACGCTCAATCTTGCAATAAGTTCTCTGAAGTTTTTCTTTGGAACTTGCGGTGTTCAGATTGTGAAATATGTGAAAAGACCGATGAGGGAAAAAAGATTGCCTGTTGTTCTGTCTAAGGGAGAGGTTTCTAAAATTGTTGGCGCGCCTACTAATCCGAAGCATCGGCTTATGCTCAAGACTATTTATGGTCTGGGCTTGAGGGTGTCTGAGCTTGTGAACCTGAAGTCTGAGCATGTGCAGTTTGAAAGGAATATGGTTTTGATTCGCGATGCTAAGGGCAATAAAGATAGGTATGTGCCATTGCCTGAGAGTTTGTCAGATGAGCTGATGCATTATGTTAGTTTTAACGGGGGTATGTACCTGTTTGAGGGACGGAATGGGAAGCTGTCAGTTAAGACTGTCCAGAAGGTGTTTGAGGGCGCGTTTAAAAAAGCAGGTATCAATAAGAAGATTTCGTGTCATACGTTGAGACATTCTTTTGCGACTCATCTTTTGGAGAGGGGTGTGAGTGTTCGGGTTATCCAGTTGTTGCTTGGTCATTCGAAACTGGAGACTACGCAGATTTATACTCATGTTTCTGCTTTTCAGATAGAAAGTGTTCGCAGTCCGCTTGATGATTTGTAGGGGCTCTTGATTACTGATTATGGTTTTGCGCTGATGAATAAGACTGAGGGGTCTATGTGGATTTATGTGCTGTCGCTTAGTTTTATGGGTTCTGCCTTGTCTTTTTCTGTTATTTCTTCTGTAGGTCCCACCAAGTCCTGTTATGCTGCTACTGGTTGTCTGGTTGGTTCCTGTGGTGGTTATTTTTTTACATGTGTTCGATTGCTTTGGTTATTAGCGGCAGGATTGCTTCTATTTCTGGTTTTTGCATTCTTCCCAGTTTGCTGAATGTGTATTCTTTTGTGTTTGGGTTGAGGTTTTCTCTTGATATCTGCAGTTTTGGAATTCCTTCGTTGTATGCGTATACGCTTACTGTTATTTTTGTTGTTTCAAATTCTTTGGTTTCTGAATATTGTTCTTTGTCTAAACTTTTGTCAAATGCCATTTTTTTCCCCTCCAGCAGCCTTGTAAAAGGCTGGCGATTAAGTGCGTTTCGCTGCGCTCAAGCGCACACATGTGTTGTTCTGTGGTTGGTTTTGTCAATTTGTTTGTTTTGCTTGTGTGTGTTGTCTGAGTGCTGCTTTCGGTCACTTGTGTTTTTTTGTTTTTGAATATTTGTTGTTGAGTTTTATATGTTTTTGATTGTAGTATTAATATTATTATGTTTGTTTTATGGGGGATGGTGATTGGATGAAGTTGAAGGTTGATTTGCATATTCATACGAAGTATTCGCATGACGGATTTATGGAGGTTTCGGAGGTTATCCGGGGTGCGAAGGAGGCAGGGCTTGATTGTGTTGCTGTTACGGATCATAATACGTGCGATGCTGTTTCTGATGCGCTTAAGGCAGGGAAGAGGGCTGGGGTGCTTGTGGTTCCTGGGATTGAGGTTAAGTCGAGGCATGGGGATATTCTTGGGCTTGGGATCACTGACGTTGTCCGGCGCGGGATGAGTGCGAAGGATACTGTTTCGAAGATTCATGAGCTTGGGGGGGTGGCGATTGCTGCGCATCCTTATTCTCTTGTGTTTCATCCGTCTGGTGTGAGGGGTGAGGTTAAGAGTGCGGGGTTTGATGCTATTGAGGTTTTTAATTCGAGGACGTATTTTAGTAATGGGATGGCTTTTAGGGTGGCTAGGAGTCGCGGGATTTCTATGGTTGCGTCGAGTGATGCGCATCTTCAGGGCGAGATTGGGAATTCTTATAGTGTTGTTGATTGTGCGCGTGATGTTTCTAGTATTTTGGATGAGGTTCGCGCAGGGAGGACTGAGGTTGTCTGTGGGCTTACGGGGCTTGGGTCGATTATGGGCTGGTATTGGCAGAGACTGAGGCGGGTTTTTCGTTAACCCTACGAAAACGTAACGTTTATAAATTTGTAGGGGTAACTGGGTTTTATGTATTTTAAAAATCGGCTTATCAAGGAGA
Organism: Candidatus Nanohalarchaeota archaeon; assembly: GCA_030634545.1. Lineage (GTDB taxonomy): Archaea > EX4484-52 > EX4484-52 > EX4484-52 > B79-G9 > B79-G9. Next base: position 15,002 of record DAOWAN010000026.1, read on the forward strand.
AGAAGTATAAGTATGCGGCAGTTTCTATTCGTCTTCCTGACGGGAAGGTCAAGGTTCTTGAAAAAATATTTCATGGTGAGCGTGGTGATGAGCTTGCACGGGGGTTTGATGATGCGAAGAAGAAGGCTTATCTGCGTTTTATGATTGATAATTTCAGGACAGATCATATTTTTACTGAGGGTGAGTTTGAGAAGATTGAAGATATGCGGGTGCAGTATTCTCGTATTCTGTCCGGGCTTACTGATGTGAGTTATAGGGATCTGCTGGATAGGTTTACTGCTAATTTTACTTATGAGAGTAATGCTTTGGAGGGTAATTCTCTTACTTTGAAGGATGTTGCGATGGTTATGTTTGAAAATGTTTCTGTGAGTGAGAAGGATTTGAGGGAAATATATGAGACACGAAATTCGAGGGAAATTGTTGAGATGATTGTTGCGAATAAGTTTAAGGTCAATCATGAGTGTATTGTTAAGTTGCATAGGATGCTTGTGAAGGATTTGGGTATTAGTGTGGGTTATAAGAAGTTTCCTAATGTGCTTGTGGGTAAGAGTGTGGAGCTGACTCCTCCTGAGAGAGTTTATGGTGAGATGGATGAGCTTATAGGGTGGTATCGTGAGAATGCTGGTGCTTATCATCCGGTTAAGCTTGCTGCGTTGTTTCATGGTCGTTTTGAGAAGATACACCCGTTTGAGGATGGGAATGGGCGGGTTGGGAGGTTTTTGATTAATGTGATTCTTGTGAATAACCGGTATCCTCCTTTGATTATCCGAAAGTCGCAGAGGATTGCTTATATTGGGGCTCTGGAGAAGTTTGACTGTGGTTATTCTGATGGTCTTGTGCGGTTTGTTCTTCGCAGGTTTAAGGATACTTACAGGAAGTTTTTTGAGGAGTATGTGAAATATCTGGATTATTGAGTGGTTTTTTGTGTTGTATTTATGGGTTTGCCTTTTGGGGGTGTGTTTAGCATAAGTTTTTTAATGGCTTTCAACTTCGTTGAAAATCATCTCACCTGTGTTCGAAGTGTTTGAGCTATGCTCAAACTCTCACATTTATGCTTTTATTTTTGTCTTTTGATTGGCTTGTGTTTTTTTGTCTTTAGTGCGCTTGTTAGTGTGTGTGCGAATGAGTAGATGGTGAGTGCGGTTATGATGATGAGGGAATATGTGAGTGCGCCTTTGATCAGGAGTTCTGCTAGTGTTGATGCTATTAGTATTGTGTATGTGTGGGTGCGTGATATGGGTGGGATTATGTTGTTTTTTGAGAGGGTCTGTATGCGGGCTGCGATGTGGGGGAGGAGGACTATTGTTGTTAGTGTGATGAAGCCTATGTTTGTTGGGATGTTTGGGTTTAGGGTTATGCCTGTGAAGATGAGTATGTCTTTTAGGCGGTTTGTTGTGTTGTTGTGATGTTTTTTTTGTGCTTTTGTTGCGCGGTGTTCGGTGTATAGGCTTGCGGTCACTAGTAGGGCTGATTCCAGGAGTTTGTCTGTCAGGTACTGGTGGCATGCTAGTGTTGAGAATATTAGTGAGAGTGCGAGTGGTATTTTATGGTTTGTTTTCTTTTTCTGGGGTTCTGTTGGTTTGTGGTGTTTTGTGTTGGTTTTTTTGGGCATCATGAGATTTCATCTCAAGCTTTCGAAGACTATCGTCTTCAAAATTATATCACTGTCGTGTTAAGCTTTCGAAGACTATCGTCTTCAAAATTATATCACTTAATCCTCACATTACCCTGGAACTTTTTAGAGGTATCCTTTTTCTTCCAGGAGTTTTACGCTGTGGTTGATGTCTGGTTCTGATTTCGTTTCGAGGATTATTGGGTTTTTGAATCTTGTTTCTTTTAGTCTGTCGAGGAATGCTGTGTAGTTTAGGTCGCCTGTTCCCAGAGGGTGATGTGTGTCTGGTTTGTTTTTGAAGCCGTCTACAAGGTGAATTTCTGATATTTTGTTTTCGAATTGGTTTATGAATTCTATTGGGTTGATGTTGGATGTGATTGCATGTGCTGTGTCTATGAGTATGTTGATGCCTTTTTCTGTGAATGGTTTGAGTTCGTCTGGATGGTGGAAGAATGGTTCGTTGAATGGCATATTTTCTATGCATAGTTCTATGTTTTTTCTTTTGCTGTGGGTGTGAATGTCTGTTATTGCCTGTTCTGCGATTTTTTTTGTTTCGTGTTCCATGAGTTTGTATATGTCTGGCATTGATGCGTAGCTGCCTGGATGTATCGGGGTTTTGTTTATGTTTAGTTTTTCTGCCAGATCTATCATGTTTTTTGTTTCGTTGATGGCTGCTTTTCTTATGTCTGGGTTTAGTGCGCAGATGTTTATTTCTCCTATTGGCAGGTGGTAGCTGGTGTCGAAACCTTTTATTGTGTTTTTTATGTTGTCTTGTATTTCTCTTAGAATATTTGAGTCGAAGGGTGGGAATGATATTATTTCGATGGTTTTGAAGTTGTTTTCTTTTGCGAAGTCTGTGAAGTATTGTAGTGAGTTCAGGTAACTGCCTGCGATGTCTTTTTCTTTTTTGAGTTGTTTTGTTTTTGCGTATATTGTGCTCATTGAGATTCCGAAGTTTAGTTTCCTGGTTGTATTTACTGTAGAAATGGATATATATCTTTTTGTGAATGGGTCACTTAATCCTCACATTACCATGGGACTTTTTTTAGTTTTAGCTTGAATGCCAGTATGTTTGCGAGGCGGTGGACTGTGGGGGTGAGTATGAGGAGTATGATTATTGTTTCCAGTGGTATTTTTGTTACGAATGATGCGAAGATGAATGCGCCTATGAGGAAGTCTAGCTGGTCGAGGAGGGGTAGTTTGTTTCCGCGTTTGATGTTGATGCGGCGCTTGAAGAAGCTTTTTACTATGTCGCCGATTATTGCGCCTGATGCCAGAAGAAAGCCTAGTGTTAGTGTCATTTCTGTTAGGTTGAGTGCGGAGAGGTCGTAGCTGGTCTGGATCAGAATTTGTGCATATGATGCTATTGTTCCTACTAGTATGCCGAAGATTGTGCCGCGCCATGTTTTGCCTTTGCCTAAGATGGGGTTTTTGTCGCTGAATTTTTTGTTGAAGTCGAGTGGTGTTTTTCCGCCGATGATGACTGGTGCGGGGTTTGCTATGTATGCGGGGAATATGAACCATAGTGCCTGTATTATTGATAGGATGATTTCATTCAATGTATCGCCTGTGCGTTGTTTTGTTGCGGCGCGCTGTTGTGTTTTTTGTCTTGTATATAAATGCGCTTTTTTTCTGTGGTATTCTATATTATTTAGCTTGTTTATATGTTTGCGTTTTTTTATTCCCGTTCTGGGTTTAATACCTCGCAGCTTGCTGCGATTTTATACTGTTTTTGTTTGTTATTGATTCTTCGCATCGCCGTAATACTCTGTAGCTTGCTGCGGGAATAGGTGATGCCTAAAGGTCGTTTTATTTTTTATTTTTTAACTCTCTCACTATTCTGGTGGTTTTTATGGGCTGGTTTTGGTGTTTTGTGCTTTCTGTTGTTGTTTTTTGTTTTTTATATTGTGCGATGTATGTTTTTTAATATGTGTTTTTTGTTATATTTTTTATTATATCTATATTTTTGTGTTCTCACATTTTTCTGTTTGATTTGGCTATTTATATTGTTTAATATATGGTTTGATGTCTATCTTTCTATATTTTTATGTTGTTGTTTATTTATAGTTTTGTTGTTTTATGTTTTTATATTTTTGTATTGTTAGTTTTCGGTAAATTCATGGTTATATCTCAACATACTATATATTGTATTTGGTTGGATGTATATATTATAGTGTGTTCTTTGTTTGTGGGTTGTGTTTCCCATTTATTTTCGTGGGGTGAATTTCCCATTTATGGTGTTTTGTCGGGTTATTTGTCCCATTTATGCTTTTTGGACTTATCTTCCCATTTACCGCATTGTAAAAAACTGGCGGTTAAGTGCGTTTCGCTTCGCTCAAGCGCACAGCTGTGTTGTTTTGTCTTTCTGTTTATGTTGCGGGTTGTTTATAGTGGCTTTTTTTGTATGATTTTTGCTCTTGGGGGTACATTGGATGGACGATAGAGGTGGTTTTGTTGAGTTTTTGATGAACGGAGCTTATTTTGGGCTTCTTTTTGGGAGAACTTGGGGTGATTTTTGATGTTGTGATATTTTAACTCTCACATTATCTTTGATTTTGTATGCCTTAAGATTTTTTATTTGCTTTATTGGAAGTCAGGGGGGGAGGGTTGGATGCTTTATGGGTCAAATGCTGTCTTTTTTTTGCTTTGTTCCGGTGCATTAATTTTTGTTATTTTATTTTTCTCTGGATGTTTAGAGCCCGATTTATTTTTGGTTTTGATGAATTGTGTTTGGATTTTTTGCGTGAATATTTCTTCTTTGGGGTACATTCTTTGCTGTAGATGTTGCAAAATCCTTGAAAATGTGTATTCGGGGTATTACTGGAATATGTTTGAATTCTTGCGGATCTTTTGAAGTGCTTTGTTTTAGAATGTATGTGAATACGCACTTTGGCTGATGTGTACCCTTGATTACGGGGCAATTATGCCTGAAAATAATGGAATCATATATTTTATTTTGGTTTGTATCTGAATGGGGTTTTCTTGGGTTGAAAATCGGTATCTGTGGCAGGTATGTTTTATGGTGGCGTGGGCTGTTGTTTTTTGTGTTGGTGTGTTATGGATGTTCTGTGTTTTTTATGGGTAATTTCTCCTGTTTATGTGATTATTTGGGTAGTTATGATTATTTATTTTTGCTGATTTTGTTGTTTTTTGTGGTATGAATTACCCATTTATTTTGTCTATATGTTGATTTGATTTCTTTATTTTTTGCTGTTGTGATTCTGGTCTGGATTTGTTTTGTTTGTTTTAAACCGGTCTCTTTTTGCTTTGTTTCTTGTTTTTATGCTTTTTTTGTGTTTATTTTTGTTTTTGGCGGTTATTCTGTGTTTTTCGGTGTTTCATATGGTGTCTTGAGGTGAAAATGCTTCTATTGCTAGTGGTTTTTTTCTTGGTGCGCATTTATTTATATTTTGGTGTGTTAGTTTGTGTTATGGGAAGGAAAGCATCTTTGCGATATCAGACGACTATTCTTGTTAAGCCGTTGGATGCATGTGATTTTGAGTCATTGCTACAGCTTTTGTATCATGGACCTAAAAATCTTGATCTTCCGGAGCATGCGTTGACTTTTTTGAAGGAGTTGCGTGCTTTGGGACCGCGCGGGCGTTTTGATCGGTCCAGGTGGAGTGAGTATTGTGAGGGTCACGGTATTTCGAGAACTACATATTATACTATGATTAATAAGCTGCTTGGTGTGGGGCTTATTGAGGTTGTTGAGAGGGATTATTATAAGCTGTCTAACCGGTGTGAGAAGTTTTTTTCTGCTATTGTGGGGTCTGTTCATGCGTTTATGGCAAAGAAAGAGCAGTATGCGCCTGAGGAGCATGGAGAAAGTTTAGATTGAGTGTATTTTGGTTCTATTTTTTGTTTTTGGTTTCTGTGAGATCTATTTTTGAGAATTTCCTGCAGACGTTTTCGAGGTCTCCTGCGATGTCTTCTCCTGTCTTTGTGAGTTTTATGTACTTTACGCGACCTTTTTTTTCGAATATTACTAGACCTATCTTTTTGAAGTATTCGAGAATCTTTACAGTGTGGGAGTATGTGCAGTCTGCGGTTTTTGCCAGTGTGGATGCATAGCTTTTGTTGTTGTCTGCTTTGAGTCCTATGAGTATCTTTACTGGTTTCTCATGGAGAAATATGTCTTCTAATACTGATTTTTTATTGTTGTTCATAGTGCGTCCCTTTTTTTTTATTTTTATATTCATATTTTGATGTTTATATA
>DAOWAN010000070.1 GCA_030634545.1 Candidatus Nanohalarchaeota archaeon
GGACTCAAAAAGAAAAAGACACCTCTGCAAAAAACATCACAATCAGCGCCCTAAAATTCAGCATGCTAAACCAGAGCCCAAACAAGCTAATCACATTCAGCCCCAAAGAAGCCCTCAACTTCGAAGGAGACACAGGTCCCTACATCCAATACACCCACGCAAGAGCCCACTCAATCCTGAGACAAGCCAAATTTAACACATTCAATCCCGCACTGCTAAAAGAAAAAGAAGAACTGGACCTCATAAAAAAACTATCATACTTCCCCCAAACCATAACAAAAGCATGCGAACAATACGACCCCAATAACATCGCCACCTACCTGCTCGAACTCTCCCACGACTTCAACACATTCTACCACAAGCACCCGGTCCTAAAAGCAGAAAAAGAACTCAGCGCCGCAAGACTAACACTAGTCTATGCAGCCATGCAGGTACTAAACAACGGTCTATACCTTTTAGGCATAACCGCCCCCGAGCAAATGTAATCACTCCTCACCTAATTCAGAAGCCAACTTCTCAATCTAAGAAAAAACAGCACAATCCAATGCACACATCAAAACTCAACCAGCTTCTCAAACTCTTTATAACGCCCGGAAACATCCTTCATCCCAATCTCGCGCAATCTGTCAAGACTGAAATCCTCAGCATTAAACGAAGCAACAGCGCTACCGTAAATCACAGCCCTCTTCATATTCTCAAAAGACACATCACCGCTGCTCGCAAGATATCCCATAAGCCCGCCAGCAAACGAATCACCAGCACCCGTAGGATCCTTCAGATCCTCAAGCGGATACGCAGGCGCAAAAAAGCACACCCCGTCCGTAAAAAGAAGTGCACCATGCTCGCCCTTCTTAATGACAACAGCAGAAGGACCCCTCTTCAAAAGCATCCTCGCAGCACGCACAAGATTAGGCGTATCCATCAACTGGCGCGCTTCAGCATCATTAATCAAAAGAACATCAACCTTACTGATTATCTCAAGAAGCTCCTTCTTCTTAGTCTCAATCCAGAAATTCATCGTATCAAGCGCAACAAGCTCCAAATCCTTAAACTGCCGAAGAACATCCATCTGCAGCACAGGATCAATATTAGCAAGAAACAGATACTTAGCCCCAAGATACGCATCCGGGATCTTCGGCTTAAAAGAAGAAAACACATTAAGCTGCGTATCAGTAGTATGCGCCTGATTCATATCAAACTCATAATACCCTGACCACCTAAACGTCTTACCATCTGCAACCGAAAGCCCGCAAGTCTCAATATTTCTAGCGCGCAAAAACTTTAGATGCTCATCCGGAAAATCCTTACCCACAACTCCTACAAGCCCGGGCTTGCAAAAGATACTGGCAGCTACAGACGAATAAGTAGCAGCACCGCCAAGAATATCCTTGACATCACCAAACGGCGTCTTAACAGAATCAAGCGCAATAGAACCAACAACAACAAGATCAACCATAACACACACCTACTCCTTATATTCAATCAAACTAAATATCGGATACTTACTATCAACCTTACTCCTGCCAGAAAGACCTGTAAGCTCAATCATAAAGCAAATCCCTATGATATCCCCTCCAAGCTTCTCAACAAGCTCAACAGTAGCAGCAATAGTACCACCCGTCGCAAGCAGATCATCTACAATCAGAACCTTCTGCCCCGGTTGTATAGCATCCTTATGAATCTCAAGCCCGTCATCCCCATACTCCTTAGTATAAGTCGCACGAAACGTCTCAGCCGGCAGCTTGCCCTGCTTCCTCACAGGCACAAACCCTGCAACAAGCCTGTCTGCAAGCGCACCTCCAATCATATACCCTCTAGACTCAATCCCGACAACAACATCAACCTCACGATCGTCATAGCGCTTCTCAAGCTTATCCACAACCGCCTTAAAAGCGCGCCCATCCTTAAGAAGCGTAGTAATATCATAAAAAAGAATTCCCTTCTTAGGGTAATCCGGTATCTTCCTAATCCTCGAATCAAAATCCATACAATCACCTAAATCCATAAACAAAAAATATACCTCATACGAGATACAATATACAATACAATTGCAGAACTATTACCCTGATAACTTTATAATAATAAGCATCTAACAATAAAAAACATACAATCAAAATCCAAAAGAAAAAAGTACAGTTATACACAATTTCGTTAAGGAGGCTATAGTATGATTTCTAAACAGAACAAAGGCGACAATAACGAAGAAAGTTTTTACATCTTGAATACTAACAATACCACAAGCCATACATGCGATATAGACATGATAGAGAATCAAAAAGCAGCAGCATATATGGATCCTTGGAAAAAAAATATTGAGAAAATTAAAAAAGGGAATAAAGTACTACTTTATCGCTCAGTCAAGGGTATTGTCGCCATAGGTATTGCAACAGGCAAATTAGAAAAGAAACCATACCCTGGTAAAAAGGAACCCAAAGATGATGAGTATTCTATGAAGTTAGATAAATTTAAGACCTTAAAGCAACCTTTACCTGCCGCAGAAATAAAGAAAATTACTGGTAAAAACTACCGTTTTAGACTTACAATGTTTACAGTAGACAAAGAGTCTGGCAATAAACTATGGGAGCATATATCAAAAGAGTGTATTTAGCAAAACGCTACATAACAAGACCTAAAACTTAATCAAACCAACTATGTGACATTTTACATACATGAACAGACCAGTGACCTAAAACGCAGTTTTATGGTCGCTCTAATGATTAACCTTTTATAAAATTGGGTGATATCAATGAACGCAAACGCAGAAATCGGAATAATCGGTGGTACAGGAGTCTACAACCCAAACCTCCTGAAAGACATACAAAAGATAAAAATAACCACTCCCTACGGCAATCCATCAGACACAATAATCACAGGAACTTTAGGCAAAAGAAAAATAGCATTCCTAAACAGGCACGGACCAGGTCACAAGATACCTCCTCACATGGTAAACTACCGTGCAAACATCCACGCCCTAAAACAACTAGGAGTAACCCGCATCCTTGCACCGACCGCAGTAGGCTCACTGGTCGAAGAATACAAACCAGGCAACATAGTAATACTTGACCAGTTCATAGACAAGACCCATGGAAGAACATCCACATACTACGAAAAAGGACAAGTATGCCACATATCAGTCGCAGACCCATTCTGCGAACACCTGCGAACCCATCTAATAGAAACAGCAAGAGAACTAAACTACTGCCACCATGAAAAAGGCACGCAAGTCTGCATCAACGGTCCAAGATTCTCAACAAGAGCAGAATCACAAATGTTTAAAAGCTGGGGTGCCCACACAATCAACATGACCCTGGTACCAGAATGCGTACTTGCAAGAGAAAAAGAAATCTGCTACGCCCCAATCGCCATGGTAACAGACTACGACTGCTGGAAAGAACACAACGTAACAATAGAAGACATAATAAAAACAATGAAACAAAACGAAGAAAAAGTAAAAACACTTCTCATAAAGACCATAGAATCAATACCAAAAGAACGCACATGCACATGCAAAAACGCACTAAAAAGCGCGCTTATCTAACTTTAAAAAACCAGCCACTTACTCGCAGCTGCCAAATTCTATCCCTTCAGTATCAGAACAGACAACCCTGTTATTCACAACAGTATAATACTTCAAAGAAGGATTACTCAAAGTCTTCAAGATACAACAAACACTATTAGCATAATTATCAATAATCTTATCCCTCTCAGTCCTCATCCCAACAAGCCTTGAATCAATCTCACTAAGCTCGCTATTGCACACCCCAAGTTCTGTCTCCTTAGAAGACTTCAGAGAATTACACATATCCAGACTGGACTTCAAAGCATCGGCACCTGCCTGACACGAATTATAATTACCATTAGCAGTCTGCAACTCACCAACAACCACAACTTTCTCTGAACTACATGCACTGTAAAGTTCCTGCGCAACAGAAAGACTGGACTCACAATCATCAAACCGCAGCCGTGAATCATCAACATCATCCCTGCACTTATACAGTTCAAGATTCGCCTCCTTCACACCCAGCTTAGGAAAATCAGAATTTTCAGAAAGCAGTGAATACTCCGGATCCTCATAAAAGATATTACCGGTAATATCAGGTCCGACAACAACAACAAGCGCAAGCAGCGCAAGAACAATCGCAACCTTCAGTTTATTCTTTGAAAAAGACTTCCAATGCTCTCCAGCCTCACTTTTATCTACAGCAAAACCAGACTTCTTCTTATCAGGATTAAAATGATATCCAGCCATAACAATATTAAAGACCCTAATGTTTATATAAATTACCACACACTTAGAGAATTCAAAACAACTTCCTCAGACTTTTCTCACTCGCCTTAACAATACCCGCATCAGTAATAATCCCCGTAATATATTTTGCAGGAGTAACATCAAACGCCGGATTCAAAGCATGACTATCTTGCGGCGCAACCCTGACAGTCATCATCCGCGAAAACTCATCAGACCACCCGAACATAGAAAGCACCTCATCTTCTGAACGCTCCTCAATAGGAATATCATCCCCACACTTACACGACAGATCAACAGTAGACCTCGGCGCAGCCACATAAAAAGGTATCCCATTCTCATGCGCAAGAACCGCCTTCTCATAAGTCCCGACCTTATTCGCAACATCACCATTACACGCAACCCTGTCCGCACCCACAATCACAATATCAACATCCCCGCGACGCATATAATACCCTGAAGCATTATCAGCAATCACAGCATGTTTAACCCCCTCCTGACACAACTCCCACGCAGTCAGCCGCGCCCCCTGGCACCTCGGTCTAGTCTCATCCACATAAACAAACACATTACGACCACATCTCTTCGAAGCATAAACAGGCGCAAGCGCCGACCCCCAGTCAACAAAAGCAAGCCATCCGGCATTACAATGCGTCAAAACACGCATCTTATCCTTAATCAGTTTCTCACCATACTTACCAATCATCTCACCAGCATGCGCATTCTCATCAGCAATCCTCTGCGCCTCAAAAACCGCAGCCTTACGCGCACCACCCGTATCCTCAACTCCAGAAACAGCACCCATCACCCGACGCGTAGCATAAAACAAATCCTGCGCAGTAGGTCTTGTACCATTAATCACCTGTTCAGCCCCGCGCACAAACTCCAAAAAACCATCATCAGGCGCCTCAAGAGCCGCCTGCGCCAAAGCATAGCCGCCAGCTGCGCCAATAGCACCAGCCCCGCGCACAACCATATCAGAAATCGCACACGCAGTATCCTGATAACACTTAAACTCAACAACCTTGAACCTGTGCGGAATCTTCGGCTGATCAATCATAAAAACCGAAGAACCCTTCATCCAGAGAGTCCTGTAATCCCTAAAAACACCGCAGACATTCACACGAATAAAAATCACTACCCTCTAAACAACTTCCGCCTCGAGAAAAGATAATACAATACAGCAAAAAACACAACACATCCGGGCACAAAATAAAACTCCCCAGAATAAACAACAAAACAGGCACCCAAAAAATTCAACAGATACACAACAAACGCCCCGTAAAGCCCCCATCTCTTAAAAAAATACAACCCTACCGACACCGCAACCAACAAAAACGAAAAAACCACTGAAAACCCCTGCAACTCATAACTCAACCCAAGCACAACCTCAAGCAGTGAAAAAAAAGCCATAAACAAAGAAAACGCAACAATCAAAAGCAACCCAGTCGGTCTCTTCAATTTCACAACAACTTTTTTCTCTACAAGCCATTCATAAACCACACCAATCACATACCCCCCAATAATCACAGTCAAAAAAACATCAGCCACAAACGCAAAAACAGATGCATACATACCCATCATCTCATTCCAGCTCAACGGCACAAAAAACAAGACAACAACACAAAACATCTCAAAAAGAGCAAGAAATACAACACCCTTCAAAAAACCCCTCTCAAACAAAATAGACCTCTCTGCATAAGCATACAAAATACCGACAACAGCACCCATAAAAAAAGCAGAAAAAATAGATGTAAAAATATACTCCGCAATCGCAACCTCAACACTGATCAGCCCAAAAGCAAGCTCCACAAGCATCACAAGCCACACAACAAAAAAGCAAGCCAGACCTGAAAGCAACCCCTCAACCCAATGACGACTCATCTCATCATCCTTCTTCATCCCATTGACCCTTCTCATCTTAACAGTCGTCATAAAAATCACAAATTAAGCATATCACACAATACAATCTTAGACCGCCAAACCTTAAGTATTTTAACCCCAAAAACACTTCATCATCAGATAAAGTTATATTCTTTCTTCCTAAACATACTCACATGAACATCTTCATCGAAACCTACGGATGCGAAAGCAACCAGTACTCAACAGAGATAATGGCAGCCCTCCTGACAAAAGCAGACCACAAACTAACCCCAAAAGACAACGCAGAACTCATCATCCTGAACACATGCGCACTTGAGACAAAAACAGAAAAAAAAATAATCACACGCATCAAAGAACTAAACGACATCAACAAAAAAATCCTCGTCGCCGGCTGCCTCACAGAAGTCCAGAAAGAAAAAATACAGGCAATTGCACCAAACGCATCAATCATGGGCACAAACTCAGTCACCCACATCACAGACATAATAGACAAAATCAAAAACAACTTCAAAGTCACGCGCATCAGAGACAATCCACAACTACTGATAAACCAGCCGCGCCTAAGAATATACCCATACATAGCAACAATCCAGATAGCTGAAGGCTGCATCGACACATGCAGTTTCTGCATCGACAGGACAACAAAAGGAAGCCTCATAAGCTACGAGCCAGAACAGATAATAAGAGAAGTCCAAAACGCCCTGAAAGAGGGCTGCGTAGAAATCCAGCTGACTGCACAAGACATCGCATCATACGGTCGCGACAAAGGTGCAAAACTCCCAAGCCTCATAAGAAAACTATCATCCATACCTGGCAACTTCAAGATTCGCCTGGGACAGATGAATCCCGCAAACGTCCTCCCGATTCTCGACGACCTCATACTGGCATACAACCACCCGAAAATCTACCAGTACCTTGACCTTCCAATGCAATCAGGCTCCAACAAAATACTAAAAGATATGCAAAGAACATACACAAAAGAAGAATACCAGATGATAATCTCATCATTCAAAAAAAAATACCCAAACATAACAATCTCAACAGACGTCATGCTCGGCTATCCCGAAGAAACAGACGAAGACTTCGGAAAAACAATAGACCTCATAAAAGAAACAAAACCAGACATAATCAACACCTATTTCTACAGCCAAAGACCATTCACAAAATCAGGACCAACACAGGTACCCTCATGGAAAATCAAAAACTGGTCAATAGAACTCGACCAGCTCTACGACAAAATTAAAGAACAGAAAAAAGACTCATGGCTCCACTGGCACGGTAAAGTAACAGTAACCCAAAAAATAGGCGACAACTACCTCGCAAGAAATTCAGCATACATTCCAATCATACTAAAAAAGGCAACAGCAGGACAAACAACAACAGAGATAATCGAAGAAAAACCAAACTACTATATCGGGAGATGATACACTTGAAACTTGGCGTCAGCACAACAATCTCAACAGGCGACATCTATTCTCAGGACTTTCTCACACTAAAAGAAAAACTATTCCTCACCCAGCAGACCGCAATAGACTTCGCAGAAATGCACAGACTAAAATACGTCGAACTATCAATACTCGACCCCCACAACATAAAAGACATCAACCAGAAAGAATTCAAAGACATGCTCTCAACCCACAACATAAAATATACATACCATGCACCCATATTCGAAATAAACCTCGGCGCGACAAACCAAAACTGGAGAAAACTCTCAGTAAAAACAATAAAAGAACACATCTCCTTCGCACAAAACATGAACATAGAAAACATAATCCTCCACCCATACAGACCCATGGGACTCGACATGTTCTTCCCTGAGCGCATAATAGAAAACCTTCTAATATCATTAGACGAACTAAACGCAAAAAATTTAGGCGTAAACCTCCTCGTAGAAAACCTCCCGCACCAAGGCGAACTATTCAGCACACCCGAACTCCTCATGCTCCTAGAAAACAACAACTACTGCTTCGACACCGCCCACGCAAACTGCGCCGGCTACACACAAACAGAATTCATAAACCAGATCGGAAAAAAAATAAAAGAAGTCCACGTCATAGACGGTCAAAAAAACAAGCCAGACATGCACCTGCCAGTAGGCAAAGGCGACATAAACTTCAAAGAAACACACACAGCCCTAAAAAAGTTCAGATACAACGGACCCGTAATCCTTGAGGCATTCACAATAGAAGACGCCACAACAAGCATCAAAATACTAAAAGACATCTTCAGATGAGAACACCAACACAAACACATCTGCTCAAAAAAAAAATATTCATCCAAGAATCTTAGCAGCATCCATCAAAAGCCTAGGAAGCGCCTTAACAAGAATGATTATCATAAGAATCCCCTTGATTGATGCAAAAGGCACTGCCCCAAAAAACAAAAGCAAGACCGCAAAAACATCCACAATACCCATAACGATGCCGGGAATAAAAAGAAACGGGAAATACACAAAAGAAATCGCACCCTTGACAAGAAGCAAAAGAACAATCGCATTGACAAACAACTTGGGTCCCGGGATATCACCAAAATAAATCAGCAAAGCAGCAAAAACATCAATAACCCCGAAAACTTTCTCAATCATAACCATCACACAAAATCATAATATTATACAAACAAACCAAACACAATAACTCAAATCAGGATAAGTTAACCCGATTACAGGTTAACCATAAATTCGCCCCGCAACTTTAAATACCTTCGCAAAAACCCTGCTAAAAAAAAGACAAAAAAAGACAAGAACAACAAACAGCAACAAACATAACACAGACAACATATTCCATAAGTTGGGTGGGTGGGGGCTCGGGACGGACATCACAAAACACAAAGGGGGATAAAACAGTATTTACATTAGAAAAACAAAAAGACATTCTTCACAAAAACAAAAAAACTAATCACCATCAAACACAAACACATCTTCAATGCGCGACTTCAAAACCCTCGAAATATCATAAGCCAGTTTAAGCGAAGGATTATACTTCCCCTTCTCAAGAAAAACAATAGTCTCCCTCCTGACACCTACCTTTATCGCAAGCTCCTCCTGCGTCAGATTATGCCGTGCCCTAAGTTCCTTGATTCTAGTTTTCATTTAACAGCCTCTTTTACGATAATAAATTATAAGTCCAATCCAAATCATAACACATTTTTGTAGTTTATTCGCCCTTTCTTTCATAATACCATTTAAGTATAAACCACGAATACATTCCAACAACAAACAATAGTGGCGCAATATCCTTAAATAGAATATTCAATTTCCAGAACAGATCAATTGAATGGATTATGCATATCATTATGATAATTATCAATAATGCCTGATAACCTGCCTTTTCTTTGATTCTTACAAACCGTTCATCTCGGAGAAAATAATCTTTTGGTTTTGTAGATATATATAAACCCATTACTGTTAGTATTATTCCACTAAGAACCATGCCTGTCCCAAACAGTTGCACTTGTTTTGTCTGAAAAAAAATAATCAAAGACATACCCCATAGTATTATAACCAAACTCATTGCAAAAAATTGCAGAATCTTTTTATCTAGTTTCATTTTCATTTTACATCACCTTTTCTGTTATAATACCACCTAAGTATAGACCATGAACATACACCGGCAAAAATAGTTGCATAATACATATCTGTAACATCTATCCCAAATGACCGGATTCTGTCTGCCCAAAACAAAATTGTTACAGACACCAAAGTTATCCAAAATGCATGATAACCTGCCTTCTCATTAATCCCCGTAACCCTTTCGTCCACTACACGTTCTGTTTCTGGTTTCGTCGAAACCTGTAGTGCCAGAACAAAGAAGATTAAACCAGCAAGAATTAAACACACGCTCAGAAAAAATATGGTTTTGGAACCTGTTTGAGATAACAATATAACAACCCCCAATAAGATAATACTCAAATCAATTCCCATAAACAGTAAACTCTTTTTATCTATTCTTGTTTTCACATCATTCACCCTTTTTATTGTCCTCATTCCACACCACCCAATTTATCATAATAAAACAAAGAGATAAGACACACAAGAAGCGACCCGCCAAAAAGAGCCACAAACGCAGGAGCAAACAACTCAACACGACCCGTCAGATATATATAGACAATCGTTCCAACCCCGAAAAAGATAGTATACGCAAAAGCATTCCTTGTTGCCTTCCCTGTATTTACCTCAATCCTCTCATCCTTCGCATTATACGTCCCAAAATAAGGAACAAAACAAAGAAACCACAAAAACGCAGTTTTCCCCTCAACAAA
>DAOWAN010000114.1 GCA_030634545.1 Candidatus Nanohalarchaeota archaeon
GAGAAGAAAAGAAAAAAAAGAAAGGGCGTTTATACGCCGCACCCAGCGTCTGCGCTTGCTGCCGTTCCTGTTGTTTCAAATCCGAAACCGGGTGATGGGGATTCTGCGCTTAGGTCTTCGCTGCATTCTTCGGGCTTTTCGTTGAAGCCGGTGCAGACTGCGTCAAGCAGGCTTTTTGAGTCTCTTCCAGTTTGGGCTACTACGCCGTTTACTACGAAGCCAGGTGATCCGCGGATTTCGTATTTTTCATTTGATTCTTTGTCTATGTCGAATAGAGGGAATCTGTCGCTGAGCCATGTTGATTTGTTGTTGAAGTTTTCGATTGTATTGTATTGCTCGTTGGTTGATTTTATGCATAGGTCAAGTGCGGTCTTGTCGATTCCTGCTTCCTGTACGCATTCGTCTGTTTTTTCTTCTTTTAGGAAGCATTTCAGGTAGTCTATGTATTTTTCTTTGTGGTCTTTCTGGATGCAGTGCTGAAGTGTCTGTTCATTGAGTTCTTTTTCGCCGTGCATTGCATAGGTGCAGAATTTTATTGAGTAGTCTATCTTGTCGCCTAATAGTTCGATTACAGGAATGATGCCTTTTTCAATCTGTGTGCCGTATGGGCAGTGGGACATTACGAATAGTTCTACAGAGGGTGTGTCCTGTTTTGGCATGCAGACCCAATCGCGTTCACAGTCAGGATCATCGCAATCAACCAGACCATCTCCCTCATCATCTATTTCATCGTTACATACTGTTTCCATACATGAAGGGTGGGTTTTACACGATTCGTCGTCACAGTCTGTTTGTCCGTCTTTGTTGTCGTCTATCTCGTTGTCGCAGATTTCTGCTTCAGGGTCAAATGATGCGCCGATTCTTAAGCTCAGGTATTCTCCTGATTCAAGGAGGTAGTTTTCGATATTTTTGTAGCCTTCTGCTTCTTTTACTGTTTCGTCGAAGAGGACCGCAGGAAGGTATTGTGTTTCTGTTTCTTTCATGAGGTCTTTTGCTTCCTTTTCTGAGTAGTCGATGGTTTTTGCTGTGAGACCGGGAAATAGTGCTTCAAGCTGGGATACTAATTGGGTTGTGTCGCAAACCAGACCGCATCTTTCGTCGGTTATTACTATTGCATTTAATTTTACTGGTTCCGGGATGTCGCTGCATGCTTCTGGTTTGTCTGTTTCGTATGCGTTGCAGATTGCTCTTAGGAAGTCGTTTTCACCGCGACCGCCGACATATGGTTTGTCGTTTAGGAATATTGTGGGGCTGCCGCTTGCATCTACTTCTTCTGATGCTTTGATGGATGCGCTCAGGAGTTCTTTTCCTTCGTCGCCTTCAAAGCATGCCTTGATTTTTTCTGTGTCAAGAGAATTGTCTGCTGCGCATTGTTCCCAGTTGCCAGGTATTGCTCCCATGTCCTTGTTTTGGCATACTATCATGTCCATGTATTTATCTGGGTTGTGTTTTGCTGCGCATAATTGTACTATGTTGCCTTCTACTTCGGGTTGACCGTGAAGTGATTCGAAGGTGCCGTCGTTGTTGTCGTCTGCTATGAAGTCCATGTTGAATTCCACGCTGTTACCCAGCTTTTTTAGGACCGGCGCGATTGCATCTGCTACCTGTGTGCCGTATGGGCACTGGCTCATAAGGTAGAAATCCAGTTTTACTGCGCTGCCTGCCGGGGTTGATGTGCCCGGAGTGGTTAGTACTTGCCCGGTCGGTGTGTCGCAGAATGTGAAGCCGTGTGTGAATATTGATACGAGGAATAGTAGTGCGAATGTGACTGTTGCTGCCTGCCAGAATGTCCTGCCTGAGGGGTCGAGGATGTTGATTTCTTCTTTTTGCGTGGGTTGTTGTTCTTTTTTGGTTTGCGGCTGCTGCTTTTTTGTTGTTTTTGGCTGCGTTTGTTTTGCTCGGGGTTTTGCTTTTTTTAGTGGCTTTTTTTTTGCCATAAATATCACTCTCCGTATTATATTTGTAGAATTATAAGTTATGGGTTAGTTTTAAATATCTTTTTCATCATCCATTGTCTGAGTATTGGGTACAGAGGATCTTATTTGTTTGCAGATGCTGCATAGTATTTCTGATTGCTGGGGTGTTTTTGCGGTTGCTAGTTTTTTTGCTGCGTCTTTTATGATCTTGTGCATGTCAGGAATGGTTTTTAGGATGGTTTTTTCTGATGCGCGGAATTCTTTTTTGTATTGGGATATGGCGGGCTGGGTGATGCCCATTTTGTAGGCAGCTTCGGTCTGTGTGAAGCCGAGGTTTTCTGTCAGTTCTTCTGCTATCAGTGAGCGGATCTGTGGAAAGATTTTTGTTGTTATGAGTTCGCAGTGTGGGCGCATTTTTTTGCCTCTATGAATTATAAGTGTGTTATATTTATGTGCATCTTTATATTGTTTGGCAGAGAGATCGGAGGTTATCTTGTGCGCCTGAAGAGGAGTAGGAGGATTACTATTAATAGTATGCCGTATAGTCCGTATTTGCCGAAGTAGGTTTCGATGGAGTCTTTTTCTTTTTCTCCTTCTATTTCAAATACGCGGGTGGATATTGCTTCTTTGCCGGTGTAGGTTACGAAGGCTTCAAAGGTGTATTGACCTGGGTCTATTGTTTGGGGTATGTCGAGGGACAAGGTCTCTTCTTTTTTTGCTACGACTGCTATTGTGTCTGTGGATTCTGTGATGAGTTTTCCCTGCATGTCTTTTGCAGAGTAGGTTATTGCAACGTCTACTTTTGCGCGGGGTCCGCCGACGTTGTATATTCTTAGCAGTGCTACTGCTGCCTGACCTGGATTTATCTTTTTTGTGAGCATCTCAAGCAGTATGTCGAACTGGGGGACGTTGATGTCAGCATACATCTCTGTCTTTATGTGTTTCTGGTAGGATGGGTCAAAGCCGCCAAGTATGGCTGGGAGTATCCATTCGCCGCCGCCGAGGACGGTTACGTTGTATTCGATTGTGATTGTGTCGTTGTTGTAGAGGTAGCCGTCCCAGTTGGTGTAGTCGTAGGAGAAGTTGTAGTGGTAGATGTCTACATAGGTGTTGTCTTCGAGGATGTCCTGTGACGGGGCGCCGAGGTAGTAGTCTGAGTTGTTGTGGAGTTCTGATATTGTGTCGGTTGTTTTGTTGTAGTAGGTTATGTTTGTGGAGACTATGTTTGCGCCTTGCGGGAGGTAGTCTGCGAGGAGTATTTCTGTTAATGGATCGCCTATTGAGAGGATGCGGATTCTTACGGAGATGTTGTTTGGGGCTGAGAGGTCGGAGTGCCAAATCTCTTTGTAGGCGCGCAGGAGGGTTTCTGCTACGGTGATGTTTGTTGTGAGGGATGATGTTTTTGTGTTTTGCTGGATGTCTTTTACGGTTGTGTTTGTGTGCATTGTGCGGTATTCGTCTAAGTTGAGTTTTGATGAGGTCATGAGGTAGTTCAGCTCGATTGAGTCGTTTTCGTTGAGGTAGGTGGGGGCGCCTGCGGCTGTGAGGTTGTAGATTGTGATGTTTAGCCATGTGTTGTTTGTGCCGATACGGTCCTGGATGGCGATGGTTGCGCCGTCGGTTATGTTTGTTTTTTGGCTGCCTTCGCTATAGTCTATGAACCAGACTGTTACTTCGTATGTTTCAGGATGGCTGAAGTCGTAGGGGATTTCGTCTGTGATGTTTATTGCGGTTACGTTGTTTGTGGTCTTGTTTACCTGGATTGTTGTTGTTACGTTGATTGTTTCGTTTTCACCTGATAGGATGGTGTCTGGACTGAAGGTTCTTGTCAGTTTCAGGTCTATTGTTGATACTGTGAACCATTCTGTGTCTTCTGCGAGGTTGCCTGCGCTGTCGTTTGCCCATAAGGTTATGTTGTTTTGACCTTCGTTTGCCTGGAATTGGGTGTTGTTTTGACAGGATAGGATTGTTATGTTTGTGCCGTTTGCGTTTGGCTGGAACCAGCAGGTGTGGAGTGGGTATTCTGTGGATGTGAAGTTGAGGTATAGGGATTTTGTGTTGTGGGTGGTGTTTAGTGGATAGGTTATGTTGATTGTGGGAGCTATTGTGTCTACGGTTAGGGTGTAGTTGGTGGTGTTGAATGCGGAGTTGCCTGCGTTGTCAAAGCATTGGGTGTTCCAGATGTAGGTGCTGTCGGCTAATGTTATTGTTGTTGTGTTTTGGGTGGCGTTTGTTGGGGTAGGGTCTGTGGTGTTGATCTGCCAGGTTCCTGTGGAGTTTAGCCAGAGTGAGCAGTTTGCAAGGGAGATGTTGTCTTTTGGGGTGTATTTGAAGTCTACACTGGAGGAAGATTCATGTACGTTGTTTTCGGGGGCGTCTAGAGATACTGTTGGTGCGGTTGTATCTACTGTGAAGTATTCTGTTATTGCTGATGTGTTCATGTTGCCTGATGTGTCGTTGCAGAAGAAGATGACATTGTGGGTGCATTCATCAACTGTTGTTAAGTTGTTCCAGTTGCCGCTGGAGTTGGTCATGGTGATGTTTGCTAGCCCGTCCAAGGAATAGCCGCACCAATCACCGGGTTCATTTAGAGTGACGTTGAACCATATAGAGGTTGTTGTATAGGACTGGTTTTGTGGGGAATGGATTGTGATTATCGGCGGGGTTGCGTCTGTTGTCTGGAAGGTGTAGGTCTCTGAGGTGTTCATGTTGCCGGCGGTGTCGTTTGCGTAGATTATCCAGCGGATGGTTGCGCCGACGGTTGTGTTTGTGGTTTTTGTTACGTTTGACCAGCTGGCCGTGCCGGTCATTTCTGTGTAGGTGTCGTTTTCGAATGTGCCTGTGCCGTTGTCAAATGAGAAGACATAGCCTGCGAGAGCATAGTTGTCCTGCCAGTAGAGGCTGTATAATGTGACGGCTCCTACAACTGTTGTGTTGGTCTGATTGAGTGAGTATGTCGGATAGGTTGTGTCTATGGTCAGGGTGTAGTTGGTGGTGTTGAATGCGGAGTTGCCTGCGTTGTCAAAGCATTGGATGTTCCAGATGTAGGTGCTGTCTGCCAATGTTATTGTTGTTGTGTTTTGGGTGTTGTTTGTGGGGGTTGGGTCTGTTGTGTTTATTTGCCATGTTCCTGTTGAGTTTAGCCAGATTGAGCAGTTTGCGAGACCGAGGTTGTCTTTTGGGGTGTATTTGAAGTCCACACTAGAGGAAGATGAGTTGTGGTTGTTTTCGGGTGAGTCGAGACTGACTGTGGGGTTCTGTGTGTCTATCCTGATTATCTCTGAATCCAGGGTTTCATCGTTTCCAAGGGTATCGTTTGATTTGAAGCGGATGTATGATATGCCCTCTGTTGAGATTTGTACAACTTCTGAGTAGATTGTATCAGGGGAGCATGAGTCATCTGTGTCTGTGCAGTATAGGGTGATGTTGCAACCAACACCTGTACTGTCGTCGCATGACAGACTTACGTTTATGTGTGTAGAATTTGTCCATGTGTTGAATGTATATGCCCCGCCGATATCATCTATTGCGGATGCTGTGGTTGTCGGATGTGATGTGTCGAGGGTGTAGACGAAATAATCAGATGTGTTTGTGTTGCCTGCGTTGTCGTGGGCGATTACGCGCCAGTACCATTTTGCCTCTAACCATTCAGAGGATACTGAGTAGTTGCTTTCGGTTATTGATGTTGTGCTGTAGGTGTAGTCGGGGGTTGCAAATGTTG
This sequence comes from Candidatus Nanohalarchaeota archaeon, assembly GCA_030634545.1. GTDB lineage: Archaea > EX4484-52 > EX4484-52 > EX4484-52 > B79-G9 > B79-G9. The sequence continues at coordinate 5,638 of DAOWAN010000114.1, forward strand.
GATCATCGTCAACCTGCACAGTGTAGTTTGCAAAGTTTTGTTCTGTTACGGTTGTCCAGTTGAGGTCAGGCATGCTGTCTGTTGAGTTTGTGTTGTTTGCTGGGGTAATAGGGGTCGGGTCGGTTGGCGGGGTTGTATCTACAGTCACTGTTCTTGTATCTTCTTCTGCGACGTTGCCTGCGAGGTCTTGTGTGTAGGCAGTGTATGTGTATGCACCGTCTGTTAAACTGGTGAAGTTGTGGTATAGTTCGTATAAGCCTGCGTTGTAGGAGGTGTTGATTTCCTCTTCTGATAGGGCGCGGTTGAAGATGCGGACTTCGTCGATTGTGCCGTTGAAAGGATATTGACTAAAACCGCCGCCAATCAGAAAATCATTTATGTCTGTAGTCATTGTTCCAAGATGGTATACTCTTTTAACCTGCACTCCGTTTATGTGAAATATCATATGTGTGCCATTAAAGATTAGCCCTACATGGGTCCATACATCTTTGCTAATGCTTTCAGATGTTGTTTCAGTATATCCGGTACCGTCTATTTTACATCTGAATTCAAGCTTATTGTTATTGCTTATTCCCATC
>DAOWAN010000133.1 GCA_030634545.1 Candidatus Nanohalarchaeota archaeon
ACATCGCAGCAAAAGCAATAAGCAGCGCATTTGACAAAAACGATTTCACAAAACAATTCCTAAAAAAACACTACGAAGACAAATGGAAACAAAAGCTCATGCCAAAAATAGAACTCGGGTTAGGCATAAGAAACATCCTAAACAGCCTGAACGACCGCGAACTAGACACCTTCTTCGAAATGTTAAAAGACCAGAAAAAGCAAATTGAATCCCTGGGCGACATGGACTTCCTCTAAAACAATAGATTGAGGGATACAATTATCCATATGTTTGTTTTGTATCCCCTAAAACCAGAAAACATCTGCCACAGCAAAAATCAGCCGGACAGATACATCTCCTTAACATAATCCACAAACGGCTTCTCTCTCTTCTCAATCTGGAACTTATCAAGGGCATCATAATAATTCTCCAGATCCTCAACAGGAATATCAACCAAAGGATAATTCTTCTTCCACAACACCCAGTTCATCAAAAGCCGCGACAACCTGCTGTTCCCATCCCTGAAAGGCTGGATAGATATTATCTTCAGATGAACCAGCGAAGCCAACTCTAGGGGATGAAGTCTTCCCTTTTCTGACTTGTACCATCCAAAGAAATCATCCAGCTCCTTTCGGACATCCCCCCATTTTGGAGGAACATAAGGAGTTCCAGCCACGTTCACATCGCGCTCAAGCTCATACCTAGTCTTTCCTGCAATTTCATCCCACACCCCGGACATCAGAATCTTATGAATCCTCCTGATAAAAGCCAAATCCAATACCCCCCGATATTTGGTTATAGCAATGATTCCTCTCCTGTGATTCTCCAACAATTTCACAGTCTCAAGCCTCTTGATACCCTTGGGCATGATACCATCCTTCAATATCAATGCAGTCTGCCTAAGCGTCACATCCACACCAGACAACTTACTGCTATCATAAGTAAATCGGATAATAAACTCATCCAGCCTCTCCTTCTTCTCAAGCAAACTCAATGTCTCCGCTTCCTGCCTGTAATCATCCTTTTTCTTCTCTATTCTCTCGACATCCTCAAAAGAAAAATACCGATACCCCGAAACATTCATCTCCATAAGAAACCCCCTCTTCAACTGTTCCAATTCCGTTTCCGCAGGCAAAACCTTGCCAATATACTTGGTCTTATGCCTTATTCGCGCACCATCCCTGAAAGTATGAACTAGCCTGTAATATTCCTTTCCATTAACACAGCGCTTCTCAACACAAACCATACAAGTTATTGGGGGATACAAATATTTAAGTGTTTGCTTTGTATCCCCTAAAAACAGAAATCACACACACTCTCGAAACTCTTAATGACCAGAAAAAATCACTTATCGATACAACAAACGCCACACGGCTTATACCCATTCTTCTCAGCCACACTACGTGTCCTAAATTTCATCTTATTTTTTTCATGAATCCTTTTAACATACCCACAATGAGAACCATGATATTTTTTATTTTTTGAGTTACCTATAACGGAACGTAATCTGAATTTACCAACGAACCACACTACTAGTTTTTTTAGGTATTCCATTCGCCAAAATAGATGTAGTTGAGTCAACACAAACCCAAGAAATACACCAAATAAAAGGTTATTTCTCTCCCTCTCCTTAATCTTTTGGTCATTCCAATACCATAAAGTAATATCATCTCCACCAAGGTAAGTGAATGCCCAACGATACATCCATTTCCCGTTTTCATTATAAGCATATCGATTAATCTTCTCAGCATTCTCAAAAAATCGCGGGATATCATCCTCAGAAGGCAAAATAATAGTATTTGAAATATTGAATCCTTTGTTATTCATATCAGGTAGAGTTAACCAAGCCACAGAATAATCGCCATTCTCAAAGACAAAATTGGGCATAGTATAATTAATCAAAAGCACAAAACGCTGATGTTCATCTGCCCCTTTTAGACTAAAATCAATAGCATACCAAGTATAATTCCGCATAGATACTATACCTTCACTAACAAAAGGTCTCTCATATGAATAATTTAAAATTTCAGGTTCATACTTATCACACGTCCCAGAATATCCCGTATATGGTCTCGTATCATAACTATACCCCTCGCATAAATAAAAACTAATCCCTCTTATCGGTGCATAATCTATATGCTCAGAAGGTCTAAAATGTATAATAATACGTCGAGCAACATCAGATGTAACATCAAATCTCATTAAGAGTTTAGATTCTAAGTGCCCATTAGTTATGGTATGTTCTCCATGAATATTTATGACCTTAACAGACTCCTCAGAAGTAGGATATATACTATATCCACTCACTGAACCCGACAGTAAAACAACAGTACACAAAACCAATACAGCCAAACACATCATTTTCATCCTATAACCCTCATAATTTATTCCAAAAAGACATCACACAATCCAAAGCAATCACCCATCTTCAAGTCCAAATAGTAATTGCCCACAATCTTTAAAATCCTATACTCATACGCATAACGAATAAATCAACCATCACAATCAACCACAAGCCCCAAAAAATCCATACGGTCACACACGCAACCAAGTGGTAACCAAAAAGTTTATATAGTTACGAACGTAACCATCAGCATGACCAAAAAAATCAAAAAAATAGAACCGCGCAAAGACGAAGAAGCATATCAGAAAATACTTCACTGGTTCTTCGCATATCCAAACAAAGAAATGAGTCTCAACGACATATCCAAAGAACTAAAAATCTCAAAAACAACCGCAAACAAGATAATAACCATATTCGTTAACGAAAAATTCCTAAAAAAAGAAGTACTAGGCAGAATATGGAGAATATCATGCAACCAGAACCACCAATACTTTCACACACGAAAAATAAGCCATAACCTGACAATGATATGTGAATCAGGCATACTGGAAGAAATTCACAAACACATTCCAAACGCAAGAGCAATCATCCTCTTCGGCAGCTACAGGAAAGGAGACGACACAGAAAAAAGCGACATAGACATCGCAGTCGAGATTCTGGACAACAAGGAACTAGAGATAACTGAACTGGGAATAATACCAAAACTAGGCTACAGGAAAAACATCCCGGTAAACCTCCACATATTCTCAAGAAACAAAATAGACCTGAACCTCTTTGCAAACATAGCAAACGGCATTGTACTCGAAGGATTCCTGGAGGTGCGCCCTTAATATGAGATACAAAAGACCGGACATAAAAAACGCACAAAGCATTATCGAAGCAGCGCAAAGAGAAATGAAATTCACACTCACACTAGAACCAACAAAAGATGCCGCAACCACAATCACAAGAAACATATACGAAAGTTTCAGGATGCTCGGAGACGCACTACTAGTCGCAGAAGGTATAGAATCACAAGACCATATTGCCCCGATAAAAGAACTCCTAAAACTCAAAGTAGAAACCAAAAGACCAATAAATCTCATAAGCAACCTTAGAAGATTAAGGCACAACATAAATTATTACGGCTACAGCCCAAGCATCGCAGAAGTCACAGACACCATATCCATAGCAAAAAACTGCTTCAAGCCCCTGCACGACGCAGTCATAGAAAAAATAAAAAGCCAACACACGACCAATTATACACCAGAATAAGACAGCAACAGAGACCACACCCGCATGTTTGAGCAAACCGCCAGTGACCCAAAGCGATAATAAGACAACACAGGTGTGCGCTTGAACAGAACACACAAAACAATGTTTCGTGTGCTTGAGCGAAGCGAAACACACCTGATGATCAACCTTTCAGAAGGTTGAGTGAAACGCACTTAATAATCAACCTTTTATAAGGTTGAAGCGAAGCTTTACGGTCGCTCTGATCGCCAGCCCTTTATAAGGCTGTCGTCCAGCCTTTCTGAAGGCTGTTACAAGGCTGACACAAACCATTAAATAATTCCCCACACAATAAACAACCAATGGTAACAAAACACCTAAGAAACCTGCACAACAGGCTCAAAACATTTCTCGGAAAGCTCTTCAAAAAAAACAAAGAAATAAAGTTAGGACTCTACGGTCCCCCGAACTCCGGCAAAAGCACCCTCGCAAACACCATATGCATGGACTGGCTCGGTGAAGAGCTAAGCACAGTTTCAGGAATCGCCCACGAAACCCGCGAAATCCAGATGAAAGAAAAAGTCATAATCGAAAACAATGGCAAAAAGATCACATTCAGCGTAGTCGACACCCCGGGCATCGCAACAAAAATCGACTTCGAAGACTTCCTCAAAGGCGGCATGAAACGCCCCGAGGCCAAAGAGCGCGCAAAAGAAGCCACAAAAGGCGTCATCGAATCCATCAAATGGCTCGACAAGATGGACGCAGTCCTCGTCATCCTCGACGCCACAGAAGACCCCATAAACCAGGTAAACATAACAATACTCGGCAACCTCGAAGCCCGCGGCATACCCGTCCTCATCGTCGCAAACAAACTCGACCTCAAAGAATCCAACGCAACAGCCATCCGCTCAGCATTCCCCCAATACGAAGTCATCGGCATAAGCGCAAAAGAGAAACACAACACAGAACAACTCTACCAAAAACTATTTGAAGTACTGTAAACAAAAGGTAATACAGATGGACGTAAAAATTAAATTCTACCCATACGAAAAACTAAAAGAAGACGGAATCAAAGACATGCTGCGCGACCTCAAGAAAAACACAATCATCATGATAGACGCAAAACTAAAACCAGACGAAGAAGCAAAACTAATCGAAGAGACAATGAAAAACATAAGCACAAACTTCTCAGGCATCGAACTCGACTC
>DAOWAN010000052.1 GCA_030634545.1 Candidatus Nanohalarchaeota archaeon
AATAACAGAACAAATCCAGAAAGGACAGATAAAAGAATCCGGCATCAAACCCGTATTCCAACTATCACCACCAAGAAAAGGTTTCGAAAGAAAAGGAACAAAAAAGACCTTCAACCAGGGCGGCGCCCTCGGATATCGCAAAGACAAAATAAACATACTAATCCAAAAAATGATATAATAACTCACATATTAAAGTGATACAATGACCACAAACAAAAAAACGAAATGCAACAAACTCCGCGGCTCAAGAACCCACGGATGGGGCAGCCCGAAAAAGCACAGGGGCGCAGGCTCAAGAGGCGGTGTGGGAAACGCAGGTGCAGGCAAAAAAGGTCAGCAGAACATGACAACAATACACCAGAAAGGCACACGCATCGGAAACCACGGATTCACCAGACCTCCGGTGACAGTAAACAATCCAAGAACAATAAACTTAGATGATCTCGAAAAACACATCAGCCTATACATCACAAAAGGATGCGCAAAACAAACCAAAGACACAACAGAAATCAATGCGACAAAACTCGGCTACGACAAGATACTCTCAAGAGGAAAACCCTCACTCAAACTAAAAATAACAGCAAAAGAATTCTCCAAAAGCGCAGAAGAAAAAATAAAAAAAGCAGGTGGAGAAGCAATAACATCAGCCAGGCAAAAAGAGACACAGGACAAAGAAGAACCACCAAAACAATAACAGAAACATTCTAACAAAACATTGTGAACAAAATGGATTACGAAGCACTGCTCCAGAAATTACCTGGCGTTCAGAAACCAATAAAAAGACAGACCTTCAACCAGAAACTAAAATGGACTGGAATCATTCTACTATCATACTTTCTCCTCTCAGACACATTTCTCTTAGGAGTAAGCCCTGAAAGAATGGCATACTTTGAACAACTTGCAACACTCATGGGAGCAAGCATGGGCTCAATAATAACCCTCGGCATCGGACCCATAGTCTCCGCAAGTATCATACTCCAGCTGCTCGTAGGTGCAAAAGTAATCGATTGGGATCTGAGCAGCCATCATGGAAGAGTAATGTTCCAGGGTACCCAGAAAATACTCGCATTCACCTTCGCCTTCATTGAAGCCGCAGCATACACAATGTTCGGCGCAATCGACCCCATAGTCCACACAACAGCAATGATGCTATTCGTAATAGCACAGTTGACAATCGGTGGATGGCTCATAATATTCATGGATGAAGTAGTCTCAAAATGGGGCTTCGGATCAGGCGTCTCACTATTCATCGCAGCAGGCGTAAGCAAACAGATACTAATAAGAAGCTTCAGCCTGCTAAGCACCAACACACCCGGAAAATTCGACGGCATAATACCCGGCATGTTCCAGGAAATAGTAACCGGCACCCCAACACTCCAAAGCCTTTTACCCTATCTACTGCCAATACTCTCAACAGTATCAGTATTCATCCTCGTAGTCTACGCCCAATCCATGCGCGTAGAAATCCCACTGGCATTCGGATCCATCAGAGGCTTCGGAAGGAAATGGCCACTCAAATTCATATACACAAACGTAATGCCTGTAATACTGACATCAGCAATCCTCATAAACCTGCAGGTCTGGGGCAAGATGCTATCAGACCGCGGCTTTGCAATACTTGGCGTATTCAATGAGAACGGCAACCCTACAAGCGGACTAATGTACTTCTTAAGCCCGCCAAACTCATTTGCAATAAACATGCTCTCTCTAAGCATCCTTCTAAGCGTAATGCTTGGAATTATCATCGCATATGCAATATTCAAAGAAAGAGAATACCTCATAATAGCTGCAACAACAGCAATCGGAATGCTCCTTGGCATATACATGATAAACGCATACTCCACACTCCCTACCATAATGGACATTATCCGTATAATCACCTATGTATCATTCTACATGTTCGGCTGCGCAGTATTCTCAATGTTCTGGGTAAGCACATCCAACATGGACCCAAAAAGCGTCGCAAAACAGATACAATCATCAGGCATGCAGATACCAGGATTCAGGCGTGATCCCCGCGTAATCGAGCGCGTACTAAGCAGATACATCCCGCCACTGGCTGTCCTCGGCGGCGCATTCGTAGGATTCCTCTCAGCATTCGCAGACTTTTCAGGCTCAATAGTTCAGGGCACAGGTCTACTATTAACAGTAATGATAATCTACCAGCTCTATGAACAACTTGCAACCCAGCATCTCGAAGACATGCACCCTATGCTAAGACAGTTCATGCAAAAATCATAGCCGTAAATTGGGTGGGTGGGGGCTCGAGGACGGAGACCACAAATAAACAATGGGGAAATCAGAAAAGACCCTCCTCATAAAAAAAGAGGAAACACAATGCAAATACTATACAGCACTATAGAGACCATCTGCGCACCTCTGATAGCAATGGGACCAATATACGCAATAGCAGCAATATCAACATTCATCTCACTCCTGCTTTCAATATGCTACAAACTCCTCGTAAACCAAAACAAAGTCAAATACATAAGAACCGAACTAAAAGAACTAAAAACAAAAATGAACGCTGCAAAAAAGAAAGGCAAAGATAAAGAACTAAAAACACTATTCGACAAAAGCCTGAAACTAAACAACCAACAGCTAATGCTAAACATGAAGCCATTAATAGCATCAATGGTACTGATAACCCTGTTCCTCCCATGGCTCAGTCACGCCTACGGTGACATAACCGTAAACCTTGAAGACAACAAAGGCATATATACATACAAAGACATAAAAGAAAACTTCACAATCACACAAGACACAGAAACAACAATCACATTCGAAAACCCTGAACTTGGCACCCTGAAAGAAGGCGCTGAAATAAACATAGGAGACCGCACACACATCATAGAAATCAAAAAAAAAGACGACAAAATAGACAAAGTAACATTCAATAGCTTCCGGGCGAACCTTCCATTCACAATCCCCATATTCAACAAAAGCACAGTAGGATGGCTCGGTCTGTACATAATAATCTCCATGCCCACAACATTTTTATTCAGAAAAATCCTAAATGTACAATAACCCAACACAAACAACAAAAAAGACACAAAACATTTATAAAAATATCAAACAACAAGCTAAGAGGATAATAAAAGACAAAAAACAAAAAGATGATAAACATGAAACAGATATTCGAAACAAACTCAGTAAAAAGAATAGCAACAAGAACACCTGGCGCTAAACTAGTCTACAACTACCGCAAAAAAAAGGTCAGCCAAGCCACATGCTCAAACTGCAACGCAAAACTGAACGGCATCCCAAGACTACGACAATTCCAGATCAACAAACTCCCGAAAACCAAAAAAAGACCAGAGCGCCCCTACAGCGGAATCCTATGCGCAAAATGCTTAGAAGAAGCAATAAAAGAAAAACTAGAATAATGGTGACACAAATGGCAGCAATTGAAACAGGACGCGTATGCGTAAAAACAAGAGGAAGAAACGCAGGCAAATACTGTATAATAACCGGATTAATAGACGACAACTACGTAACCATAACAGGTCCAAAAGCCCTGAACAATATAAAAACAAAAAAATGCAACATAGACCACTTGGCGCTAACAGACAAAAAGCTAAAAATCAAAGACAAAGCAGACGAAAAAGACATAGAAGAAGCGCTGGAAAGCGCAGACCTAACCGAAACCTTCAAACAGGGATTGAAACTCTAAACAAAAGAAACTCAAGCAAACAGACAATCACCCAACTCAATCAGAAAGTCTGCAAAGAAGTTTCAAAACCTTATTTTTTAACTCTCCCAACTCATTCTCTATTATATCCCACACAATCTCTACATCCACATCCCAATACTTATGAATCACCTGATTCCTAAAATTCTTTATATCCCTCCAAGGAATATCATCATATTTATCCTTAACCTCATCAGGTATCTGGCTTACAGATTCACCTATAATCTCCAATGATCTCGAAACAGCATAAAGTGTCTTCTCATCATCCTTGAAATCATCAAAACTCATACCTGAAACAAATCTCTGAATCCTATCGACATTCTCAACAATATCATCCAAAAACAACTTATATTTTCGCTTCATACTGTTTACCCTGCAATATATATGGTCTAAGCTCCTTGCGCACGTATTTTGGCTTAACCAAATCAACCTCGCAATCAAACAGATCATTAAGAAAATTCATAAGCCCGGAACTATCCCTGAAAAGCCCTCTGCCTTTTCGATACTCCACAAGAAAATCAATATCACTCCCTCTCTTCTGCTCACCAGAAGCATATGAACCAAAAAGAACAAGCTTCCTCACCCCAAATGCCCTTATCTCTACCTTATTCTCCTCCAACTTCCTTAATATAGAATCCTTCGTCAATACCATAGACAATTATTGACAACCTAAAAATATAAATTTTCACAGATGATTACACGCAAAAACACATAAAATACAAAGATTTATAAAGTTTTGTGCGAATATTCTAAAATTACAAATGAAAAAAATCTAAAATTACAACAAAAAGATTACAAAATAAATGTGGTGACTATGAGAAACAATGATTCAATGTTAAACAAAAGCGAATTTGATGTCAAAGATAAAGATATCGCTGAATTTGTTGCTTTCATTAACAATAAGACTATATCTCAAGATGAAAATAAATTACATCTAACAAATTCCAAAGATATTGAAAAACAAATAAAAGAACTATTTAAAAATAAAAAGTACATCGAAGCAAATGAACTGCTTGAGACTTCAAAAGAAACAATTGACCGCAAAAGATATTGGAATTCTCTTATTAGTACAAGAACCTATTCCTACAGATATTCATTGATACCTTACCTAAAACTTATTAATCAGGCAATCATACAAAAATCAAATGTCTCAACTATCGTAAAAAAAGATATGGGCAACACCATAAAAACGTTTTTGAAAGAAGAAAAAAAAATAGGTAAAGAAAAAAAACGAATATCAACTATAATAGAAAAATGGGAGAAAGAATTCAAAGAAAAAGAATGGAGTAAATACGAATTATTCGACTTTGATTTCGATACCAAAGAATATAACACAATAGGATCTTATCAATATGCATGCATTAAAACATTAATATATTTTATAAAAAATGAACTAAAACGCACAGGTCTTACCCATGAAGAAATAAATGAATTTATATCCTTCTTCGAATTGGAAGATGCTTTTCTAATCACATCATGCCATATCATCAATGATAAAGAACCCAAATTAGTAATAGTAATTAGCATATCATCGACTGTTGAATCACTACATGGTTACACAAAAGAAGAAGAGATACCATACGGTAATAAAATATGGAAAAATCACGAAAATACAGCATTGGACATTGAAATACAGGGCGAAGACGCATATTTTTACTACGAACTAAAAAAGACCCTTCCATTGAATAAAATCCTTACACTAAGTAAAGAGGAACTTGAGGGAGGCAAACTAAAAAATTTACTCTTTTTCAATGATTACCCAAAAGACATAGAAGAACCCAAAGACTTCGAAAAAATAAAAAAAATACTCCCAATAATGACAAGATACAAATTAGAAGAGAAAATCGCCGATGAAATTACCCAATTATTAATTCGATGTTCAAATGTAATAACTTTCTCATCTCCAAAAATAATACCTATCGCATATAGAACATTCACAGGAAAGAAGAGGTAATTACATGGAACGAATAGCATTATTCATAGATTACGATAATACATGCCGAGAGAAGAGAATTGATTTTCAAGCAATCAAAAATTATCTATCCAACAAGGGAATATTTATCTTCGGCAGAACATATTTTAAATTCGATAGTGAAAGAACAAAAGGATTTTTATATAAATTATGGGAATGGAACATACAACCAATCTATTCACCTGTTTTCGGAAAAGAAGAGATAAACAACAACTCTAAAAGTCTTGCAGACCCCATGATAATTATAGACATCATGGAAACTCTACTGAAAAACGACAATATAACAACAATTGCGCTAATGAGCGGAGACAAAGACTTTGTACCAGTCATAAGAAAAATAATGGAATACGGCAAGAAAGTGATATTAATATATCCACCCAATGCTGCAGAAATACTAACAAACACTTGTTCACCAAAATCAGATGCAGAAGAAAAACACATCACCTCAATTGGTTATGACGAAATCGAAACAATGTCCCACCAGACACTAATAGAATAGCAAAGTCAAATCAAACATCTGAGCATACATACCGATATAAAGCATAAACAGATAACATCATAGGAGACGAATAACATGAAAACACAATCATTCGAACATCTAAACAATTTTTTCAAAAGAGTACAATCTATAGGCTTTTTTGAGAGAATATTTGCATGGAAAAACGTCGTACGCCTTAATTACGATGCTTATAGCGAGTTTAAAGCAATAGATAAGCAATTAACAGATCTAAATGAAGAATTAGACAAAAGCATCTCCAATACCAAAGGACTTCAAAAAGACATTCAACACCAAAAAGAAATTCAAGAAAAATCAGATCACGACTTAGAAATCTCAAAAAGCACAATAGAAAGAAACAACAAAGAAATTCAAGAAAAAGAAAAAGAACTCGGAAAATTAAAAGAATCAGACAATAAAAACAGCAAGAGAATACTTGAACTAGAATCAGAACTCGAAATGTTAAAAAGCACAATAGAAAGAAACAACAAAGAGATTCAAGAAAAAGAAAAAGAACTTGGCAAATTAAAAGAATCGGACAATAAAAACAGTAAAAGGATAATTGAACTAGAATCAGAACTCGAAACATTAAAAAGCACAATAGAAAGAAACAACAAAGAAATTCAAGAAAGAGAAAAAGGAATTGGCAAATTAAAAGAATCAGACAATAAAAACAACAAAAGGATACTGGAATTAGAATCAGAAACGGAAAAATTGAAATATAAAAATGAAGACATAACAACAAAAAAAACAGATGCTGAAAAGAAACTAGCTGAGAACGAAAAAGTTAAAAAGAAAGAACAAGAAGAATATGAACACAAAATTACCAAACTCAATACGCTTACAGAACAAGTAGATGATACCCTACGAAGAATTCAGGAAGAAAGAAAGAAAGAAATAACAACAAAATTCAATGAAATGAAAGATACATGGAAGAACCACGAAACTAAAATAGAACATACCATAAAATCCATCTGTAAAGTAAATCAAATCGAGTACTTGAATAAAGAAAAAATACCATTCAAAGGAAAACCAGACAATACAATCAAAATATGTGACGAATACATCATTTTTGATGCCAAGAGCCCACAATCAGATGACTTGAAAAATTTCCCAAAATACATAAAAAATCAGGCAGAAAGTATAAAAAAATACACTAAAGAGAAATGCGTCAAAAAAGATATTTTTCTAGTAATCCCATCGAATACAGCCGATTCAATAAAAGAATACTACTACAACATGGCAGATTATAACGTCTTCATTGTTACAGTTGACTCTTTAGAACCAATAATTTTAAGTTTGAGAAAGATTGAAGACTACGAATTTGTAGAACAATTAAGCCCCGAAGATAGGGAAAATATATGCCGAATAATTGGCAAATTTGCTCATGCAACAAAAAGAAGAATTCAAATAGACAGTTACTTCTGTAACGAATTTATCAGCATATTAACACAATGCAACACACTACCACAAGATATTTTAGACAAAGCTCTCGAATTTGAAAAATCAGATAAAATGAATCCTCCTATAGAGAAAAGAGCAAAACGTATATCAAACGATGAACTAAAAAGGGATATAAAAAGAATAAAGCAAGAAAGTGAAGCAAAAGACATTGATACCAAATCAAATTTAGAAGATATCGAAAAAATTCCATTATACAGCAAAAAAAAGAATTAAATATCAAACATCTGAAGTGAAACATTAAACGAAAGTGAAAACCCATGAAAGACACACAAAATTCCCAAACAGACAAACCCACAGATACAGAAAACACAGAATACTTAACAAAATCCCGCGCAAAAACAGACCCAAAACACGGCTGTCCCCCAAACAAAAGAGACATAGAGACCCACATCAAAAACGGACTCATAATCCTCGACAAGCCAAAAGGTCCCACATCCCACCAGGTAGCAGCCTGGGTGCGCGACATATTCAGCCTCAAAAAAGCAGGTCACTCAGGCACCCTCGACCCCGGCGTAACCGGCGTACTCCCCGTACTACTCGAAAACGCAACCAAAATAATACCTGCCCTGGTCCGCGGCAAAAAAGAATACATCTGCCTCATGCAGCTCCACACAGACATCCCGCAAAAACAGATCATAGAAACCGCAAAATCATTCACAGGAAAAATACAGCAGATGCCACCAGTAAAATGCGCAGTAAAAAGACAGCTAAGAACAAGAGAAATCTACACACTAGACATACTGGAAATAGACAAAAGAGACGTCCTATTCAAAGCAGAAGTAGAAGCAGGAACATACATAAGAACCCTCTGCACCGACTTCGGAAAAAAACTAAAAACACAGGCACACATGCAGGAACTAAGACGCACAATGGCAGGCTCACTCCCCGAAGAACAATCACACACCCTGCAGGACATAAAAGACGCTTATGAATTCTACAAAACAGAAAAAAACGAAAAACACCTAAGAGACATAATAATGCCCCTAGAAACAGGAACAGCGCACCTCCAAAAAATAATAATCAAAGACTCGGCAATATCAGCAATATGCCACGGCGCCCCGCTCCACATAGGCGGAATCGCAAAATACACAAAAGACATAAAAACAAATGATTTAATAGCAATAATGAGCCTCAAAAACGAACTTGTAGCACTCGCAGAATCAACAATGACCACAACAGAAATACAGGACAAAGACAAAGGAATCGCAGCAAAGATCACAAGAGTCATAATGCCGCAAAACACATACCCAAGAACATGGTAAACATAAAAGGAGGAGGACATCAAAATGCCCGTAGACAAAAAACTAATGGAAATCCTTGCATGCCCAAAATGCAAAGGAAACGTAAAAGAACAAAACATGTTCATAACATGCACCAAATGCAAACTAGCATACCCGATACTTGACAAAGACATCCCGGACATGCTCATAGAAGACGCATGGTCACTGGAAAAAGCAAAAAAAACAAAATTCAAACACACAATAAAAATACAATCAAAGTAATAAATCACAAAAACAACAGCCACACAACATATATAGACCCTTATCCACCAATAAACAGCGTTAATTATATAAAAAAACACCCTAAAGATAGCCCTGTGTCGAGGTCGCCTAGCTCGGTATGGCGCCGGTCTTGAATCATAAAAGCACCACACATCATGTGCTTTTATCCAAAGCAAACCGGTGTTCGCAAGGACACGGGAGTTCGAATCTCTCCCTCGACGCTAACATTTACAAACAAAAAAGAACATACGACCACAAAACCCCGAAACAACCTTTATAAAGTTAACACCACAAAGAAACATTCGATATTACTTGTAACACTACAAGCTAAAATTGGTTGCTCAATCCAGCACGAGATTAAGCATAAAATCAGTCCAATAAAATTCTAACAACCATTAGAATCCTAGGGACTACACACAAACAACAAAAGAAACGGTGATACATTGGCAAGATTCGAAAACATAGTCAGAGTTATGAACACAGACCTCAACGGCGAGAAAAACATAGTCTATGCACTAACAAGCATCAAAGGAATCAGCTACAATCTCTCAAAAGCAATAATACTCTGCGCAAAAACAGATGAAACAAAAAAACTAAAAGATCTCACAGAAAAAGACATCACAGAAATCGAAAAAATAGTATATAACCCAAAAGAATCAAAAATCCCATTATGGTTACTAAACCGCAACAAAGACTACACAACAGGCAAAGACACACACATAACCGGCACAGACATAACAATGACACTTCGCGAAGACGTCAATCGCCTCCGAAAAATCCGCGCATATCGCGGCATCAGACACGAGATGGGTCTGCCAACACGCGGTCAGCGAACAAAATCATCATTCAGGACAGGAACAAAAGTAGGCGTAACAAAGAAAAAGAAAGCATAGATAATCCATAAACAGGTGAAACAATTGGGAGATCCAAAAAAACAACACAAACACTACGACAGCGTCAAAAGACCATGGGATAAAGACCGTATACTTGAAGAAAAGACAACTGTAAAGAAGTACGGTCTACGCAGGAAAAAAGAGTTAAGAAAATCAGAGACACTCCTAAGGAACCTCAGACAGCGCGCAAGAACACTCATCGGTACCAAAAACGAAAAAGAAGAAAACCTGCTCCTAAAAAAAACCTATGAACAGGGACTCACAGAAAAAGACGCTACCTTAGACACCATCCTCAATCTGAAGACAGACTCCGTTCTCGAAAGACGCCTCCAGACAATACTACTCAAAAAGAGCCTCGCAAACACACCGCTTCAGGCACGCCAATTCATAACCCACGGTCACATCACAGTAGACAGCATAAAAGCAATCTCACCAAACTACCTCATAAAAATCCACGAGGAAAACAAAATCAACTACATCCCTAAATCAAGCTTAAACCAGACATTCAAATTCGAAAAAAGAGAAGAAAAAGCAGAACCAGAAAAAAAACCATACCATAAAAGAAGAACCTTCAAAAGAAGATAAAGGCGAAAAAACATGAGCCCAAACTACGACAATCAGACAAGACAAAAACCCAAATGGGGAGTAGCACATATATTCAGCAGTTTCAATAACACTATAGTCCACATTACAGACATCACAGGCTCAGAAACAATCTCAAGATACTCATCAGGCATGATAACAGACAAAGGTCACCAGCAGGGAACACCATATCCATCAATGCAGGCATCCAAACGTGCCGCAGAAGAAGCAAGAGAAAAAGGAATAACAGCAGTACACGTAAACGTTCGTGCTACAGGCGGTCACGGCGCAAAAACCCCCGGCAAAGGCGCCCAGCCAGCAATACGCGCACTCATACAAGGCGGACTAAGACTCGGCAAAATCGAAGACCTGACACCAATCCCCCACGACACCACCCGCAAATCAGGCGGGCGACGAGGCAGGAGGATATAAAATGAAACTCAAAATCCTGAACAACAAAAACAGTGAACTCACAGTTGAAATCACAGACACAACACCCGCATTCGCAAACAGTCTTAGAAGAACAATAATCACAAAAACAAACACATTAGCAGTAGACACAATAGATCTCAACACAAACACATCAGCCCTCTACAACGAGATACTCGCCCACAGAATAGGCATGATACCCCTCAAATTCAAAGACACCCTAAAAAGGACAGACGAATGCACATGCAAAGGCGAAGGCTGTATAAACTGCGAAGTAAAACTGATCCTCAAAAAAAGCGGACCATGCACAGTTTACTCAAAAGACTTCAAATCCACAGACAAAAACGTAAAACCAACAAACGACAAAATAATCATAGTAAAACTCCTCGATAACCAGGAAATAAGCCTCGAAGCAACAGCAAGACTAGGGAGATGGTCCGAACACGCCAAATGGCAATCATCAAACATCGGCTACCAATACTATCCGGACCTGCAAACATCCAAAGACTGCGACATGTGTAAAATTTGCGCAAAAGCATGCCCGAAATCTATAATAGACACAACAAAAAAAATAAAACTAAAAGACAACTACGAATGTGACCTCTGCGGCAAATGCGTAGACATCTGCCCAAAAAAAGCACTGACACTCAATAAAGACCGCACAAGAATAATATTCACTGTAAAATCCGTATCCGGACTGGAACCAAAAGACATAATCACAAGCGCACTAAAAACACTAAAATCAGACTTCAAGGAATTAACAGACAAAATAAAATAAAGCACACGGACCCGCAGGGGTACCCGAGCTGGCCAAAGGGGCAGGACTTAAGATTTAAACAAACAACACATAAGATATCCTGTAGACGCAGGTCTTACAAGGGTTCGAATCCCTTCCCCTGCATAACAAAAAACAAGACGTGAAAAACATGGCAAAAAAAACAGGTCCAACCAACCCAAACACTAAAAAAATAATCAATAAGCTAAAAGAACAATCCAGTGAAAAAAACACAAAAGTTTACCAAAACATAGCCAAAAGACTCGAAAAACCAAGAAGAATACACCCGGCAATAAACATAAGCAAACTCGAAAAATACCTGAACAAAGGTGACACAGCAATAATACCAGGCAAACTGCTCGGTGACGGCACAATCACAAAATCAATAACAGTTAGCGCAAAACAATTTTCAAAAACCGCAAAAACCAAAATAGAACAAGCAGGCGGCAAATGCCTAACATACGAAGAAATACTCGAAAAAAACCCAAAAGGTTCAAAAATAAAAATCATGTCATAAAGGCGAAACTATGATAATCGACGCAACAGACACAATACTTGGAAGACTTGCAAGCTACAGCGCAAAAAAAGCACTTTCAGGAGAAGAAATAGTCATCATCAACGCAGAAAAAGCAATCATCTCCGGTACAAGAACAGACATATTCAGAAGACAGAAATTCAAAAGAGACGTAGGCGACTCAATAAAAGGTCCTTTCAACTCAAGAATGCCCGACCGGATGGTCAGAAGAACAATAAGAGGCATGTTGCCACGAAAGACACATAGAGGAAAAGAAGCATTCAAAAACATAAAAGTACACATAGGAACACCCAAAAATCTCAGTGGCAAACCAGAAAAACTCGAAAAACACAGCAAAACAACACTAAATAATCCAAAATACATTACAATAAATGAAATAAGCAAATGGCTAGGATCAAAACAACTGTGATAAAATGGACGACAAAAAACCAAAAACAATAATAACAATCGGGAAAAGAAAGCGTGCAATAGCACGAGCAACCCTCAAAGAAGGAAATGGCAGAATCACAATCAACAAAACACCACTAAAAAACGTAAAACCACAACTGGCACAACTAAAAATACTAGAGCCTCTGGCACTTGCAGGCAGCATCAAAGACAAAGTAGACATAAACATAAACATAAACGGCGGAGGAACCTTCGGACAAGCAGATGCAGCAAGACAGGCAATAGCACGCGGATTAATAAAATGGACAAACGACAAAAATTTGCAAAAAAAAATCACAAACCATGACCGAACCATGGTCAGTTACGATCCTAGAAGAACAGAACCACGGAAACCATCCCGCTCAAAACAGGGCGCAAGAACAAAAAGACAACTAAGCAAAAGGTGAAGACATGATACTTCCTATAAGATGCATCTCATGCGGCGAACTAATAGCAGACAAATGGGAGAAATTCAAAGACGAACTAGCTCTTGGCAAGGACCCAAAAAAAATACTTGACAACCTAAAAGTCAAAAAGTACTGTTGCAGATGCATGATAATAACCAATGTAGACCTAATAGACGATATTGCAATCTTCAAAAAGAAGCTATTACCACGTAACGAAACACAATCCTCTGCTCCTGTAGTCTAGTCCGGTAAGGATGCCGGCCTTTCAAGCCGGTGGCTCGGGTTCAAATCTCCTAAATATTCTGATACAACTAATATTTTGAGTGAAAATCCCGGCAGGAGCATTAACTATTTATTTCTTACTAGACATACTTCACAAATAAACAAAGACAACGCAGGGGTCGCCAAGTTGGTCAAAGGCGCCGGGCTTAGGACCCGGTCTCGTAGGAGTTCGAGGGTTCAAATCCCTTCCCCTGCACTACATTTTATACACAGCGATATACCAAGGCGAAAAAAATAAACAATACCCACTCCAATCGCCCAAACTCTTATAAAATTAATTCTTCCTAAAAATCTATACCTTAAAACAATGATGAGGGTAAGACAGCCGGTCCAGTCCTGGAGATTGTGGATCTCCATACCCGGGTTCGAAAACAGGATAAAAAGTATGCGTTAAAATCATGCGCAGTATCCATCGAAAATCCCGGCCCTCATCCTCCTTATAACCACAACAACAGAAAAACAGACATATTTTAGATACAATCAACACATAAAAGAACCACATACAAGATAATATATATTCAACAGGCAATAAAAACACACCACAAAGTATATAAAGGTTTGCCATAATATATTATAATTCGCAACAACGGATTTATTTCTAAAAATTCGTAACCAAGCGGAAACTATACCCAGTATAGTTTTCACATAACAAACAAAAACAGATATGTTGCGAACACATCTCAAAAACTAAAAGTCGATAGAACCTATCGAGTTTCACACAAAGCAGATGCAGATATGTCAAACAAAAATCAAGATGTTGGCTCAAACATAGATTGAGCCAGAAAAAGGTGAAACTTTGTATACCTCCATAAATATCCATTTTGGATATTATTGGATTCCAATGCATACTCTGTATTGGAATCCGCTAATTCC
>DAOWAN010000111.1 GCA_030634545.1 Candidatus Nanohalarchaeota archaeon
CAGTGTTTCTTTTATTATGTTTTCTTTCTCTGTCTCTTTTTCTTTTGTCAGGTGACCTACAACGAATTCGAGCCTGATTACGCCGTCCTGTATCTTTCTTGTTCCTGTGATTTTGAGCTCTTCGATGTCGCCTGTTTTTTTTACGTGTGTTCCGCCGCAGGCTTCTGTGTCTACGTCTTTGATTTTTACGATGCGGACCAGTTTTCCCGGGCTGCCGCCTCCCTGGTAGATTGTGAATCCGTATTTTTGTTCTGCTTCGCTTCTTTTTAGTTCTGTTACATTGACTTTTATGTCTTCTTTGATTATTTTGTTTGCAGTTTCTTCTATTTTTTTTGTTTCATCTTCTGTGAGCCGCTCGTAGTGGGTGATGTCCAGTCTTGATTTGATTTGTGTGTTTGATGCGCCTGCCTGCCAGATGTGCGGACCTAAGACTTGTCGTGCTGATGCTGCAATTACATGGGTTCCTGTGTGCATCTGGGTGAGGATCTGTCTTGTTTTTGCGTTGACTTCGCAGTTTACTGTCGTGCCTTTTTTGAATGTTTCGGGGGTGTCTATCTTGTGCAGTATTATGTTGTCTATTTTGATTACGTCTGTGACCTGTACGTTGTCTATGGTGCCTGTGTCGTGGTCCTGTCCGCCGCCTGTTGCGTAGAATGCGGTCTTGTCGAGGATCAGCCATGAGTTCTGTATGTCTATGATTGTTGCTTTGAATGTCAGGCTGTCTGTTTTGTAGTATAGTTTGTCTGTTTGGGCTATGTCTTTTAGGTTGAATGTATGTTTTGGTTTTGATTTGTTTTCTGTTTCGTGTTTTTCTGTGAGTTTTACGTAGAAGTTGCCTGGTATGTGGAATTCTTTGTTCAGGTCCATGCCGATTTTTTCTATGAGTCCGGGGGTTATGCCGTGGGATTCGTAGAGTTCTGTGAGTAGTTTTTCTGTGAATGTTGTGTTTTTTTCGAATAGTGATGTTATGTGTCTTTTTGAGTTTGATTGTGTCTGTGCGTTTTTTTTTGTTTCGATTGATAGTATTTTGTTTATGTTTTCTATTTTTTCGTTTAGTTCGGGGAACATTGGTTTTAGGTAGTCTGCGTGCCATGCGGCAATGTCTTCTAGTGTGAAGTTGAAGTTGTATTTGTTTATGAAGTTCAGGGCGCGTCTTAGTATTATTCTCAGGTTGTAGCCGCCGCCGACATTTGAGGGAATTGCGCCGTCTGAGATTGCGAAGGTGAGTGTTCGTGTGTGGTCTGCGATAGCGTAGAGTGCCTGCAGGGGTTCTACTGTGTTGTTCATTTCATTTACTGTGATTCCGACTTGTTTTGCAATGTCGCGTCTTGCTTTGTCTATGTCCTGGACTTCGTCCAGGTTGAGGTTTCCTGCGATTAGCGAATATTTGTCGAATACTTCGTTGTTGATTTTTATGTTTGATCTGTCTTTCATTTTGCCTGTGACCGGACCGAAGAGTGAGTCGTAGGATGCTGGTGTGCCGTTTGAGAACCATACGAGTCTTTCAAGTCCCCAGCCGACGTCTATGACTTTTATGTCAAGGTCTTTTCTGTGTATCCTGTCTGTGGACTGGAATTGCATGAATACGGAGTTTACGAGTTCCAGACCGTTTGAGAATGTCTCCATTGACGGACCGAAGGCAGAGAAGTCGTTCATTGCCCAGACGTCTTCTGCGTATACTAGTTCTTTTCCGGGGATTCCCATTTCTTCTGTAAGGAATTTGAAGTTGAGTTCCATGCATTTGTTTTTGAAGTATCCTTCTTTAGGGTAGCCAAATGCGTGCTGACCTGCCATGACGAATGATGTGAGGTGGCGTCCTGTGACTCCTACGTTTGGGATGTCGTTGAAGCGAAGGCAGGTCTGGGGTACTATGAGGGGGTTTGCGGGGTATTCGAATGTCATGTTTGTGTTTTCGATGCGCTGGAAGTCCTGGATGGATGCCATTGTGAAGTAGAGGTCCGGTCGCCAGCGGTCGACTACCGGGTATCTTGGTACTGATGTATGACCGTGTTTTTTGAAGAATTTTTCGAAGACGTTCCACATTTCTATGTAGTCGAATTTCTTTTTTGTCATGGTGTTGTTGATGAAGTCGTAGTTCTGGCATGGCGGGTCTGCGCATGTTTTACGGTTTTCGTCGAGTGTCCAGAAGTTTCTTTTGCAGAGTTGGCATGTTTTTCGGATGAATCCTTTTTCTTTGAACAGGTCTACCTGATAGTGTGATTTCCAGTCTTTTGCGAATTCTTTTTTGATTATGGGTTTGGTTAGCATTGTGTTCATATGTGTTGTTGGTTTTGCGTTTTTAAATATTTTGTGATGCGGTCTATTTGCGGTGCTGAGGTTCAATTTTTCCATCAATATATTTTTGACAAAATTCCCTGATGTTTGGTGCGCAGGAATATTTTTTGTATTGTTTTATTGGCAGCCAGAATAGTTTTTCAAATTTGGCTGGTTCATTCACTTTTGGAGTTTGATTATCTGCAATTTTTCCAAAATATTTGTGGCTTTGAAAAGAATGATTGTCAATAGTGAAATTTTCGTATCCTATATAATCTATTATGATGATGTCTACACCTAATTCTTCTTTGCATTCTCTGATTGCGGTTTCTTTTAGTGTTTCATTAGGTTCTACTTTTCCGCCTGGGAATTCATAGTGTTTATGTTTCTTTTTCCAGAGAAGCAGAAGTTCTTCTTTGTCATTTACAATTGCACAACCGGATAATTGTGTTTTCATATGTTTATTGAAGTTTAAGATTGTATATAAAGCTGTAGAGTTGATGTGGGATTGTTGTTGGCGCTGTTGTTGAGGTTATTGAGAGGAACCAGAATGACAAGAAGAAGATGATTGATGAGATAAGAGAGTTTGTCAGGAGATGAAGAAAGAGCAGATATTCATTCTTTACTCATAAATAGATATTTATTGTTACTGTTCGTATGTCGTATTATGAGTTCAGGACTTCGTATTGAAGGAGATCCGTTAAAACAGACTCCAGAGCATATGATAAATGTATCTGCTAGGGACGCTTATGAACATATGGTGGAATTACACAAGTGTATCTCTGACTTTTCTTCATATCAGTTAGAATCTATTGGGGGTAGTATTTCTGATAAATGCTATAAAATAAGTACTGATGTATCTGATTCGCTGGAGTCTACTTATGGACAACTAATGAAAGAGGAGATGGATCACAATTCTCTTATGAGTTCACTGTCAGAACATGTTTCTTCTCTGATGGGTGATGTAAAAAGTTATATGACTTATGGGATTTCTCATGCAATTATTTCCTCTAGTTCAAAATTGGAATCCTATATTTCTGGGAATTTTTGTGATGGTAGGAATAAATTAGGTGATGGTGTTAAAATCACTGGGTTAAATGATTTTAATTCTTATGTTGAAAGATTTACCGATAGTGCATCCCAACGTGGTCTGGACGTATCTGAAGAAATATCTCTGGTGTTAGAAGATATTGGAATTATGTGGAAGAATTATGATGTACTTCTTGTGAAGCATCGTAACCTAGCTTCTGTTCTGGAGCCGATGCAGGATATATGTCATATTAAAACTGCACACGAAGATGAACTTAAAATCATATCTGAACATTTACCTTTAAAAGATTCACAAAATCTTGATTTGGCTGAAAATCTTTTAAATCACTTTTGCGTATCTACTGAATCAATAACTAAATACGTTGATTTGTACTTAAGTAATTCTGAACAAGTTCAGTGAAATATTTTGGTGGGTTGCATAAGTCTCTGTTCATGAAAAGGGTATTAAATGGTCTATTTGTCTGATGTGACGTTATTTTGAATAAAGATATTTGCTAAATGAGTATTATTTTAAATATGAGGTTGTCTATAACATGTTTAGTGATTTATATGGACAAGAGAATTGACCCATGGGGCGCAAGTGACATATCTGATTATGACAAACTTATGCGTGAGTTTGGGATTGAACCGTTTTCTAATGTGATTAAGTCTGTTCCTGATGTGCATAAGTATATGCGGCGCGGGATTATTTACGGGCATAGGGATTTTTCCAGGATTGCTCAGGCAATGAAAAATAAGGCGCCTTTTGTTATGCTTACAGGACTTATGCCTTCCGGTAAGATGCATCTTGGGCATAAGATGGTTGCTGATGAGATGATTTATTTTCAGGAGAACGGGGCGCATTGCTATGTGTGTGTGGCGGATGTTGAGGCGTATCTTACGCGGGGGATGGATACTAAAGTTATGCGGGAGCTTGCTATTAATGAGTATCTTTTGAATTATATTGCGCTTGGGCTTAAGCCTAAGAAGTGCCGGTTTTATTTCCAGAGTGATTTTTCTAATGAGTATAATGTGATTTCAAAGTATTTTTCGAAGAAGGTTACGTTTAATGAGCTTAAGGCGATTTACGGTGGGGAGAGTCTTACGACTGGTAAGATTGTTTCTGCGCTTACGCAGGTAGCGGATATTTTGTATCCGCAGATTGATATGGGGAAGCCGACGCCTACTGTTGTGCCTGTTGGGACTGATCAGGATCCGCATCTTCGGCTTACCCGTGATATTGCTTCGCGGTTTAAGAAGGAGTATAATTTTATTTTACCTTCGTCTACTTATCACAGGTATCAGAAGGGGCTTTCGGGTTCTAAGATGAGCTCCAGTGATCCTACTACTTATATTGCTCTTACTGATTCGAGAAAAGAGGTTGAGGGTAAGGTGAAGAGGGCGCTTACTGGCGGTCGGGACACGCTTGATGAGCAGAAGAAGCTTGGGGGAAGTCCTCTTAAGTGTACTGTGTTTGAGCTTTACAAGTTTCATTTTATGGATGATGATAAGGAGTTATCAAAGGTGTTTGATGAGTGCCGGAGTGGGAATGTGATGTGCGGGGAGTGTAAGGGGCGCTGTATTGAGCTAATTGTCGGATTTCTTCTGAAACATCAGGCGAAGAGGGAGAAGGCGCGCAAGGTTTTGGATAAGTTTTTGAAGTGAGATTTTTGGGTTATGTTCTGGTGGCAGAAAAAGTTACTTTGTGAATATGTCCGTTATCTTTTTTTCGACTTCTTTTGTTTTGTCATCTTTGAGACAACCTATTTTATACAAGATGATGCATTTATCTGCGGTGAATAGTTTGTTTGGTCTGATCATACTTGTTACATTTAGATTTCCTTCTTTAAAATCATTATTTATGAGAACGATGGAATGATTGTCTGATTTTGTCTGACTTGTTATCTGGCATAGAATGATGTCATCGCCGTCGAGATTTGCGACTACCAGAGCAGGTCTTTTCTTAGAATTGGTTAAATCAGAGAAAGGAAATGGTAAAACTACAATCTCTCCTTTTACAGGTTTTTCCATGTTTCTTCATCCTCTTTGGAGTTCCAGTCTTTGGCTAATACTTTTTCAGATGCTACTGCGGTGCATATTTTATCGCTTACTTGTTTCATGGGTCTTAGTTCTATATGGTCGTCGAATGCTATAATAGCTATTTTTGAGCCTGTTTTAAATCCTTTATTGTCTCTTATCTCTTTTGGGATAACAATCTGTCCTTTTTCAGTTATTGTTGCACTTTTGATTTCAATCAGCGGCATTTTTTTCACCTTATCTTTTTCTTATTTGTAAGATATGTAAGGATAAGTATATCTGTCTATGTTTTTTTAGCTACAAAGAAAAGACCTGTATATTTCATGTGTTCTGTTTTTCGTTGTATTTCTTTGAATCTGATTATCTTGAATCCGGTCTTTGAGAGAAGCATTTTCATTTCATTTTTTTCAGTGTATCTGAAATACATGTTATATTCTGGATTCAGTGGTTCGGGTCCAAAATGTTCTCCTTTTCCTTTGATTGTCGATATGAATAGGATTCCATTTTGTTTCATGGAGTTGTAGATTCTGTTCATTAGTTTTTTAGTGCTTGTTTTTTTGAGGTGGATAAGTATGAATGATGCGATGATCCCATTGTATTTTTCTTTTCCATAATCAAAATTATCGATATCTGCTTTGATGAATTTTGATTTTTTGCATCTGTTTTTTGCAAGTTCTATCATCTTGTCTGAGAAGTCTATGCCTGTAACTTTTAATCCCTGTTTTTCCAGATGGCTGGCTATATGACCTGAACCGCATCCTGTGTCAAGAATTTCTGCTTTTTTTGGTAATTGTTTCAGGAAAAAGTTGAGTTCGTCAAGAAAATATATTTCTTGTGAGAATTCTTTGTCATAGTCTTTTGCGATATGATTGTATGTCTTTAGGATTTCTTTTTTTATGTTCATAATATCATGTATGGTTTTTGGATTTTATATTGATAATAAGACAAGTCCGCATAGGACTGAGATTATGCCTATTTTCTGATTTGTCTCCAGGGTTTCTTTGAAGAAAATCTTTGCAAGGATTATTGTGACCAGTGTAAAGGTTGCGATTATGGGAGCGACTATTGATGTGTATTCTGAGTTTACGCCTATGCCATAAGCCAGAAAACCGATGGCTTCCAATGTGCCTATTAGTATTATGAGTGATCTGGTGTTTTTTGGTAGGGAGATGTCTTTCTTTGCTATTGTTGAATAAGTCAGTAAATAGAG
>DAOWAN010000042.1 GCA_030634545.1 Candidatus Nanohalarchaeota archaeon
CTATGCCGATTCGTGATTGGGGGGTTATCATTAACCAGCTGAGCATATATTTTGGAGAAAGGATGGAGGAATATTTATAAGATAAAGGAGGTATTATTATAAGCGCAATAGGAAGTTTCAGCAAAAATTGTTACACTCCCAGAATAAATCCTGTTGAGATATTTATTCAAGCACCTCTTGTATTGAAGATTATCGGTTTGCCCGCATATCTCTCTGTTTTTCTATTTTCTCTGACTACAGATTTATCAATCTTACATTCAAGGTCATTACGGGGACAGTTTTTGATGAATCGGGTATTTTTTATGCCACCAATTCTGATTAGTGGTATGATCTGTATTGGAATTATATCTCTGATTGACAAATACAAAAAATAATATTTCAAAATCGCCTACGTCATACGCAAATTATCGGCGGGTATTTGATTTTGATTTCGTCAAAATTCATCTAACACCCGATATACGGATTCACATCGTTTCGCCTCCAGAAAAACGCAACTCAACAATAACAAATATCCAGAAAATTTCTAAAAATCTTCGCTCCATTAACCCCGCTTTTCTCTGGATGAAACTGCAACCCGAATATCGGTTTTTCTGTATGAAACACTGCCTCAATCCTGTCCTTTCGTGAAGATGCAGCAACAGCCAGTTCATCAGGCACATTTTTCAGATACCTTGAATGATGCTCATACACACGAATCTCATCGGGCAAGCCTGCAAATATTTTCTCTTTAGAAAGTATCTGTACTTTAAGATTTGGAATCCATGAATGCTCCTTAAGTTTCACAAGTTCTGATCCGCACGCAGCACCGATAATCTCATGTCCGACACATATCCCCAGAATAGGCATATCATAATTCACAAGACAGGCAATATCTGCCCGGATAGAATTAAAACTGATCTTCTCATCAAGAAGTGGCAGCCCCCCAGACAATATCACTCCCTTGTACTTCTGCTTATCAAGAGTCTTCAGAAGTGCTTTCTGATCTTTTGTAACATGCGCAACTCCCTGTTTTTTCAGGATGCTCTCTATCAGGGGAACATTTTTGCTGTGATTGTCAACAATAAGTATCATTATCTTATTTTGGCGCTACAGCATATAAATAGATTTACAAAACTCAATCAGATACTTAGAATATCGGAAATAACTGCGCCTGCAGTCTCATACTTTCCTGCGCCATAGCCGACAACTGTAACCTCACGCGCCATATCAACCTTAATATTCAAAGCATTTAGTGTTCCATCAACACAAAGAGGATGGCTTTTCTCAATCAACCTCGGTGAAACCCTAAGAACATCACGACCCACCTCAGCAATAAGCTTGACAGAAAACCCATTCTTATCTGCAAGCGAAACAAACTCCGGTGTAATCCTTGTAATACCACAAACATCAACATCTTTCATGCCTGCATTTGCACTAAAAAATTCATTTGCAATAATCACAGCCTTTGCTGCAGCATCAATGCCATCTACATCATAAGATGGATCTGCCTCTGCAATTCCCAACTCCTGCGCCTCCCTCAAAATCTGCTCAAGTCCTGCGCCTTCAGCACCCATTCTCGTCAAAATATAATTTGTAGTCCCATTCAAAATCCCGCAAACATTAATAATCTTGTTTCCGCGAAGAGTCTCACGCACCATATTTAAAAAAGGCACCGCTCCGCCGACAGTAGCCTCATAAAGAAATTTCACGTCATTTTTCAATGCAAGTTTCTGAAGCCCCTTGTAGTAAAGTACTACAGGTCCCTTGTTTGAAGTCACTACATGGCACTGGTTTGCAAGAATCCTTTTGATAAAAGAGTATCCTGGTTCACCGTCAATAACATTAGTAGGCGTAAGCTCAACATAAACATCTGCGCATCTCATATCAATCATCTTATTTGCATCAATATCATTGCGCGCGTGAGGGTATTTATCCAGCCCAACACCTTTTGTGCCTTTGATAAGCATACTAAGATCAATTCCTTTTTCATTATATACTCCGCAGTTCCTGCCGCAAATCCCGACAACAGTAATATCAAGCTTCTTTCTGTGTATCAGCTCAACTATTCCTCGCCCAACAGTACCATATCCGATAATGCATATCTTCATAAACCATTCACACAGATTCAATAATCATTAGATTCTTTTTTCTTCCGGTTTCCCTTATTTTTGACATAACAATCTTGCGCCCATCTTTCATAGAGCAGTTAATATTAATACGCAACATAGCGCACGATTCCTGTTTGATGTCAGGCATGTCAATCTGCAGGTCTGTAACTTTGCAAAAATCCAAAAAATCAACAGACCTTATTGTTTCAGTCAAATTTGTATGCACAATATGACCAATCATCCCTACCATAATTTCATAGAAACGCTTCACTTCATCCATCTTTACAATCCGGATTTTCTCTTTTCTGTATCCATCAATGATACTGTCAACCTGTGCCTTACTGTCAACTTCAAACACAATGTGAATCGGAAGATTGCCTTTTGACGACGTCTCGTCGCGCTTGTGAATTACAGTGATAACGTTTCCGCCAACTCTTGCAATAGGTCCGAGTACATTCACAAGCTCCCCGGCTACATCCTTTAACATAATATCCATAGATAATCTCATAGCACCCACAATTCACTTTTTAGACTTAACCTCATCCTGCAACTCTTTTACAAACTCATCAAGCATGACATTAAACCTGACCTTGCCCTCGCGCGTCCGTGATGTAATGCAATCTTTCTCAATCTCCTTATCGCCAAGCACAATCATGTAGTTTATTTTCATAAGCTGCGCGTCACGAATCTTATGCTCGACTTTCTCCTGGCGGTAATCTGATTCTACCCTGAACCCGCATTCTTTCAACTTGCATACAATATTCTCTGCATATTCCTTGTGCCTGTCAGCAACAGGTATGACCTTGACCTGCAGTGGTGAGAGCCACATTGGAAACGCTCCGGCATAATGCTCAATAAGGATGCCGATAAATCTCTCGAAACTGCCAAGAACTACGCGGTGAATCATGACGGGTCTGTGTTTCTCGTTGTCTTCGCCAACATACGCCAGGTCAAATCTATCTGGCATCAAAAAATCAAGCTGGACAGTCCCGCACTGCCATGTCCTTCCAAGACAATCTGTCAGGTGAAAATCTATCTTCGGTCCATAGAAAGCACCGTCACCCTCGTTTATCTTATACTTGACCCCTTTAGAATCAAGCGCATCTTTTAATGCAGTTGTCGCAGTTTCCCATATCTCGTCACTGCCCATGGCTTTATCCGGCTTTGTTGAAAGTTCAATCTGGTATTTGAAGCCGAAAATCCTGTAAAAATAATCTACAAGCTCAATCACGCCAATAATTTCATCTTTTATCTGAGACGGCATCATGAATATGTGCGCATCATCCTGAGTAAAGCACCTCACACGGAATAGTCCTGCAAGCACTCCAGAGAGTTCATGCCTGTGTACCATCCCAAGTTCAGCAACTCTCATCGGAAACTCCCTGTAGCTGTGTATCTTCTCTTTGTAGAGCAGCATCCCGCCCGGACAGTTCATTGGCTTTACAGCATATTCATCGCTGTCTATTTCTGTAAAATACATATTGTCTTTGTAATGGTCCCAGTGTCCTGATTGCACCCACAGGTTTTTATTGAGAATCAGTGGCGTCTTGATGACAACATATCCTCTTTTCGCATGCACTTCGCGCCAGAACTTTTCAATCTCATTCCAGAGGATGCATCCCTTTGCATGAAAGAACGGAAATCCGGGCGCCTCAACATGGACGCTGAACAGGTCCAGCTGTTTTCCAAGCTTGCGGTGATCTCTTTTCTCAGACTCTTCCAGGAGATGAAGATAGGTCTCTAGTTCTTTATTTGATGTGAAGGCAGTACCGTATATCCTTGAAAGCATCTTGTTTTTCTCATCTCCTCTCCAGTAAGCTCCTGCAACTTTCATAAGTTTGAATGCCTTGATACAGCCTGTGCCAGATAAGTGCGGTCCCCTGCAAAGGTCTACAAAATCACCCTGCCTGTAAAAGGATATAGTGGAATCCGGAAGATCACGGATAAGTTCTGTTTTGTACACGTTATCTTTGTAATGCTCTAGCGCCTCTTTTTTTGACATCTCAAATTTCTCTAGGCGCGCATCATCTTTGATAATCTTTTTCATCTCTGCTTCAATCTTTTCAAGATCCTCTGGTGTAAACGGTTTTTCTACATCAAAATCATAATAGAACCCGTTCTCAATAGCAGGACCGATTGTG
The DNA here is from genome assembly GCA_030634545.1 of Candidatus Nanohalarchaeota archaeon. Lineage (GTDB taxonomy): Archaea > EX4484-52 > EX4484-52 > EX4484-52 > B79-G9 > B79-G9. The sequence goes on from DAOWAN010000042.1 coordinate 4,229, forward strand.
GGCTTTGCTTTTGGAAACAGGTGAAGTACAGCTTCTGCCATAATGTGGCTTGCAGTATGGCGAATTATTTCTGGTGCCTCAGAAGATTTAAGTGTAATAATCTCTATTTTCGCATCTTTCTTTATTTTAGCGCAAAGGTCACAGACTACGCCATCAATCTTGCCTGCAATCGCAGCTTTCGCAAGTCCAGAGCCTATTCCTTTTGCAACATCAAGTATTGTCGCGCATGCTTCAACTTTCATCTTGCTTTCGTCAGGAAGAGTAACTGTTATTTCATTTGCATTCGCAGTCATTATAATCACTTCGTATCTTTTCAAAACCAGATAATACTGATTAAACTCTGGCAATCCTGACAATTACTAATGAAATAAAATAGAGAACCAATACTTAAATAAGACATAGTATCCAAAAAACTTCCAGATTGAGAAATATTTGCGTTTTTTTAATCAATCATGCAGGTTGTTGTTGATGTACCTGAACAATGCGAACTGGATAATTGATGCTTCTCAAAAAACAGGGTTCCGATGTGGAAAAGCAAAAGTTCTGTATGCGCCCAGATGACATAATTTTGGTTGACATAATACCTGTGAAGTCTGCTCCTTGTGGTTTTAATCGATCCAGTGATAGAAGACGCCATCATTAGGTCTTTCTGAGGTCGTTTAGCGTCATGGGTTGTTATGCTGTGGAAATATTCTCCTGACCCGACATGGGCAAAGCTTTATATACAACATAGACCTAAAATATTTACGGTGATGTATTATTATGCTAAAGAATAAAAATAGAAAAAAAGGGCAAATGTCCTTGGAAATGATAATAGGGCTGATTATTCTGCTTGTTGTAGCAGCAGTTGTCATTAAAATATTTATGGATAAGATGAGCGGTGATGCTTTGTCTCCACCGGAAACACTTGAGCTTGAAGCTTTCCGTCAGCACTGCGATGCTTTATGTACAAGATATGTAGATAATAATTTCGCAGGACCGGAAGCACTTGCATACTGCGAGAAATACTTTGAAATTGACCTTAATAGAAACGGAAAGATTCCTGGTGAGGCTGGGATGCTGGAAGGCTATGGATTATGCGAGGACAGAGTATACTGCTTCAATATAAAAGAATGCAACTGGGGTTCAGGTTCAAGAAGTCGCCTGTCACCTGAGAAATGCAGAGATGTCATGTGTGATGTTTATACGGAACGTTATGGCAGCAATGCAACCGCAGCAGAGTATATTGTAAATCAGATTGAATTCGGCACATGCGACGAGTATGATGAGGAGATTTCATTTGAAGACTCTACCAGCACGGTACAGACACTTGCAACATGGCATACTTCGTTATTCACAGCCGACACTGCCCGTTGTCGCGGAGACACAGGATAAATACAATAAAATTTAATCTGTTAAGTACGGGGATTCAATTCCCTGCTTTTTTCTTTATTTTTTTATATCAGTTGTCGTGTTAATTTCTAATAGGCATATAGATAAACTTATTTGTGTGTGTAATCAACATGGAAAAAATATTTAGAAGCAAGAGTGAAAGAAAAGAAATCCGCAAATACCAGATAATAACTGTAATACTTATGCTGATTATACTTGCACCTGTCATAGTAAAAATATTCAAATCAGATTCTAAGCTGGATGAATTGATAATACCTGAATCAATTGACATTGACTTCGATAAATATACTATGCATTGCGATGCACTATGTAAAAGATTTACTGACAGCAGACGCAACCCCAAAGAGGCGCTTGCATACTGTGAAAAATATTTTGAGATTGATCTTAACAAAAATGGAAAGATAGCAGAGGATGTGTCTGAACTAAACAACTATGATGTCTGTGAAGACAGAGTGTACTGCTTCAATATAGAAGAATGTTCCTGGGGGTCTGGTTCAAGGAGTCGCCTGACACCTGAAAAATGCAAAGACCTGATGTGTGATGTCTATGCAGAGCAGTATGATGACAATACGACAGCAGCACAGTATATACAAAGCAGGATTACATTCGGCTCATGCAGCAGCCCGGGAGAGAGCGAAATAACTGAAACAGATACTTCGATTTCGTGGTGGACAGAAACTTACAAAAACGTTCACTGCCGCAGTTACTAAAATCGGATTTTCTCCCTGAGCGCATCAATGCTCTCCCTGTTAGAAAGATTATCAAGCCTTATACCCCGCGCCATAAGCCAATACCTTGTCTTTCCAAGAACCACAATATCTTTCTTTGAGATTTCTGAAATACTGCCTGCGCCGCAAAGAAACATGCATGATCTCATCTCATCAATAATCCCTGTAAGAACAGATACAACGTCGTTATGAGAATTGGTCGCAGCTTTTAGTACTGGCAATGCCATGCCTGCATGATTCGCGCCTAATGCAATAGCTTTTATAACATCAATACCACTCCTTATACCTCCTGATGCGATTATGTCTGTATTTACTGCCTGCCTGCATTCTACCAGAGAACATGCTGTCGGCAGCCCCCAGTTTCTGAATAATGCCCCTTGACCACTCTTGTCACGATAATGCTCTACCATGCTAAACGATGTGCCTCCAAGTCCGCCGATATCAATCATTGCTGCACCGGCTCTTTCAGCCATTATAGCAGTCTCTCTTGAAATCCCGGCACCTGTCTCTTTCACAACTACAGGTATTCCCAGATTCTGACAAAAATACTTCAGCCGCTCAAAGGAACCTTTCCAGTTGATATTACCCTCTGGCTGCACTGCTTCCTGCACAGCATTCAAATGAATTGCAATACCATCCGCCCCTATATCTTTGCATGAATCCTTTATGGGTCTGATATCGTACTCATCAATCAATTGCACTAGACCAATATTTGAAAGAATTGGTATCGTGGGCGCAACATCACGGACCTTATAGGTATCCCATAATTTTTCGTCAACCAGCGCAGCTCTCACGGAGCCGCATCCAAAAGCGATACCTACTTCTTCGCAAGCACGGGCAAGATTTTGGTTTATCTTTTTTGCAATCTTCGCACCGCCGGTAATTGCCTCAACAATCAAGGGCGCATTCATATCTTTGCCAAGAAACTTGCAGGACAGATCAATATCATCCCTGTCCATATCAGGTATCGCATGATGCACAAGTGTCACATCGTCTAAACCGGAAGATACCTCTGACTCAACATCTTCTTCAAGGCATACTTTTATGTGGCTTTCCTTTCTTATCTCAATATCACTTTTTTTGTCTGTGGTCATAATATCACTTATCGTGCAGATACTTTGCGTATAATTTCTGTGTCTTGTGAATACGCAGGAATATTTCAGGTTAATTAGCCTGATATAATCTATTTTGCTTAAAAGCATAAATACCTTTTGTAAAATATCCTGATGTGTAGTCTCCGGAAACTATTTTGTTTTCTTGAAAATTTGAGATAAATGCGAGTCGAACAAGTTTATTTTTAGCCCAGTTATACGAGGGTGAGCGGAACGAAGTGAAGTGAAAGCGCAGCGTCCCTGACTAATCTAAAGGGCATTCTATAGTTGTTCTGCTATCTTCTTCCACTTTTTTTGCCTGTGTCTGTAAAATAAATTCGCAAATAACCAAATAAATATGGTTAATATTCCTGCTTGTATTTCAACTTCATCAGAATAATAAGATTTTAAGTTAGCATGCTTATCAACAGAAATTGTGTGATTCCAAGTTTTTGTCAGAAAACCAGATTCATTAGAGATCATCTGATTTTTTGTATGATCTATTTTCTTAATGCTAATTGAATGTTTTCCAATATATAAACACATCAATAAGTACAAATTAAAGGTATATACTTTTCCAATCTCCCACTTTTTAGGAAATTGTTGTCTATCAACAGGTTTTAATCCCAGAATCGGAGATGCCACTTCTCGAAGTAAAGATGGTTTTTGCAATTCTGAAAAGATTTTCTCTGGAGTTGAGTTTAATATTGATGATATTTTTAATTTCATATTAAAAAAAGGTGGAAGAAGAAATATATAAATATTTAGGCTCTTAAAATTATTTAGCATATCATGCGTTTAGGTCTGTTGTTGCAGATATCGAATGCGAAAACAGCTTGTTCTAACCCTTGAATGAAGAATCTCTTAAACTATAGCAAAGTATTAATAGTTTTTTTGGTAGTTGTTATGTATGAGAATTGCTGCTTTTGTTGTATTGTTTTTTGCGCTTATTGTTGTTTGCGGGTGCTCTGCGCCGGATGTCGCACAAGATGATGACGGCAAGGTCAAGGTTGTTGTGAGTATTTTGCCGCTTGCTGATTTTGTTGAAAGGGTCGGCGGGGATAAGGTTAGTGTGAGTGTCATGATTCCGCCGGGTGCTAGTCCTGCCACTTATGAGATGACTTCAAGCCAGCTTAGGGATGTGAGTGATGCAGATGTGTATGTCATGGTTGGGTCCGGCATTTCATTTGAGAATGTGTGGATGGATAAGATACGGAAGATGAATAAGGATATGGTTGTGGTTGACTGCTCTAAAGGAATTGAGGTTGTTTCTAATGATCCGCACATATGGCTTTCTGTGAGGTATGCGAAGGTCATGGTTGAAAATATTTACGAGGGGCTGGTTGAGGCTGATGGGGAGAGTGAAGAGTATTATTCTTTGAACTATGTCAGGTATGGGCTTGAGCTTGATGTGATTGATGAGGAGATTGAGAATGCGTTTTTGGGGGTCAAGAACAGGAAGTTTATGGTGTTCCATCCGGCCTTTGGGTATTTTGCGCGGGATTACGGGCTTACGCAGGTCCCTATTGAGATTGAGGGCAAGGAGCCGAGCAGTGCGGATGTTTCTGAGTTGGTTGAGTTTGCGCGCAGGAATGATATCAAGGTTGTTTTTGTGCAGCCGCAGTTCAGTGCTAAGAGCGCGGGTGTCATTGCGCGTGAAATAGATGGCGATGTTGTGGCTGTTGATGCGCTGGCACGGGATTATATTTTGAATCTTAGGATTGTTTCTAAAAGTTTTGCGAATAATATGTAATGATATGAAGAAAGCTGCTGTGAATCTTGAGAATGTATGTGTCAGGTATGGGGATGTGTCTGTGCTTGATGATGTTAATCTTTGTATCTATGAGAATGAGATTCTTGGGATTATAGGACCTAATGGGGGTGGGAAGACTACCATACTTAAGGTCATTCTTGGGCTTGTTTTGCCGGATAAAGGCCAGATCTCTGTTTTCGGGGGGAGTATTTCCCGCAATAGGCATCTTATAGGGTATGTGCCCCAGCATAGTTCTTTTGACAGGCAGTTTCCGGCAAGGGTGTGGGATGTTGTGATGATGGGGAGGCTTTCTCGCGGGAAGTGTTTGAGAGGGTTTGATGATGAGGACAGGCGGGTTGCGGGTGATGCGCTTGTGACTGTTGATGCGCTTTCGCTTAAGGATAAGCAGATCGGGAATCTTTCGGGGGGTGAGAGGCAGAGGGTTCTTGTGGCGCGGGCGCTTGCTTGTGAGCCAAAGGTTCTTCTTTTGGATGAGCCGACGGCGAGTGCGGACAGGAAGGTTGAGAGCGGGTTTTATGAGATGCTTGTGAAGCTTTCGAAGAGGATGGCGATTGTGCTTGTCTCGCATGATATCGGGGCGGTTTCTGTGTATGTGGATAAGATTGCGTGTGTGAACCAGAGGCTTTTTTATCATGATGATAAGGAGATTAGTGCAGATGATATTGCGAAGACTTACAGGTGTCCTGTTGAGCTTATTGCGCATGGGGTGCCGCATAGGGTTCTTAGGAAGCATAAGGCAGGGGTTAAAAAATGATTGATGTTTTGCAGTATGATTTTATGAGGTATGCGCTGATTGCAGGGGTTCTTGCGAGTATTGCATGCGGGATTATCGGGACTTATGTTGTTACGAAGAGGATTGTCTTTATCAGCGGGGGTATTTCGCATGCGGCGTTCGGCGGGATCGGGCTGGGGTATTTTCTTGGTGTGAGCCCTGTTCTTGGTGCTGTTGTGGTCGGTGTTTTTTTCGCGGTTGTTATGGGGTTTTTCGCAAGGAAGATGGGACAGAGGGATGATACGGTCATCGGGGTTGTGTGGTCTTTCGGGATGGCTATGGGGATTTTGTTTGTCTATATGACGCCGGGGTATGCGCCGGACCTTATGAGTTATCTTTTCGGGAGTATTCTTGCGGTGCCGATTTCGGAGCTGTATATTATGCTTGCGCTTGATGTTGTGATTGTTTGTACTGTTGCTCTTTTTTATAAGGAGTTTTTTGCTGTGTCTTTTGATGAGGAGTTTGCGAGGGTGAGGGGGGTTAAGGTTGATTTTGTGAACGCGGTGCTTTTTTGTTTGATTGCGCTTACGGTTGTGCTTCTTATCAGGGTTGTGGGGATTATTCTTGTTATTGCGATGCTTTCTATTCCGGCGGCTATTGCGGGGAGGTTTGTGCATGATATGCGCCGGATGATGGGGGCTGCTGTTTTGATTGGGGCTGTGTTTATGGTGGTTGGGCTTGGGGTTGGTTATGCGCTTGATCTGCCGTCTGGTGCTACGATTATTATTGTTTCGGTTTTGGGGTTTGTTTTGAGCGGGTTTTTTGGTGGTTAGCTTGTGTTACTTTCAGTATGTGTGGGATTGCGCTGATAGAGGATAGAGTACTCATAGCATCGCCAGGAAAATACCTGCGGGCAGTATAAGAACATCACCTGCGCTAAAATCCTTTTTGGAAAGCAGTATCCTCTTTTTGAAGGAGTAAAAGTTTGAAAAATCACTTGGTTTCACTTTTTCCTGCCACTTAAGTTCTATGCCGATGAGGTCTTTGTTGTTCAGCACAAAATCCGTCTCTTTTTTGCCTGAGAAGAACCACAAAGAGTTGCTTATGTCAAGGTCTCTTCTCTTTAAGCGTGCAAGCGCTTCGCAGACAACGCCTTCCATAATCATGCTTTCATTGGAGTCGGAATAGTCATCATACCTGCCCATTATGTATCCTTTGAATACACTATAAAAGAATGGATCCATAAAGTAGGATTTTCTTTCCTTTCGGAATACAGGAAGACTTTTTGCCAAATCTACCTGATAGAGGTTGTTTATGAGCAGTAGGCTTTGAAGCAGTTCGAGGTAGTCTGCAACTGTGGCATGGGATGGTATCTCCATTTCTTTTGAGTAAGATAGTAGTGAGAATTTAGAAGTATAATTTTTCACTATGCCTCGTACCATTGATTTGAATATGGATTCTTTGCGGTCATATCTGCTTAAATCTCCAAGTATCCACTTCACGTAAATCTCATATGTTTCGGCGCTTATCTTCTCTTTTTTTAAGTACTCATATATTGCCTTAGGATAGCCGCCGGTTTTTAGAAAGGTGTGCAATTTAGAGTTTATTTCGCCAAGAAAGGGTATCATGATTGATGCGCCTGATTGAAGAGCATTTATGTCAAGGTCATTGACTGGGATTATTTCAAGATTCTTTTTTAGTTCACTGCTTCCAAAATGAAGCAGGTATTCGCGAAAGCCAAGGGGCAGGAATAAGAGGGTGTCAATATTTCTTCCCGGTAGGCGCTCTGAGCCTTTTTTTAGAAGCATAGCGTTTGAACCGGTGGCTATCAGGGTCTTGTTTTTTCCGATTGGGGATTCTATCAGGTATTTTATTGCCAGTTCCCAATCCTTTATTTGCGTTACTTCATCTAAAAAGATATATTTTCTGCTGTCTGCTTTAGATATACGATCGTATTCTGTGATAAGGTCTATTATGTCGTTTTTGTTGTTCAGGGGTTCGCAGGAAAAGTACAGGATCTCGCGGGGATTCGTGTCTTTTAGCAGATCACGTATTGTGAGCTTTATTGCTGTTGTTTTACCGACCTGACGAGGACCGAGTAATAAGAGATTTTTTTTTGTGCTGAGTTTGCGGATCAATGCAGGCGAGTTCTCCAAAGCGGATTTTACTTTTTCATCGTCTTCTATTGCTCGCGGATTCTGCCACCAGGGATTCTGTATGCTTAAGTCCATGTTGTCATTATGATGACCAGTATTTATAAAGGTGTTGTTTTTATAATGACAGCTAGATGTTGAGAGAAAACATATGTGTCGTATACAGGATTGGAGCCGATAAATGTGTCGTGTATATATGACAAAAACAGGTAAAGTTGTCGTGTATGTGCGACAAAAAGGACTATTTGTTTATGAGGTGTTGTTTTTAGCTAGGTTTATTGCTGATGCGCAGTTAGTTCAGCTTCAGTATCGGTTATATTTTTTCTACTTTGGTTATGATGTCTTCAATGCTGGCTTTGTTTAGTTCTGTTATCTTGCTTCTTTTGCCGTAATCTGCCTGCACCCGGATATCGCATGATGCTTCGTATAGGTCTTTTAGCTGGGGGTCAATGGCATTTATTTTTTGGATTATTCTTTTGCGTGATATTGTTGTGTTGCCGTACTTCAGTTTCATGCGTACAAAAACAGCGTTTTCGCAGGCTACAAATATCCTGTTGGCTGCGGTGTATATGTCTCCTTCCTGAAAGTTTCTTTTTGCAGACTGGAGTGCGTTTTTTGCCCTGTTTAAGTCGTAGAGTATTTCATCTCTCAATTTCCTCGCCCTGTAGTATTGTTTTGTTGAAAAGTTTCATGTAGATGTCATCCAGAATTGCCAGTTGGTTGTCTGGTTTTTGTTTGTTTATGTTGTATAGTGCTTTATAGTCTTTGATATTTTTTATATTGGATAGGGCGTCTTTTCTTGAGGGGGCGTCTATTTTTTCGATTTTGCATGCGAAGAATGCCATGTCTTGTGAGACTGAGGATATGATTTCTTTGACAGAGTCATAATCTTTGTTCATGTAGTTTCTCCATGCGACGCTGGTTCTTTCTTTTAGATAGTTTAGTTCTTCGGAGTATATGGGGGTTTTCATGAGTTCTCTTATGTAGTCTGCGCCGTAGATTAATATTCCGGTTAGGATGGCATTGGTTATTAGATTGTTTGGGTGTTCTTTTTTGGGTTTTAGAAGATGGATGTTTAATCTTTCGCCTGTTAAGTCAAATATTCTTTTTTTGGCGGTGTTGATTTCTTTTTCATGGTCTGTGATTACAAGGAGGTCTATGTCGCTTTTTTCATTGAATGTACCGGCTGGCAAAGAGCCGAATAGTACTATTGCTTTTGTATGGTTATAGGTATATGTTTTGAATAGCAGAATGGATGATATCCTGTTTTTCGGGAGGGACATGAATCTTTCCCAATCAAAAAGATTTCTCAGGCTGAATGCCAGGGGGTTCAATGGGTTTAGGGAGATGAGTTTTGTTTTTCCAATGCGTTGTATATTGATTATACCTGAGTTGAAGAGTTGGTTTATTGCATCGGATGCTGCGCCTTTTCCTAGGCTGGTTTTTTTTATCAGTTCTGTTTCTGTGAATTCTTTTTTCGGGTTTTTGAAGAGAAATGATAGTATGCGCAGGGTGGTTTTTTTTGAGAGTATGTTTTCCATGTGGGTATTATTGGTGCGTATGTATTTATATGTTTCCCTGATTTTAGGGAATGTTCCCTGTTTTTAGGGAGGTTTTGGTGCGATTGAGTTGTTGTTGGGGGCGGATAGGGTTGTGGTTTTTTGGTTTTCTGGATCTGTTTTTGGGAAGAAGAGAGAGTTCTACGAATATATTTTTAACAGACGATGTCGAATTTTGCGTTGATGGTTAGTGGTTTTGTAAACCATAATTGTCTCAGTTCTACGCCTACACCACCTTCCTTAATGCCTAAATCAATTCTAAAAAGATGAGGATCTTCGTTAACATCACAAATATAAAATGAACAAAAATCGCCATCACAATCAGCATGCATGTAACGATCTCCTACATCCGGAGAGCTATCTTTTCGAACTGGATAGTTGGAAGTCACGTTAACGAATTTGCATTTTGATTTGTCGGTTATGTTTTTATTGTTAAAATTGAATATAAAAAAATCATCTTCCAAATAAACTGGCAGATCTAAACCATTAGTAGCGTCAATAATTAATGTACAACCATCACCATAACAAAGATCAGGTGATTCATGATTATCGATATAGGAATAATTTAACTCACCCATGTTCTTTTTGACATAGCCTTCAAGAATAATTTGACTAATATTATGTTTTTTAACCTCTTTTTCATCAAATTTTAATAGGATTAACTTTTTTTCTTCATCAAGAACCAAACTAGTAAAACCATACCCTTTGTCCATTTTCGGGTTATAATTTCTCATACTTTCAAGACCACCAACAATAGTTTGAGATCGTATATCTTCGGAGGTATTTATAGATAATTTGAAAAATTTTGCAGCTAAACCTACCGTAGCGATATTATTCTGAGCATAATCAATAGGTATAAGAGGTATTAATGGAGTAATTACACCGAAACTCCTAATTGTCATGGGTTGGTTTATTCGCAAATAAATATTCCAATATTCTGAAGGAGGATTATAACTTGGAACATAGATATGATAATCTGAAGTCACTACATCTTCATAATCCACGATAGGTGCTATAAGTATACCTAAGAAAATAGAAATAACTAGAATGATTACAAGACATATAAAAATCTGTTTTCTTGATAATATTGATAATTTAAATTTAATCTCAAATAGTGCTTTGAGTAGAACTACAAAACAAAAAAACATAGATGTGATAATTATCAGCATTAAATCAATATTCTCATTGAAAAAATAATTTAAGGTACTTAAACTTAATAAAAGGTAAAAACCAATAAAAATTGAAATAAAACAACAGTAAGAAAATATAGAAGAAATAAATTCCTTTTTGAAATATGATTTTGAGCTTTTTTTATCACGATATTTTTTGTTTCTAAAATTGTAAATAAAAACCAATAATACAATAACAAGTATTCCAGAAATACTAGTTGTTGCTACCGCCCACACTTTTGAGATCCCTAGATTGTACAAATTAAATAGACCAAAAATAAGTGAAACGAGCATAATCAGACCCATCAAATTAACAAAAGTGAAAATAGAGATTGTTATAATATCTAAAACCTCGTTTAAATTTTTCGGTTTTAAGCTACCGTTTTTAAGAAATTTAGACCAGATTAAATATGAGAATAAGATTGTCATCATGATATAAGATGGCAAATTACCAGACAATCCTACTATTTCTTCTGCGACCATTAGAAATCTCTGGTTGAGTACATATTTAAGTCTTTAGATAGTGATTTTGTTGAATTGGATGAAAATATTGAAAAACAGAAAAACAGATAAATGTTTGGATATATGAAACAATTGTTTTAATTATGCAAACAATGTTGATGAAACCCGGAATATGTAAGATTCTTAGATTGTTTTACATGAATAAGAATCATGCGCTGCATCTTAGAGAGATTGCGCGAAGAGTCGGGCTTAATGAGAGTACGGTTACACGGCATCTGAATGCGCTTTTGGATGAGACTATACTGGGGTTTGAAAGGGAGGGGAACCTGAAGAAGTTTTCAGTTAGGCGCAGTCAGGTTCCTAAAGTGTTTCCTGTGTTTGATGATGAGAAGATTGAAGGGCTGCCTTTGTTGAGAAAAAATGCGCTCAGAGAATATATTAAAAGTCTGGTTAAGAAACCGGTCTTTATGGTTGTGTTTGGCTCTACTGCTAAGGGAACTTTTACAGATGAGTCTGATTTGGATATTTTAGAGGTATATAATTGCAGGACAGATACAGGGGATGCGGTTAAGAGGGCAGAGGCGCTTACGGGCATAAAGATACAGGTTTTCCAGTTGAGTGAAAAACAGTTTTACAGGGAAA
>DAOWAN010000062.1 GCA_030634545.1 Candidatus Nanohalarchaeota archaeon
AAAACAAGAAATATGTACTACAATGATCCTTTTTTGATAGAATATTGAGCAATTGATTGATCTTAAACGAGTTTCAATAAAATTCTATGACCCAGTTTAATGTATTGAGATGTAAAAGACTCAATCATTCGGAGATACTAAGAATATGAGTATTATAATAAATGTTGCTAAAGTGGCTTTGTGTCTCATCACTTTTTGTACCTTTGTGTGATTTGCTTTCTATGTGTTTTGATTTTTTATTGTCAGTCGTTTTGAAGCAATTGAGGGGTCATTGTTAGATTTGTTTTGTTTTGCTTGCTACAAGATAGTATATTAGTCCTCCTATGCCTCCAAGAAAGAATATTAAGAGCCAATAGTTTTCGTTTAGGTTACGGGCTTTTGCATCATAGTATACTATAAAACAGAATATCAGATTGTATATTATGGCTATGATATAAATAGAAGGACCAATTGAAAGAATTGCATTTAATATTGCAAATATTAAGTAGAATGCTGAAAATATTAATATTTTTGATGCCGAAGCCATTGAATACACCTTTTTTTGTCTTTCTTTTGTTATGTTTTTATCTTTTTTGGTGGTTTGATATATCTATTTGATTACAAGATTATATTTTGTCTTCTATTGTTTTAACAATTTCTTTAATTTGAGTATTAGGAATATCTGGCGGAAAAGTAAATGAGACGAGGTATGATTTTTTAGCAAAAACTATTGAATAAGCTCCATGAGTATTATCTTTGACAGAATATCCCTTGTCCCCAAATTCATTTTCACTTATTTTAGTATACTTATCTTCATTTTCCATAAGTACTTTAATTTTATCGGGATAATCGTCATTTAAATCTTTTTTTGAATTATATTTAAAGATGTTTAAAATGATGTTATGTTTTGAATCTTTATGAGAATATGTAGCTGCGAATCTTTCTATTGCTTTTATTTCAGGGTTATCTTTATATGAATTCGTAGTAGAGGTAATTTGAGTTAATTTCAGTAAACTCATTTCAGATTCGCTAAAAAGTACAGATGTCATCCCTGAATCAGAGCATCCCATAATTAAAGATATTGAAATGAGGAGTATTATTATTTCTCTTCTCATCTATGATGACCTCGTATTATGTTTGGTTTCTATATTTTTCCTGTAAATTTAAATAGGGATGGACCAAAAAATTTATCTTGCGCCTGTGGCTTCTTTGTCTCTTCTTGTCTTTTCCTGTATTGCAAAGCTTGCAGGATCGCTTTTGTATGCTGAGAGTATCTCTTCGGATAGGCTTTGGCTTGCGCTTTTTTTCTTTTTTACGCATCTCTGGTATGAGCCTTGTGCAATGTGTTTCAGGGCGAGGTCTACTCTTCTTTGAGGGGCTGTTACTACGGATTCTCTTGCGAATATGCCTCCTTTCTGGTATGTTAGTACTTCTTCTAAGGGAGCAGAGTTTTCTATTGCTTTTACGAGAACTTCAACTGGGTTTTTTTTGGTTTTTTCCTCGATGATGTTGAATGCACCTATTATTATTTTTGTTGTTTTTGTTGTTGTTCCAACGTTGTGACCGCTTGAGAATTTATGTTTTCTGCCGCGGTGACCTGCGACGAACATCTTGTTTATGAGGCGTTCTGTGATGTTTAGTTTTGATTTATGGAACGGGTTTTTTGCGTGTCTTCCGCCGCTTTTTGGGACTATTACGGGGCTTAGGTTTATGTAGTTTACAAGTCCCGGGTCTGAGACTTTTATGTTTTCTGTGCTCCATGTGTTGAATAGCTCTATTTCTGATGGTTTTTGCTTTGTAGTTTCAGGAGTTTTTTGTTTTATTTCTGTTGTTACTGAAGGTTGTTGTTTTATTTCTGTCATAGTATCATCTTATTTGCTAGGTCTTTTTTTCGTGCCTTTTATTAGTTCGTTCAGTGAGATGCCGTTTACATGGATCACTTTCCATTTTACTGATGGCAGCGAGCCTTTTGGACCGGATTCTGAGCCGCCGATGCCTTCGAGGAGTACTTCATCGTGTTCCTGTACATGGTTTATGGCGCCTGTGAGTGGGCAGAATGCGGTAATCTGTTTGCCGTTTTTGATTAGCTGTACTCTTACGCATTTTAGCATGCCTGAGTGAGGCTGTTTTGCTTCCAGTTGTCTTTTTTCGAGTACTATGCCTTTTGCCTGAGCTGAGCCTTCTAAGGGATCTGTTTTTTCTTTGAGGCGCAGGGTCTTTCTTGCGAAGTCGATTGATTTCCACTTCTTCTTGAGCCTGTCTTTTCTTAGGTTTCTTCCTGCATATAGTCCGCCTGACATTTTTGTTTCACCGTTATTCTATTTTTATATTATCAATATTGAATTGTCTTTTTAAAAAGATTTTGATTATGTTTATGTTTTTACCGTCTCTGCCTATTAACAAGCCTTTGTTTCTTTTTTCTGTTTCGATGGTTATTGTCTTTTTCTGGTTGTTTTCGGTCAGACTTATTTTTTTTGCAGGGATTGGAAGCATGTTTTTTGTGAATTCTTCTGCGTTTTCTGAGTGTCTGTATATTATCAGGTTCTGGTTCATCCTGTGGATGGTTTTTTTTATCTCTGAGCCGTTTTTGCCGATGAGGTTTTTGAAGTTGTTTGTCTTTACTACGAAATATAGTGTATTGTTTTCGTTTGCGTAGTCAACAACGCGTGTTTTTGTGATTTTTTCGAATGTTGTGATGTTTATTATGTCGTCGTTTGTGTATTTTACGGGCATTGGGTTCACGCAGGAGGTTGGTTGTCTTATTTTTTGAGACCTAATATTGATATTGAAAATGGCTTTCTTGCGCATGCGCCTAATTCGATGCTTGTGCCGGTGAAGATGTGTATCTTTGAGTTTGAGAGTTTTGCTGCGTTTTGTATGTCGCGTCGGATGTCTTTTGGGCAGTTTGCAGCGATTATTGCGGATTCCAGTTTGTCCTGATTCAGGTATTTTAGGGTTGTGTCTGTTCCGATTGTTATTTTGTCTGAGTCTATTGCGTTTTTGATTGTTTTTGTTATGTCCATTTTAGCACCATTGTTTTTAATCTTTTACTTTTAGTTTTATCATTCCTGTACCTATAGGAGCGATGTTTCCTATTATTATGTTCTCTATCACGCTTTCAAGAGGGTCTATTTCTCCTGCGGAGGCAGCTTGTGTGAGGTGTTTTACTGTCTCTTCAAAGTTTGCTCTTGAGAGTACTGATGATTTTTTTCCGGCGAGACCGTATCTGCCGATTGCCTTGATTGTGCCGTCGTTTGTCATTGCGTCTGCAACGACCAGAAGGTGGCGTATGTCTGTGTCGACACCCTGTTCGCGCATTGTGCTTGTTGCTTCGTTTATGATTGCGTTTCTTGCGGCTTCTATGCCGAGGGTCTCTGCAACTTCAAATATGTTGTTTGATGTGGTCTTTGTTATGTTTATTCCTGGCATCTTGAGGACTCTTTTTAGGTTTGAGCCGAGGGTCTTTATTATCCAGTGTTCATTTTCGTGTTCGACTATTGCCTGTTCTATGCCTTTGATGCCTTTCATGAATAGGGCTCTTACACGGACTCTTATGGATTGCAGGTCGCTTATTGAGAAATCGGGTTTTTTGTTTTCTGCGATTTCGATTGTTATTATGTCGTTTTCGGAGTTGATGTTTATATACTTTATGCCTTTTTTGATTAGTGAGACGATGTTTTCTGTTGTTATGTCGAGGTTGTGGAGCAGGGTTTTGTCTGGTACGAGTTCGACTTTTAGGTTGATCATGTCTATTGAGTCTTCTTTTAGTATGTGTTTTAGTTTGGTTTCTTTTATTTTTGCAGCTATTTTTCTTGCGTCTTCTTTGTTGTTGTGTTCTTCGTCGAGGTATATTTCCATTGTGGGTGTTTTGGGTATTTTTCTTGCGTCAAATAGTTCGATGAGTCTTGGAAGACCTTTTGTTGTGACCAGTTGTGTACGACCTTCGGAGTGGTATGCTCTTAGAGTTGTCTGTGTTGCCGGCTCTGAGATAGACTGGGCTGCTATTACGCCTACGGCTTCGCCTACTTCGTATTTGATCTTTTGGAATCTTTTTTTGAGCATGTCTTTTTCTTTTTTTGCCAGGTTCATGTTTTCGTAGATGCCTGGTAGTTCTTTGGTTGTTGTTATTTTGTTACCTGTCTGTTTTATGTTATGCCTGTTTTCTGTAGCGATTTGTTTATTGATGTAGCCACCATCGCTTTTTGCAGGGTCTATGCCGTCTTCGCCGGGGGTGAATTGGATTATTGTGTTTGAACTGTCACGGACACGGAAATCTTCGCCTACTTTTATGTCCTGAAGAGCGCTTACGAGACGGCGCTGCATGTAGCCGCTGACGCGTGTTTTTAATGATGAGTCCATTATACCTTCACGACCTTTCATGACTTCGAAAAAGAATTCTATTGGGTCTATACCTTTCTGGAATGATGATCTTACGAAGCCGTGTGATGCCGGGCTTAGGTCGCCTTTTTTGAAGTGTGATAGTGTTCTTCCTGTGTAGCCGCGAAATATTCTTCTTCCGCGGATTGTTTCCTGACCTACCAGTCCGGACATGTATGCGAGATTTTGAATGCTGCCGCGTGCACCTGTTCGTGCCATGACTATTGCGGTGTTTGTTTCGTCTACATTTTTGTCGATTATTTCCTGTGTTTTGTTTGTGATTTTCCAGAGTTCAATCATTATCAGGTCTTCGAGGGTCTCTTCCTGACTTCTTCCAGGGGATACTTCTATTTCTCCTTTTTTATATATCTCTATTAGTTTATCGATTTCTTTTAATTGTTCGTCGATTCCTTTTTGTATGTTGTCCTGGGTTTTTTGGTCTGTGTCGAGGTTGTCGAGTGATATGCTGAAGCCGAATCTCATCATTGTGTGTGATATGATCTTTGTTATGCTGTCTATGAACTTTCTTGCTTCTGGATGTCCTTTTTCTATGTCGATGTTGTCGATTATCTTTCCTTTGAAGGCTGCGATGCCGTTGGTGTCGACGACGCCTTTCTTTAGTTCGCCGTTTTCTATGATGACGTATGCGTCGTTTTCGCATTGTGCTTTTTTACAGATTTGACATTTGCGGCATGTATTGGCTTTGAATTCAAGGTCTATGCCTTTGGGTATTGCGAAGCTGAATAGTTCTTTGCCTGTGTATGTGTCTTTTTTGAGACCTGTGATTATGTCTGAGTTTGTGAGTATTTGTGCTACTTCCTGTTTTGTGAATTCTGTGCCAAGTCTTGTCAGGAGATATGCGCCTGAGATGTAGTCCTGGTCGCAGCCCATTATCGGACCTCCGAATCTGGGGGATTTTATGTTCTGTTCGACTAGCATGAGTTGTTCTGCTTCTGATCTTGCTTCGGCAGTCTGTGGAACGTGAAGGTTCATCTCGTCGCCGTCGAAGTCTGCGTTGTATGGTTTGCATACGCAGAGGTTTAGTCTGAATGTTTTGTGGGGCATGATTTTTGCGTAGTGTGCCATTACAGACATACGGTGGAGGGATGGCTGCCTGTTGAAGAGGACGATGTCGCCGTCTATGAGATGTCTTTCTATGGTGTATCCTTCTGTGAGTTCTTCAAGAATAGATTCTTTGTTTTCGTTGATGACTTTTTTTCGGATGCCGTCCGGACGTGTTACGTAGTTTGCGCCGGGGTGGATGCCTGGACCGTTTTGGATGTATTTTTTTATTTCGTTTATGTTTTGTTTTGCGACTTTGATTGGTATTGTGAGTTCTTTTGCGATTATGTCGGGGATGCCTACTTCATTTAGGCTGATGTTTGGGTCTGGGGATACTACTGTTCTTGCGCAGTAGTTTACGCGTTTGCCTGTGAGGTTGTGGCGGAATCTACCGTCTTTGCTTTTTAGTCGTTGTGCCAGTGTCTTTAGGCTTCTGCCTGAGCGGTGTCTTGCAGGAGGTATGCTTGAGATTTCATTGTTGAAGTATGTGCTTATGTGATATTGCAGAAGTTCCCAGAGGTCTTCTATTATGAAGTCCGGGGCGCCTATTTCAAGATTGTCTGCGAGGCGATGGTTGATACGGATTATGTCGACCAGTTTGTGGGTCAGGTCGTCTTCTGAGCGGTCGCCGTTTTCGAGTGTTATCGATGGTCTTGCGGTTACTGGCGGGACTAGCATGAGTGTCAGGATGAACCATTCAGGTCTTCCGCCTTTTATGCCTATCAGTCCTGCTGTTTCATCGGATATTTTTTCGAGATGTTCTCTTACTTCTACAGAAGTTAGTGAGTGTTTGTCTCTTACGAAGGTGGATGGTTTGTCGAGTTTGATTTTGCCTTGTTTTTCACCGCAGTCCGGACATGTTGTTGCAAGTTTAAGTTTTTTTATGGATATGCCTTCCTGTAGTTTTGTTTTGTCTACCAGAAGGGCGCCGCATTTATGGCATGAGTGGGTCAGGAGGAGCCTGATTTGCGGCAGGTAGAGTATGTTTATTATCGGACGTGCAAGTTCTATGTGACCGAAGTGACCGGTGCATTCCCCGATTCTGCCGCCGCAGGTTGAGCAACGCATACCAGGATCGATTATGCCGAGCCGCGGATCCATTACTCCGCCGTCTATAGGATATGCGTCTGCACCGTAGACTTCTGATGTGACGACGGGCATGACTGAGATTTTTCTGATTATCTCAGGGGATATCATCTTGAATCTGATTTCTTTTATTCTTGACATTTGTTTGCACCTAGATTAGTTTTCTGTGAGTATCTGAGGGTATATCAACATGCTGCGCAGTTCGTCGAGCAGCAGTTTGAATGCGTAGGACATTTCAACTTCTTCTATTTTTGAGCCTTTACAGAGCGGGCAGTATACTTTGTTTTTAATCCTGTCGTGGATTGCGGTTATTCCGCATTCTTTACAGATAGGAATCTGTGTTTTGTCTGATGAGAATCGTTCTTTGAGGGCTACGGCGGCGCCGTGGGCTATGAGGCAGTCTTTTTCCATTTCTCCGAATCGCAGACCGCCTTCTTTGGAGCGACCTTCTGTTGGCTGTTTTGTTAGCAGTGCTACTGGTCCGCGTGATCGTGCGTGTATCTTGTGGGATACCATGTGGTAGAGGCGCTGGTAATAGCCCATTCCGATGAGTATCGGGGCTTCGATTATTTCGCCGTTTACGCCGTTGTACATGCGTTCTTTTCCATCGTCACGAAATCCTAGTTTTTTTAGCTGAGTTCTTATTTCATCTACATTTCCTTTGAATGCTGTGCCGTCCTGTTCTTTTCCTTCAAGGCTGCCTTTTTTGCCTGCTACGATTTCAAGGAGCTGACCTACTGTCATTCTTGAGGGGATTGCGTGAGGATTGATTATTATATCTGGTGTTATGCCGTCTTTGGTGAAAGGCATGTTTTCTTCGGGTACAATCAGACCGATTACGCCTTTTTGACCGTGTCTGGATGCGAATTTATCGCCTACTTCCGGGACTTTGTGTTCTCTTACAGATACTTTTATCAGTGTGTTGCCGTCTTTTGTGCTTGTGAGTATTACTTTTTCTACGCTGCAGTCTTCTCCTTTTGATGATGTCAATGAGTTTTCTCTGCGGTCTTTTATGCCCATCCTTATCTCTTTCTGGATGCCGAGGAAACGCAGAGGGGATGTTTTTCCGACTAGTACGCTGCCGTCTTTTACAGTTGTTTCAGGTGAGATTATTCCTTCTTCGTTGAGCTGTGAGTATTCTTCTTCTGATTTGTAGCCTCGTACTTCCTGGTCCGGGATGCCAATCTCATCTTCCTGTCCGCCCCAATATCTTCTTGCTTCTGTGAGGTGTGTGCGGATGAATAGGGACCTGCCGAGACCGCGTTCGAGTGAGCTTTTGTTTATTACGATAGAGTCTTCGATATTATAGCTGTAGTATGGCATTATGGCGATTACGAGGTTCTGGCCTGTGGGGTGGGTTGAGAGACCGGTTGCTTCTGT
This sequence comes from Candidatus Nanohalarchaeota archaeon, assembly GCA_030634545.1. GTDB lineage: Archaea > EX4484-52 > EX4484-52 > EX4484-52 > B79-G9 > B79-G9. Next base: position 7,885 of record DAOWAN010000062.1, read on the forward strand.
TGTTTGTGATTTGACTATTGGTCTTTGTGCGTGAATAAGGAGGTTTGATGTTGTGTCGTCTCTTAATAGATAGTTGTGGAGATAAAGACCGGTTGACTGGACTATCATTCGTGAGCCGTAGTTAAGACGATCACCACGGTCTTTTTCAGGGTATGCTAAAAGTGATGCGGCGATGCCGAGTATGAGTATCGGGTCGATTTCGAGGTGAGTGTGTTCTTCGGTGACTGTTTCTTTTGTGGCTGCAATGTAGGCGTTTTCTTCTTCTTCTGCATCAAGGAATTCTATTATGTTCTGGTCTATCAGGTCTTTCCATGTGAGTTTTTTGGCTTCGATGTCTTTGAGCATTTCGTCTGTGAGCAGGGGTTTTCCGTTTACGATGGCGATTACCGGGCGTCTTACACGACCACCGTCAAGGTTTAGTTGTATTTCGTCTTTTTCTTTGTGGTATGCGATGTTTAGTTGTGCAGGTAATACTTTTTTTCTTCTTTTTTCTTTTAGTGTCCTGACTAGTTCTTCTGGGTTGCTGCATATTCCTTTATGGATTCCGTCAATGTAAATTTCAGTCATGTTGTTCAGCTTCTGATTATTTTTATTTCTTTTCTTCTTCTATTTCTACTCCGAGGCTTTTCAGGGTGCTTAGGACTTTTGTCTGGTCTGAGTCGCTTGAGGGTATTGTGACTTGTGCTCCCAGTGCGAGGAAGTTCCTAAGACCGATGCTTTGACCTTCAGGGGTTCTTACTGCGCATAGGCGTCCCCATTGTGTTGCGTGGAGTTCTCTTGCTTCAAAGTGTTCCTGAGTGGATGATAATGGTGATACTACGCTTCTTAAGTGGCTTATGGTTCTTATGAAGTTTGAGCGTTCGAGACGCTGGCATACGCCTGTTTTGCCGCCGACCCAGTTGCCGGTTGCCATTGCTCTCATGATTTGTTTTGTGAGAACGTCTGAGACTACTACGCTTTGAAGTTTCAGTAGTTTTCTGCCGCGTTTCATCATTTTTTGGTAGTTGTATTGGAGGCGTGCTATGAGTCCCCATCTGCCCATGATGATTGATCTGAAGAGTATTTCGAGGAGGTCTCCTGACATTTTCAGTCTTTTGTTTGAGTAGTGGTCTATGTCGTCTTCTTTGATTTTGCCTTTGTGGAGGAGGATTAGTTTGCGCATGACGAGACCGAGGAATTTTGCTTTTTTTATTGTGTCTTCTGGCTTGTTTCCGAGGTGTGCCAAAAGGTAGTTGTTTAGCAGTTGGGTGGCGCGTTCTTCTCTTTGCTCTTTCATGCGTACTTTCATTTTTTTGCCGATGTAGTCGAGGGCTTCTTCCCTGTTTGCAATCTGGGTGTCGTAGATGTTGATGTATACGTCTTCAATGTCTTCTTCTTGTGTGCCGATTGCCTCTATGACTTCTTTGTCTGTTTCGAGACCAAGTGCTTTCATTAATACGATTATGGGTATTGGTGTTTTTACGAGGTTTGCGAATTTTGCTGTTATGATGCCTTCAGGGCAGCGTTCGAAGACGTGGCGTTGGATGTAGCCGTTTTTTTCGCAGTTTATTCTTGCTGTGATCTCGTCTGCTTTTTTTTGTAATATTAGTTTGTTTGGTGCTATTTCTTCTGATAGGACGATTGCCCGTTCTGTGCCGTTTACTATGAAGTAGCCGCCGAGGTCATGGGGATCTTCACCTGCATCTATTAGTTCTTCTCTTGTCATTCTTGAGAGAGGGCAGAGGCAGGATTTTACCATGATTGGGATTTCGCCTATTTCTACTGTTTCTGTGTCGTGTTCTCTTTCTTCGAATATGGGTGTCATTTCTACGAATATTGGGGTTGAGTATGTGAGGTTCCTTAGGCGTGTCTCTGAGGGATGGATTGCTCTTACGGAGCCGTCTGCTTCGTTTATTTGTGCTCTTTCGATGCTTACTTTCCCGAGTTTGATTGTGAGTTCTTCGCCGGTTGGGAGTTCGATTGTGATTTTAGCTATTTCGTCTACTGTTTTCTGGAGGCGTCTTTTGATGAAGTCATTGTATGAGTCTATCTGATGGGCTATAAATCCTTTGTTTTTTGAGTATTCTTCAAGGTAGCTTTTTGCGATTTCCATAGATAACACGTCTTATTCGGGGATTACAAGCCGATAGTATTTTGTTTTTCCTGCTGTAGGGCTGTCTCTGAGTATTTCGATTATGTCTCCTGTCTTTGCGCCGATTATTTCGCAGATTGGGTCTGTGTCGACTATTTTTGGGAGCTGGTTGGCTGTTATGTTGAGTTCTTTTAGAATTTTTTGTGATTCGTTTTTCATGAGTATCTTATGTTCTGGAACCAGTTCATGTGTAAAGATTTCTTTTTCGCTCATGTTGTTTTTCACCAAAAGGTTTGTGGTGGGCCCGACGGGAATTTCACGGACATTTTTATTTGTTCGTTTTGAACCCGCGACACCCGGGTATCTTCTACAGATTCCGGTGCATTAACCGTCTGGTTAAAAGCTTCACCCTCGTCGATTAAGAGCCCGGTGCTCTAGCCAGACTGAGCTACGGGCCCACTCTGTGGTATTATGTGTTTGGAACTACTCTATTTAAGTGATAATGTTATAAATGTATCTATGGATGAATGGTTGTTTTCTGGGGTTGTTAGAATTTTTGAGATGGTTTGTGTGTACATAGTTATTACTCCGGTTGGTTATGTGATGCCGGTTTTTGTCCGGTCAGATGATGAATAGAGAATATTGGTGAATTCCCCTGTATGTTCATAAATACTTCTGTTTTGGTTATGTTTTACGAATATAGTTTTTAGTGTGATTAAGTTTATAAATGTATTGATTGCTGTTTTGTGGCTTGGATTATACAAAAGAACATACAACCCAATTGATGTCTGTTGTATGGTAAATGGTTTGATGTTAAACTGCTTTTGAGATTAGTTTTATGTCTTCTGAGAATGAGTTTTGTTCTTGGGTCTTTTCTTCTTCGTGGTCGTGTTGTGGTTCTTTCTTTTTGTGTTGTCCTAGTTTTTTGTAGATTATTTCGCTGATTGATGTGAATTTGTTTTTGTCTATCAGAAAGATTAGTATAGATGTTATGAGGATGCTTGAGAATATGCCTCCGACTACGATGTTTGTGAATGCGGCGTTTGCCTGTATCACTGCGAGCATGACTGTTGGGGTGAGTCCTTTTGCGCACATGGCTTCGAGGAAGTGCTCGTCTTTTTCTTCGAGGTCGTGGTTTATTAGTTTTCTTACTACGAGGGCTCTTAGTGTGTATGCAGTGAGGAAGAATATGAGACCGTATAGGAGGTATATCCACTGGCTGAAGTCTACGAGGATGCCGAGGTATACGAAGAGGAATGTGCGGATGAGGAAGCTTATGTCTTTGAAGAAGTGCTTTGTCTCGAGTTCAAGGTGACCTACGTCTTCTTTTTGTTCTTTGTAGAGGAGTTTGCTCCAGAGGCTGGCGTTTCCAAGCATTATGGAGAAGAAGAATATTGTTATGACTCCGTTTGCTTCGACGTATTCTGCGAAGGCGTAGAGTGTGACGAGGACTGCCATTGTGGCGACTGGTGCGCTTGAGTAGTCGCCTACATGTTTTAGTGCGAATGCCCATATTATGGCTGTGATGATGCCTATGCCGAAGCTTAGGAATAGGTAGTTTGTGATGCTTTGGGTTATTTCGTTCATGACCATTGTGGAGAAGTTTAGTATGGAGAGGATGCCGACTATTACGAGGATGTCGATTATTGCGCTTTCGGTCTGGATTTCTGCTTCTGCTTTTGGGCTGAGTTTGATTGTCTCAAGTATGCTGTTTATTATTGTGCCGTCGAGGACGCAGAATAGTGCGCCTAGTGAGAGTGCGAGAATCCATCTGAAGCCTAATAGATAGTGTGATACTGCTCCCAGTAGGATGGTTATTAGTATGAAGTTGAAGAGTGATGATGCTAGT
>DAOWAN010000137.1 GCA_030634545.1 Candidatus Nanohalarchaeota archaeon
CCCTTGATATCAATTTTGGCATCAACCTTTATGCGTCTTGTATAACCATCTGCTGAAGTCTTGCTCTTGACTTTCACAGTACCTGTAATCGGTCCGAGTTCTGCCTCCTTTGCAATCCTCACATCAATAGAAGTACCTGTAGCGCCAGTATCAATGATAGCATCCGCAAACACTTCCTTCCTGCCGATGATCTTCACCTTTTCAACAAGCCCGACAACCTTCTTATCTCCAGACTCATCTTTTTTCTCTGCGCTCATCCATCATATAATAGAAACCGGTTTTTATTAAGGTTTAGGTTCCCACAAAATCATCACTTAATCAGCTTCGAAACACTATTAGCCCTCTTCTCAAAACTTTTAAGAATAACCTTACGTACCTCATTTACCTTATTAGGATTCTTCCCGTTCGCAGACGCTGCCCCTGCATGCCCGCCCACACTGCCCTCAATCAGCGGCTCCGCATTCTTAAGCATCTTCACAAGATCAATATCTGAAGAAAGATACTTCCTCACACGCGCACTAATCCGAATCTCACTTTTCTTCACATTAAAAACAACCGCAACATCAGCACCCATCCGGATAATACTCACCGCAGCCCTCGATTCAAATGACCCTGCCCGCGAAAAAGCAATAATCAAATCCCGCACACGATAAAGCTCCACCCGCCTCATCACCTTCAGCTTGGCGATACGCTCAGAAATATCCTCCTTCACACTTAGCGCATCAAAAATATCCGAAAGCTCAACATGATTCAAAAGCTCATCCACAGCATCAATATCCTCTTTGCATGCAATACGCAAAAACGCAGTATCTGCAACAATACCGCAAAGTATAAACGGCGCAGCATGCGAAACAACAGGAATGCCCAAAGACACAATCATCCTGTATACAAGAATTGCGCATGAATGCGCCTCAGTATCAACAAACGTAAAATCCGCGTCTTTCGCAAGATTCCCCCTCTGGTGATGGTCTATCAATATAATCTTCGGTTTAGTCCGAAATGCAAGCTTGCCAATCTGCTCAGACGACGACGAATCCACAATAAACACAAGAGATGGACTCTTCTCAACCTCTTCCCTCACATGAAACTGGAACTTCTCAAGAACCCGTCGCCCCTGCCGGCTGATGCCTAATGGCGCACTCACAGTCACCCGCAAGCCCTGCTTCTTCAGCAAAAGAGCAAGCGCAACCGCACTCCCGACAGCATCCGGGTCCGCATTGTGATGCATGATAATCTGCGCATTCTCATGATTCCCAACCTCAGCCCAGATTTTTGCAATATCCTTCCTCTGTCTGTTTGATATGCTGATACCTCCGATCTCCTCCTTATCTGCAAAAATCTCCGCGATTTTCAGGTAAAGCGAATGGCGACGGTTCACCCTGTATTTACCCTCCTCATCAACAACAAACCCCAAATCCTTCAAAATATGAACATCCCGGTAAGCAACAGAATACGCGACCTCTGCCATTTCAGATAGAGAATTTATAGACTGCAACGCATCATCCGCATTGATCATCGCCCTAATAATCCTGAGCTTGCTTTTAGCGCCCAGAATATTCTCCAATTCATCATCCATATACTTAATTACACCGCAAACCATATAATCCTATCTATTTTTAGATAAATGCCCGATAAATTTATGACTATAGTCGCCAATATAGTTACTATGGTTACTACAACAATTCAGGTAAGTCAGGATTTAGTTCAGGTACTCAAAGGACGCAAATTATATGATAAAGAAAGCTACGAAGAAGTGATTTGGGATTTGGTGGAAGACACAATGTCACTTTCTGAAGAAACCATGACTTTACTAAAACAAGCTGAAAAAGACATAAAAGAAGGTCGAGTATTCACTCATTAAGAAGTTAAAGCAGAACTTGACCTATGATGTATGGACAGGTATTATACTGCGTTTTTTTTTGAAACAGGTCAAAAAGCGGGATCATGAACTTAGACACAGGATAATTTCAGCAATTGAGCGCTGCAGAATCAGACCATATCCACATGTAAAGAAATTAGTTGGCTGCCCGTATTTTCGATTAAGGGTCGGCAAATATAGAGTAATACTGGACATCAAGGACAATCAATTAAAAATTTTCGTTTTATACTCAAGGCATGAAATAAATGAGCAAACATCACCCAAAACCAAATTGTCTTGATGTATATGGGAAGGCACTCTACTCAATTAATTAGTGCCTTCACTATAGAGATGGATTATAGAAAGAAAATCTATGCATCAATGACCTGAATAAAACTCATCAGGCAGTTATATAATCTCTTTATAAATACCGTCACACAATAACTAAAAATGACAGATAATCCTGACAAAGCCCAAAAAAACCTGAAATACACACTCCTCTTCACATTTTTCGTAATAGCCCTGCTCACAAACGTCATCGGCGCAGTAACAAACATACTCATAAAAGAATACAGTCTCTCTCTTGGTGACGCAGGACTCATCACCCTCTCATTCTTTGCATCATACGGTCTTGCATCACTTCCCGCAGGAGTCCTTGCCCACAAATACGGCTACAAAATAATATATGCAACTGGCGTACTATTGATGACAATCGGATCATTATTCTTTGCTCTTGTGAGTACTTTCACTATGCTGCTCATGATGGGCTTCATTGCAGGAATAGGCGTAACACTGATACAGGTAAGCATAAACCCTCTGGTCCAGCAGGCAGGAGCAAAAAAAGATTACCCCCGAAACCTGAACCTAGCCCAATCCCTATTCGGTATTGGATCATTTATTGCGCCGCTTGTAATAATGCAGTTGGTGGCAAAAGATATCGGCTGGAGATACTTTTATTTTCTTATAGTTGCACTATCCGCAATCGTCTTTCTATCCGCAACAAAAATCAAAGTCCAAAAACAAACAAACGATGCATTCACAATAAAATCTATACTCGACCACTTTAAAGATGTCTCTGTCATCTCATCGTTCATCGCACTTTTCTTTTACGTCGGAGTAGAAATGGGTGCAGCGGTATGGCTTATCACATATCTCGAAACAATTAGAAATATTGACCCCAAAATTGGCGCATATCTATTATCATTCTACTGGCTCCTGCTTGCAATAGGAAGATACCTTGGAGGTCATCTTCTAAAAACACATACCCCCAAAACACTAGTCACAACATTCTCCATACTTGGCGCTATCTCTCTCGCCCTTGCCCTCTTTGGAAACACAACCCTCTCAATAATCTTCCTGCCTATGGTCGGGTTCTCCTGCTCTGTCCTGTTCCCGACAATATATTCCGTAACAATAGAAAACCAGAAAAACGGTCACAGTGTCGTATCCGGCATACTCTGGACAGCAGTCATAGGCGGCGCAATAATCCCCTACCTGATAGGTATCACAGCAGACGCATATGGTCTAACTGTCGGTCTAAGCATCCTCTTTTTATCTTTCCTTGTAATCTTTCTGAAAGGACTCTCAATAAAGCGCACCCATGCAGATGTAGAAGATGCAGGTCCGGATGCGATATAACAGCGACTACGCATGGAGCAGAACAGCCATCATTCATATGGCGTATACATTTTCCCAATACCACTAGTCAGATAAAGAAATATTCCAATAATAATCGCAATCATGAGAACTACAAACAATCTTACATGTTTTCTAATTTTTTCTATCAAACCCAATTATTCCACCCGTAAATATAATGGTTATAAATACTATAAAAATCTATTTGTGATGAATCCCGATAAGTGGCTTTATTTTTTGTACTGTTTCTTCAAAAGTAATTTTATGCGGAGTGATGCGTTTTTCACAACAATAACTATACCACACCCTAAAAATAGAATCAAAAATAATATTTTGGGGTGATATTATTAATCTCTTGATGAGAGGCATCAAAACAGGTGCCTCAACACCGATGGCTCCAAGCCTCTGTAAATTCTCTATCTGTCTTTTTTCCGATTTATCTTTAAATCTAACCACCGTATTTGAATAATAACTGTAATCTATTTTTTCATAATTTCCATCAAAATATCCTTTTTTGACAGCATATTCTGCAAGAGCTGTTTTTGGATAAGGCTGCCAAAGCATAAATACAGGGTAATCAACTCCGGCATCGATATTAATTTGTATGGTTTCAAGGTCTGTTTTTAATGTTCCTCCGGGTAATCCAAGCATGTTCTGGGACGAAATTTTGATATTTGCTTTTTTGAGGAGTTTACATGCACTGATTATCTGCTTTTTTGTCATGTTCCTTTTAAGAATATCATTTCGTAAATGGTCATTTCCTGATTCTATACCCAGCCCCACACTTACGCATCCGGATTTCTCTAATAATTTTACGATTTTAGGAGTGACCATATTAGCCCTGACATGGCAATAGAAAGGAATAGATATACTGGTACTGTATTTTTCTGCAAACTCTTCAAACCACTTTTCATCCAGCAATCCTGCAAAAATGCTGTCAATGAACTGGATGAACTTAAGCGGCTGTTTCTTGAGTATCAACTTAATTTCTTCAATAACATTATCCACACTTCTCATCCTTAC
>DAOWAN010000040.1 GCA_030634545.1 Candidatus Nanohalarchaeota archaeon
AGCATTCTGAAGCTTTCGTATATGTTTCTTGTGATTGTGGTTGCGGAGTCTTCTGTTGGTTCTAGTGTGAGTGTGAATTTTATTTCTCTTTGCGCTGCTTCGATAATGCTTTGTGCGTTTTTCATGTCTGGTCTTTTGTATCTCATTTATGGTCGCACCTCTAGGAATCCTTCGAGTACAATGCCATTTGCTATGTTTGCAAAGAGGTTCAGGTCTATTTTGTTTCTTGAGAATATGTGGAGGTTTACGGGGATGTTTTTTCTGTAGCTCATTTTTGGTATTATTCCCAGTTCAGTTATCTCCAATTCCTTGTTGTCCAGAATCTCGACTGCGATGTCTATGTCGCTTTTTTCTGTGTCGTCTCCTTTTCTGTAGCTGCCGAAGAGGATGATTGCTCTTGCGTTTGGAATGTGTTTGTGGATTTCTTCCAGTATGCCTGATTCGCATATCATTGTCAGGTTATGGCTTATTTTTCGTGTGTGAAAGTAGTGGTGGTTCTGGTTGCATGATATTCTCCATATTCTGCCCAAGACTTCTTTTTTTAGGAATTTTTCGTTGACGAATATGGTTATTATCTTGTTTGCGGTTGTTTTTGAGATTTTTAGTTCTTTGGATATGTCGTTGAGACTCATTTCTTTGTTTGGGTATGAGAAGAACCAGTGAAGTATTTTCTGGTATGCTTCTTCGTCTTTGCGCGGTTCTATTTTTTTGATTTTTTTGGTCATGCTTGTGGTTACGTTCGTAACTATATAAACTTTTTGGTTACCACTTGGTTACGTTCGTTACCGTATGATTTTTTTGGGAACTTGTGGGTGATTATGATGGTTGTTTTATTTGTTATGAGTATGAGTATAGGATTTTAAAGATTGTGGGTAATTGCTATTTGGACTTGAGGATGGGTGAGTGTCTTGGATTGTGTGGTGGTTTTTTTGGAAGAAATTGTGAAGGTTATAGGATGAAAATGATATGTTTAGATGTATTGGTTTTGTGCGCTGTTGTTTTACTGTCGAGTTCTGCTGATAGTTATAATGTACATCCAATTCATAAAAATATTGAGATTGAAGATGTTTATGGTACTCATACTATAACTAAAGAGGATAGTTTAGAATCAGAGGTAGTCATTAAGTTTGATGTTACATCTGATTCATATCTGTATGTGACTATGTATTTCATACCTTGGGAACATATGAATAATGCACCTATAGAAAATGTTCATTTTGCGTTGTATGAATCAGAGAACTATGATGGTTGCCCTGCTCATAGTGGATGTATTGCGGAACGTGATAGGTATAATTGTAATATTTCAAATACCACAAGAGAACGTTTATTTGTTCGTGAAGGATTTGTATATAGACAAAATTATAGTCAGTATTATATTCATTTTGTTCCCAAAACGAATAAAACCCAGAATTTTCTGCTTTTAATTAATTATTCCATGCCCAATTTTATTTTTAAGAATGGTGATTATTCTGTGGCTTGGCTGAATCTACCCGATATGAAAGACAAAGGATATACTGTTGCGAACACAATGATTTTACCTTCAGAGGATGATGTTCCTCGTTTTTTTGAGAATGCTGATGAGATTAATCGTCATTATTATAATGATAACGGGAAATGGGTGTATCGTTGGAAATTTACTTACGTTGGTGGAGAGGATATTATTTTATGGTACTTGAATGACCAAGAAATTAAAGAGAGGGAGGAAGCGCTTCAAAACAAGTACATGTTTATGGGCGTTATTCTGGGATTTGTATTGACTCAGATACACCTATTTTGGCGGATTCTAGTCTCATCCATAAAATTCCTAAAAGGAAATAGGGTCTGTGTGTGGTTCGTTGGTAAATTCAGATTATGTTCTGTTATAGGTAACTCAAAAAGTAAAAAATATCATAAACCGGGTCGTAGCTGTATTAAAAAGATTCATGAAAAAAATAAAATAAAATTTAGAACAAGTAGGGTGGCTGAAAAGAATGGTTATATACCGTGTGGCGTTTGTTGTGTCGATAAGTAATATTTTCTGGTCATTAAGAGTTTCAAGAGGGTGTATGATTTCTGTTTTTAGGGGATACAATGTAAAGACTTAAATATTTGTATCCCCCAATAACTTGTATGGTTTGTGTTGAGAAGCGCTCTGTTAATGGAAAGGAATATTACCGGTTAGTTCATACGTTTAGGGATGGCGCGCGAATAAGGCATAAGACTAAGTATATTGGCAAGGTGTTGCCGGCAAAAACGAAACTTGCGCAGTTGAAGAGGGGGTTTCTTATGGAGATGAATGTTTCGAGGTATAGGTATTTTTCTTTTGAGGATGTTGAGAGGATTGAGAAGAAAAAGGATGATTACAGGAAGGAAGCGCAGACATTGAGTTTGCTTGAGAAGAAAGAGAGGCTGGATGAGTTTATTATCCGGTTTACTTATGATAGCAGTAAGTTGTCTGGTGTGGATGTGACGCTTAGGCAGACTGCGTTGATATTGAAGGATGGTATCATGCCTAAGGGTATCAAGAGGCTTGAGACTGTGAAATTGTTGGAGAATCACCGTAGAGGTATCATTGCTATAACCAAATATCGGGGGGTATTGGATTTGGCTTTTATCAGGAGGATTCATGGGATTCTGATGTCCGGGGTATGGGATGAGATTGCGGGGAAGACGAGGTATGAGCTTGAGCGCGATGTGAAGGTGGCGGGGACTCCTTATGTGCCTCCGAAATGGGGGGATGTCCGAAAGGAGATGGATAATTTCTTTGGCTGGTATAAGTCTGAAAAGGATAAACTTCATCCTTTGGAGTTGGCTTCGCTGGTTCATCTGAAGATAATATCTATCCAGCCTTTCAGGGATGGGAACAGCAGGCTGTCGCGACTTTTGATGAATTGGGTGTTGTGGAAGAGGAATTATCCTTTGGTTGATATTCCTGTGGAGGATCTGGAGAATTATTATGATGCTCTTGATAAGTTCCAGATTGAGAAGGAAGAGAGACCTTTTGTGGAGTATGTTATGGAGAAGTATCTGTCTGGCTGATTTTTGTTCTTGTAGATATTTTCTGTTTTTAGGGGATACAAATTATGTGTTGTTATTGTTGTATCCCTCAATATATTGTTTTAGAGGAAGTCCATGTCTCCTGATGATTCAATCTGGCTTTTGTGTTCTTTTAGTGTTTCGAAGAAGGTGTCTAGTTCGCGGTTGTTCAGGGCGTTCAGGGTGTTTCTTATGCCTAGTCCCAGTTCAATTTTTGGCATGAGTTTTTGTTTCCATTTGTCTTCGTAGTGTTTTTTTAGGAATTGTTTTGTGAAGTTGTTTTTGTCGAATGCGCTGTTTATTGCTTTTGCTGCGATGTCTGCGCATATCATGCTGTAGATTATACCGCCGCCAGAGAATGGTTTTACTTGTGCGGCTGCGTCGCCTATGAGGAGTGCGCGGCTACTTACTGTCTGCTGGTTTCCGTAGCAGATTGGGTGGGCGTGGAATTTTGTCAGTTTGAGGTTGAATTTTGTTAGGAATTTTTTGAAGTATTCGAGATGGTTGTGGCGGGTGTCTGTTGCAAGTCCGTATTCTGTGCGGGTTCCTCTTGGTATGATCCATGCGAAGAATCCTGGGGCTGTGTCCGGGCTGTAGTATAGTTCGACTAGTTCGGATGTGTTTTTTGCGGGGTAGTATGATAGTATGCCGTTGACGTAGTTGAGGTTTCCTTTCAGGTTGAGGGTCTTTCGTAGTGTGCTTGCTGCGCCGTCTGCGCCGATTATTAGTTTTGAAGTTATTTCCTGTGGTCCTTTCGGTGTCATGATGTGTGTTTTGATGCTGTCTTTTGTGTGTGTGTATGAGACCAGGTGTGAGTTGAGTAGGGTGTGTGCGCCGGAGTCTGTTGCTTTTTTCAGGACGAATTGGTCGAATTTCGGGCGGTCTATTGCTAGTGCTTCGGTTTTTTCTTTTTTTATTTCGAAGATGGTGTTTTGTGTGTGGAATCTTGCGCCTTTGATTGTGTTTTCTATCATGTCCGGGCTGATGTCGAAGTATTTTGTGATTCGTTTACTGAAGAGTCCTGAGCATGCTTGTTTGCCTATTGTCTTTTTTTTGTCGATCAGGAGTACTGTGAGTCCGAGTGAGCGCAGTCTGCTTGCGAGGGATGAGCCTGCGGGACCTGCACCGATGATTTGTATGTCGTAGTTCATGGTGATAGATTGGTGGGGAGATTAAATAAGTTTATGAATTGCGAATTTTTAAGGGTTTTTTGCGTAATCCATAGAAAAGAATAAATACCATGAGTGACTAATTATTGTTTATGACAGATACAATTGTTATTGCGTTGGTTTCGTTTATCTTAGGGGCATTGTTTTTTGAGATTGCGAAGAAGTATGTCAAGAGACCGAAGGGTTATATCAGGATAAAGCATCATGGGGATGGCTCTGGCGGGCGTGTTGTGGATGATCGGAAGTCTACGAAGCGAAGTGGTGCGCCGTCTGCGATACGTTCCAAGTTTGATTATCTTTTTAATTATGGGTCGAGGAAGGATCCGCCTAAGATTGATCTTGCTGATGTGGAGAAGTCTTTTCGACCGGATTCAAAACCTGCACCGATGGGTTCTGGTGAACTTCAGAACCGGTATGTTGATTTTTCACAGGTTGCAGTCAATAATGATGCTGATACTTCTAATTCTCCTCCTGTGGGGCAGCCGCAGTATCCTTCGTTTTCCCAGGGAGCTCCTGTGTCTTCTCTGCCTCCGGTGACATCGTCGTTTGCGCCTAGTACGGGTTATAATCCTGTTGCGCAGCCGCCAGTGCAGCCGACGTCACAGTTTCCGATACAACCTGCGGAGCAGAGTCCTGTGTCTCCTGCTTCTGCGCCTGCGGTTAAGAAGGAAGAGAAGGAACATGAGTGGAAGCCTATGGGCTTTTTTGATGACTGACAGCTTTCTAAAAGGTTGGCGATCAGAGCGACCGTAAAGCTTCGCTTTAGGTCACGGATGCTGTCCAAATGTCTGTGTGTGTTTCGGTTTAGGTCACTTGTTTGTTCTGTTCATCTTCGGTTTGGGTTACTGGTGTGGTCTGGATGTATGTGCGGGGTTATATTTTTTTGTTTATTAAGTATTAACTCTGTAATAATATCGAAAAGTATATATGTCTGGGAACATAATATATGATGTTATGTTTTAACAGGGGATTTTGGCTCTTTTTCTTGGAAAAGAGTCCCAATAGGGACGATAAAACAAAGAGTAAGTAGTAATATAGGAACATGGGTTTGAGAATTGTATTAGTAGTATGTAGTGTTTCCTGTTTGCTGTATTAGGGAAGGGGTGGATTGTATGGATATGGATCAACTTAGGGAAATGAAGAGGCAGATGGCTACTAGAGGTAACTGGAAGGAAGTCAAGAGGATTAATAAGATGATTGAATTTCATGTGATTATGTAGTGTCTTATGAATTTTTGAGTATTAGAGGGACCTAAAGTGTATGCTTTAGGTCGCTTGTTTGTTCTGGTGCGGTTTAGGTTAATGGTGTTTTGTCTGAGTGCATGATTGTTGTGTTGTTTGTTTTTCTGTGTCTTGTTGTAGTGCCTGTGGATTTGTCTTGTTTTTGGTTGTCTATAACCTTAATTTTCATGATTTTTTGATAAAACATTTATAAAGCCTTGCATCAAAAAGGTTGTCTGTTATGATGGAGAAAACTATTGATTATATTGTGGATAATCCACGGAAGATGCTGGTAATGTCGTTACTGCTGTTGTTATTTTGTGTCTCTTTTCTTATGGTCAAGTATGTGCAGACTGGTGAAATTGTTGAGAGGAGTATAGATTTCAAGTCCGGGACGCAGGCGAGTATTGAGTTTCGGGGCGATGTTGATGTTGCTTATGCTACCGGGGTAATACAGGAGAAGTATGGCAAGACTACAAAGGTTCGGGTGCTTGGGGGTATTACGAAGACACTGGTTATTGAGACTGATAAGGATGTGTCTGAGAAGGAGCTTATTGAACTGATTGATGTTTTGGATATTGATGAGGTAGGGCATAGTACGCATTCTATTGGTGCTGCGCTCGGTCAGGCGTTCTGGAACCAGGCGCTGGGAGCAATTTTTGTCGCTTTTGCTCTTATGGCTATTTCGGTGTTTGTGACTTTTCGAAGTCCAGTTCCTTCGCTTGCGGTGATACTTGCAGGGGTTTCGGATATTATCGCGGCTCTTGTCGGTATGAATCTTCTTGGCATCCAGTTGAGTATGGGTACGCTTGCAGGACTTTTGATATTGATGGGTTATTCGATTGATACTGATATTCTTTTGTCTACGAGGGTCCTTAAACGAAAAGGGGAAGGTACTCTTAATGAACGTATAAAGTCGTCTATGAAGACTGGTGTGACTATGTCTATCACGTCGGTTATTGCGATGACGATATTGTTCCTTGTGTCAAGTTCGCCTGCGCTTGATAGTATTGCGCTTGTGATTATTATTGGTCTTTTGGCTGATATACCTTTTACGTGGATGCAGAATGTCGGTATCCTGAAAATACATATGGGGCGGATGAGTAAATGATAAATTTTAAGCAACTTCTGAAGGAGCCGAGGATGATTCTCGTGATGGTCCTAGTACTTCTTGCAGTGGTTGCTATAGGTCCGTATCCTGTGATGAATGATGAGGGTACTATGTCATTTAGTTCAAATATCAAGCAGGGCATAGATATGAAGGGCGGTGCCCGGGCGCTGATTCATCTGAAGGATTCTACGGATGAAAATCTCAGAAAGACTATTATTGTGCTTGAGAAGAGGATTGATTCTTATGGTGTCAAGGAGAAGCAGATACGTCCGATTGAGATTGATGATGAATGGTATATCCAGATGGAGATGGCGGGTGCCAATGAGGAAGAGTTGAAGGAACTGATACAGAGGCAGGGTAAGTTTGAGGCTACTATCAGCAGGAATATCACTGTTGGGAATGGGTCTGTTGTGTTTAATTTCGATGAGAAGCCGCATGATCTTTCGCTTCTGTCTTCGGGTGCTATAGAGATTGATGATGTTGTTCTTGAGGTTAGTGATACTATTGTGCTTGAGGGTGTTATGCTTGAGTATGTGAACCTGACGGATGAAAATATTGTAATTCTTAAGGCGTTTGTGATAGCAGGGGATGATGTGAAGCAGGTGTTCCGTGATGCGCAGCATGCAAGGTTGTCGGGGGCCGGGAGTAATTGGCAGTTTGAGTTTACGATAACTTTGTCTTCTGAGGCAGCTCAAAAGTTTGCTGCTGTTACCAGTGATCTTACGAAGGAGTTTTCGAATGGCAGAAGTTATCTTTCGAGTGATATTGATCTTATTCTTGATGATGAGCTTGTTGATTCGCTGAAGATTTCTTCTGGTTTGCAGGGGCAGGTGCAGCCTGAGATACAGATTAGTGGTCCTGGTGATTCGAGGGATGATGCATGGAGGAATATGAACCAGTTGCAGTCGATACTTGAGTCCGGGGCTTTGCCTACGGAGATTGAGATTGTGCAGATGAATACGATTTCACCGACGCTTGGGGAGGAGTTTATGCGCTCGGCGATTATCGCGATATTGTTTTCTATTCTTGCTGTGAGTATTGTGATATATGTGAGGTATAAGGATCCGAGGATTGTGATACCTATTATTTTGACGTCGTGTACTGAGGTTTTGTTGATTTTCGGGTTTGCTTCGTTTATACAATGGACTATTGATCTTGCGGCGATTGCTGGTATTATTGCTGCTATCGGGAGCGGGGTGGATGACCAGATTATCATTACTGATGAGAGTGATAAGAAGAAGGGTGATCTTGGTTTGCGGCGCAAGCTTAAGCGGGCGTTCTTTATTATTTTTGCGTCTGCTACGACTACGATAGCTGTCATGGTGCCGCTCCTTACTGTCGGGGCTGGTGGTGTGCGCGGATTTGCGTTTACAACTATTGTTGGTGTGATTATAGGTGTGTTTGTGACCCGACCGGCGTTTGCGAAGATTATTGAGTATCTTAGACGGTAGATTAGGATGATTCATTTTGTGACTGGCGGCGCAGGGTTTATAGGGAGTAATTTGTGCGACCGGCTGCTTTCTTGTTCTAAGGATAGGGTTGTTGTCTATGATAATTTCTCGTCTGGTAATATGGAGTTTCTGGGTAGGTATAGGAAGGATTCTAGGCTGAAAATTGTCAGGGGTGATCTTCTTGATTCCGGGGCGCTTGGGCGTGCGATGAAGGGTGCTGATTTTGTGTGGCATCTGGCGGCTAACCCGGATGTGAGGGTTGGCGAAGGTGATACTTATGTTCATGTTGAGCAGAATATTTTGGCGACGCGTAATGTTTTGGAGGCGATGCGCAAGAATGGAGTGAAGCGTATTGCGTTTACTTCTACTTCTACTGTCTATGGTGAGGCGACGATTATACCGACGCCTGAGAATTATGGGCCTTGTGTTCCGATTTCTCTTTACGGGGCGTCGAAGCTTGCGTGTGAGGCGCTTATCTCTTCGTATTGTTTTATGTTTGATATGTCTGCGGTTATATGCAGGTTTGCGAATTGCGTGGGTCGGCGGGGTACGCATGGGGTTATTTTTGATTTTGTTAATAAGCTTCGGGACAATCCTAAAGAGCTTGAGATTCTTGGGGATGGCAGGCAGAATAAGTCTTATTTTCTTGTGGATGATTGCGTGGGTGCTATGGTTCATGTTGTGAAGCGGAAGGGTGGCAATAGGGTGGAGATTTATAATGTCGGGTTTTCTGATATGATTACTGTTACTGAGCTTGCAGAGATTGTTGTTTCCGGGATGGGGCTTTCGGATGTGAAGTTTCTTTATACTGGCGGTGTGGATGGGGGGCGCGGCTGGAAGGGTGATGTTAAGGTTATGCAGCTTTCGGTTGAGAAACTTTTGGGGTCAGGGTATGGGATGACGTGTGGTTCTGCTGGTGCTGTTCGGGAGGCTGTGCGGTGTATGGTTGAGTGATTTATTCTTTTGTTAGAATTAGTATGGCTTCTGCGAGGTCGCCTTCGGTTTCTTTGAGCGCGTCTTCTGCTTCGCTTTTTTCACAATTTGTCTGGTCCATTACCATCTGGATGTCGTCGTCTGTGTATTTTGGGGTGTCTTCGTCTACGCTGCGTTCGGTTGTTTCGCCGGAGATCTGGAATGAGTCCTGACCCATCATGTTGACTTTTTGGATTGAGGGGTTTGTTATTATTATTTCCTTGTCTGCGCATCTGATGATGACTTCATCTGCTTCAATGTTCTTGCTTTGGATGCCCATCTGCTTCATCATCTTTTCCATTTGACGGGGGTTCATTTTTGGTAGCATAAGTTTATGTATTATGTGGAAAGTATTATATGTTTATGCTTGGTGGTTGGTAGAAAGCGAGTGGTTGATGGGGGTGTTTGTGTTTAGTTCCATTGTTTTAGGATTGTTCTTATGTATACGCCTGGTATGGGTGTCGGGGAAGGTATGGTGTATGTTCGGATTCTTTTGTCTGTTGGGACACTTGAGCCCAGTTCAAATGGTATGTCTGGTATTGGCTGGGATAGTACTATTTCTTTTATTGCTTTGGATACGCTTTCAGGGTCGTCGACAGTGAACATGCTTGCACCTGTGCCGTCTGATAGCTGTTCCATGAATTCAATGAGTTTGTCTTCTCCTGAACATGTGTATGGGTTCCAGTGATAACTGCATTGATCCTTGAATTGGTCGGGTACTGAGCATGGGGTTGCTTTTAATGTGAATATGTTCATGTTGATTGCATTGGCTGCGGTTATCAGTGAGTTGATGTCTGCGGTTTTGGTGGCGCAAGCGCCTGGATTTTCATATTTGCAATCATTTACGCTAGGGCAGCATGCTTCATATGAGTCTCCTTGATATTGTTCGCAGCCGCAGTTTTCACATCCGCTTGGGGGTTCGTCGGATAGAATCATGCCTACTTTAGCGGTTACTGTTCCCCAATTGCCTGATTCTTCCTCTATGAGGCATTTCATGCCTTTTGCCCATGCCTCGTTTTTGGTGCTTCCTACTACTTCAGTACAAACTATGCTATCAACGATGTATGTCTTGAAGTTAGGGTTATTTTCTACTATGTCGTCGAATTTGTTTCTGTAGAATTGTCCTCCGGGAAGAAAGTATAGTTTGTAGGCGACGCGCCTGTTTGTTGTTGCTTCTACATCGTCCATTATGTGCTGTATGTTGTTTTTTATGTTGTCTATTTCTTCTCCCATGCTGACGGATACGTCAAGAAGCATTATGGCGTAAATCTGGTATGCTGGTTCACGATGTATTTCCATGTTCCAGTGTCCTTCACCGTATAGAAGGTTGAGTCTTGTTGTCAATTCGTCTGTGACATCTACTGTTATTGGGTTATCTGTTTCTCCGAATTCAAGTGTTTCTCTTTCAAAGAAACCGACGAGTCCCATCAGTTCGATGAATGTCTTGCCTGTAGTTGGTTCTGTTATGATGTTTAGCGTGTTGGCTCCTGCTTTGAAGTATTCTTCTTCGTGAGCTTCCTGAGTAATCTGTCTTACATCTGTTTTTTGTCCTGATGTTATGAGTCCCAGTGCCAGAATAGATGTTACTGCGATTACAACTAGTGCTAAGAAACTGAGTATTTCGATAGTTTGACCTTTTTTCATATGAAATTACCGTTGATGTCGCAAAAAATATCTTTGTAAAGTGTATTTGAACCACTAAACAAAGAGTACTTTTTATGGAAAATACTTTGTATATTATGAAAAATCCCGGGATGTTGTGCTGTTTGGTAATCCCAAGTTTTTTCATTATTGATTCATATATCTCTCAGACCTGATAAATTATGGGTCAAAGCACATTTCCCCTTCAAATGGTTCTATTTGATATCCCTGGTCAAAGCATTTCAGGTTGCCTGAGCAATATGCATCTTCATTAACTGCAAAGAATAGGTCTGCTTCTTCGTTTTCATGTGCTGTGTTGTATCCGCTCATATGGACTGGTGGTGCTATTGGATCTACTGGTAGTACGGAGCCTCCTATGCATGTGCTGTAATCACAACCGATAGCAATCATTTCTCTGATAACCCATGTAAGGTACTTTTCTCCAGTCTCATCATCGCCTGGTATTTTGTATTTTTCGTCTACACATGTTATCTTTATAGAGATTGAGTGTGTATCTACGCACTCTTTTTCTACTGTGCATGTGACATATTCGTCAAAGTGACCATAGAACGCTGCATCTCCTGTTACTGAATTAAATACGCCATTAATATCTCCTGTATTTATGCAGCAGCAGTTAGGGTTTATTTCATCAGTGCATACTACGTCGCCGGTACCATCTATGCATGGATTGTCGCAAGGTGTTCCGTCTTCGCTTGTGCATACTTCTGTCTCTGTGCAGTTAGTGTCTGTTTCCAAATCACAACCTTCCGGGTCCAGTATATTCTCGCATGTCACACCATTGTAACCGTCTACACAGTAATTTACGCATTCATCTCCGTTTCCATTATCGTGTCGGCATACTTCTATATCTACGCAACTTTGATCTGTTTCCGGATCACAGTCTGTTATTTGATCATGTAAGTCTTTTATGTCCATTATGATTGAGTCTTCTATTTCTGCTTCAATCAGTCTGTAATACATCCAGAAGAACCTGTTGCTCTCTACTGTTCCTTCTATGTCGCCAAGATATTTGTGAGTTGTTTCATCTTCTATACTGTAAAATGAGCCGCCCAGTCCGATTACATCCCAGCCATCGCATGCTTCCGGGTAATCTGTCTGCGGGCACTGAGGTGCTACTTCAGGATAGATTCCTGAGCATTTGTATGGGTCGATTTTTACGTTCAATACCTCATAAATCTCTGTTGAATCATCGAGGTAAGCATTTAGGTTGTTGAGTGTCTGGTTGCTTAATGAGTACATGACTTCATGGAATGTTGGTGGATCCATTATGCCATTGTAATTCCATACTCTTTCAGTGCCCATTCCACCGCCTGCTTTTGCGACAGTTAAGGCAGCGCCTGTTGAGGCGTGTTCTAGTAGGGGTTCGGACATACTTTTTACAGTTTCCATTTTTGAGCGTAGAGAGTCCTGATTCTCTACTACCCTTTCAGTGTAGTTTACTCCGGCGGTGGATTGATAGTTCATCCATGCAAGAACTAATGCTACGCCGACTACAGCAACGATTGCGATGGAAGACAGACTATATGCTTTTTTCATGAACTAATTTATTGTTGTACCGGTATATAAAGATTTGTTTTTTTTTGGATAGAAAATGTTTGGTTGTTCTGTAATTGATTCCTGTTCTGGATTCATACCATGGTGTTCTGCTTTGGGTGTGTGCGATGCCTAGAATTATTGTTTATTTAGAATGCTATCTTCAACTTGATGTCTTCAAATTCGAAGTCTATTTTTTTTGTACCTTCTAATTTGTCTGTGTGTATTGTTGAGGTTGTGCCTTTTTCTATTTCTTTTTTCCATTTTTCTAAAAATTTGTTGTCTCCGGTTATATGGAGGTCGATGGTCTGTGTGACTTCGAGGTTTTTTTCTTTTCTTGCAATCTGTATTTTTCTTGTTAGTTCGCGCACAGCACTTTCCTCGATAAGCTCGCGGTCCCGTGTCGTGTCTATGTAAACAGCGCCGCCTGTAAATCTTTCGCCTGCTACATTTTCAGGGATTTTTTCTTCTATTGATATCATCTCTTTTGTGATCTTGTATTTTCCAAGGGTGATATTGCCATTTTTAAGTTTCTCTTTTAGTTCATCCGGTTTTTCTTTCATCATTAGTTCAATCACTTTATTTGTGTCTTTTCCGAATACGGGTCCGATTTGCCTGTAGTTAGGGGTTATCTTCTGCTCAAGTTTTATCTCTCCGAACTTTATTTCTTTTGTGTTTGTGATTTCCCTGATTATATGCTCCATGGCTTTTACAGATTGTTCTGTCTTTTTGTCTGATACAATTGTTGCTGACTTTATTGGCCATCTTAGTTTGATGTCTGCGTTCTGTCTTGCGCTGTTTATTGATTCTACTATGACTTTTGCTGTTTCCATGTGTTTTTCAAGGTCTTTGTCCATGAGTGATGTGTCGGGTTTTGGAAATTCTTCGAAGTGGATGCTTTCTTTTTTTCCTGCCAGTGAGTTGAGGTATATCTTTTCGGTCAGGTAGGGTGCGGCAGGTGCGATGAGTCGTGCAAGTCTCTCGATTACATACCATACTGTTTGCGATGCCTCTTTTTTGTCTGGGTCTGTGTAATTGCCGGAGACGCGCGGTCTTATGAGTTTGATGTGCCATCTGGAGAAGTCATTTACTATGAAATCTTCTATAAGGTTAAGGGATTTGTATGCATGATATTTTTTGTTGTGTTCTGTGCATTTTTTTATTAGTGTGTTTACTTTTGAGAGGAGCCACAGGTCTATTGTTTTCAGGTTGTCTTTCTTTATGTTGTTGTGGTCTTTTTGTGCGCAGTATGTCTTTGCGAAGTTGTATGTGTTGTAGTATATGTTGAAGAATCGCGATGTCTCTTTTACTTTTTCCCAGTCGAAGTAGAAGTTGTTTTCAGGAGCGCTTGACAGGAGGTTGAATCTTAGGATGTCTCTTGCATGTTTGTCTATCACTTCCTGGGGACCTGTTGCATTTCCAAGGCTTTTTGACATCTTGATGCCTTTGGCGTCGAGTACAAAGCCGTGCATGAGGATTGTCTCATAAGGCATTTTTCCGAATGTGATTATGCTTGTGATCATCTCTGAGTTCCACCAGCCTCTTATCTGGTCTGGTCCTTCGATGTTTAGTTTTGCTGGCCACATCTCTTTGAATAGTTTCTTTTCTTTTGGGTAATTGAGGGATGCCCATGAAGCGACCCCGGAGTCGAACCAGACGTCGAGGACGTCGGGTATCCTGTGCATCTTATTTTTGCATTTGTCGCATGTGAATGTGATTTTGTCTATGTGCGGGCGGTGGAGGTCTTTTATGTCTGCGTTTAGTTCGTCTTTTGAGCCAATCACTTTTACATTGTCACATTTTTCGCAGGTCCAGATTGGCAGGGGTATTCCCCAGTAGCGCTGGCGTGATATGGGCCAGTCATTCAGGCTTTCAAGCCAGTTTTTGTTTCGCTTTTTTGCCCATGTCGGGACCCAGTTGATTTTTTTGTTTTCGTCAAGGAGCTTGTCTCTGATTGCTGTCACTTTGAAGAACCATTGGGGTACTGCCATCTGGAGGAGAGGGGTCTTGCAGCGCCAGCATTTTGGATAGTCGTGAGTGACTGGTTCCTGTGCGAGAAGTGTGCGTGTTTTTTCTAGTTCTTCTATTATGTACTGGTCTGCTTCTTTTACGTAGATGCCGCTGAATTTTCCTACTTCATCTGTGAATGTGCCGTTGAGGTTGACGGGGCATATTTTCTTGAGTTTGTTTTCCAGACCTACTTTGAAATCTTCCTGACCGTGACCTGGTGCTGTGTGGACTAGTCCTGTACCGTTTTCCAGTGTGACGTACTGGTGGGATGTGACTACGCGTCCTTCAACGTCTTTCTGGATCGGGAGAATGTCTTTTAGGGGATGGTTGTATCTTGTGTCTTTCAGGTCTTTGCCTTTCACTGTTTTTTCTATGCTATATTCTTTTATGCCTGCTTTTTCCATTACTGTCTTTACAAGTTTTTCTGCGATTATGAGTGTTTCGTCGCCTGTTTTTATGTACGCGTAATCATATGAGGGATGCACCATGATGCCTGAGTTTGAGGGTAGTGTCCACGGGGTTGTTGTCCAGATTACAAGATACAGGTTTTTTTTGCTGATGACGGGAAATTTTACATAAGCTGACTGGTCCTTGGTCTTGAAATATTCTATCTCATTATAGGCGACTGCTGTTGCGCAGTGTGAGCATACGTGGACTGGGTATATTCCTTTGTATAGGAAACCTTTTTCAAAGCCGACTTTGAATGTGTGCCATGCGCCTTCGATGTAAGAATTGTCCAGTGTAAGGTAAGGGTTGTCCCAATCCATCCAGACGCCGAGGTTCCTGAATTCCCTGTTCATGTTGTCTATGTGCTCTGTTGCGAATCTGCGGCATTCTGAGTTGAATTTTTCTATGCCAAGTGTCTCGATTTCGTCTTTGTTTTTTAGGTTGAGTTTTTTTTCTACTTTGTTTTCGATGGGGAGACCGTGGGTGTCATAGCCGGGCTGGACCCAGACGTTGTGACCTGTCATCCTGAAGTAGCGGATGTAGTAGTCTTTGATTATCTTGTTCCAGGCTGTGCCCATGTGGATTGAGCCTGTTGCGTAAGGTGGTCCGTCAAGGAAATAGAAGCGTTTTTTGCCTTTGTTGATTGTTATTGATTTTTTTTCTATGTTGTTTTTCTGCCAGTACTCTTGTATTTCCTTTTCTATGTCTTTTAGGGCGTCCATTTTTATCACTTCTGTATATGATTCATGTGTTAAGTTTTTATGTTTATTTGCTATTATTTATGATATGAAATAATTGATTTATCTGTATATAAGCAGATATGACTATTTTTTTAACAGGACCAAACACAAGTGCCTTGTTTATGCATTGAATTAGAAACGTGACGGAAACTACTATAGTTAAAATAGCACTTAGATTTGTAGGCATAGAAGGATTAAAAATAAATATAACTGCAAAACAGAAAAATAATGTTATAATGAAAGCAATTGAATTGGATAAGAAGGGATAATATTTTTGTGTTGCATTCATTAAATCTTTTTTCTTTGGTTCTTTATAGTCCTTTCTCATTAGTTCATCAAGTTCACCAAACATTTCTTCATCGAGATATGTTAATGCGTTTTCAAATAAAGAAATACGATCATCTATTTTATTTTTTCTATGTTCTTCTAAAGATTTTTTATATTTGGGTATGTTTTCATCAAACATTTTCAAGGAACTATCCATTAATTTTAATTTTTCACGATTGAAACCGGTGTCATCAACTATCCCATAGCGGTATATACTGTTACTAATTTCATCTAACGATCTGGATATCTTTTTTATATATTCTACATTTATCATATCTTTTTTTAGTTCTTTTAGATTTACAATTATGTAAAATGTATGATAAAATAAGTTCTCCTTGAGAGTTGGTATCTCTCTGGCGGATTTATACAATTTCCAAAAAAGAACGCTAGCAAATATTAAGAAAAGCATGAACCAAATTAAGATTGAATGATATGGACTGAAAAATGGTTCCATTATAAGGATAATAAATGGCGATATTATTAATGATAAAGTACTTTGAAGTATGCTCTGGTGGTGTTTTTTTTCTTTTTTTCTTTTCGTTTCTATTCTTTTATAGTTTTTAATGTATCGCTCTTCATTTTTAATGTATTGCACTTCATCTTCCAAGAAATCACCATTTCAACTTTTGTTATGTGTAAATCTACTTTATGTCATCTGTTTCTTATTTATGGTATACAATCCCGTTGGCTAAACTATAATAACCCCCCAATACTAACAAATTATTGAAGAAAAG
>DAOWAN010000145.1 GCA_030634545.1 Candidatus Nanohalarchaeota archaeon
ACTGATAATATACGGATACTTTGAAATTTCATGCTCCTCTGTCGGCAGCAATCCTGTCACAGTTACCCCGACAACTTTTTGCTTGTGCTCAATAGATGCCCCCGCAATCAGACGTTTAGTTACCGCCCGCACTCCATTGACAGCCCTGACTTTCTGTAATACATTATCTGCATTGTTAATGTATGTGTTATCTCCTGTAGGTTCAATGACAATATCCCCATACGGATAGTCTTGCATCATACCAGGAAATAAACCAGTCATTCCCCCTATCATTGAGGGAAGGAAGACTAAGTTCAGAAAAATAAGCGAAAGGACAAACACTATGAATGCCAGTGTTTTCTTGTTTCCTCTTTTTATGCTGCTGTATGCAATGAGGGCTCCCACCCTAATATCATGAATCATATTGGAGACCTCTCATTATTTTTTCTTATTGGAAGAGTTGCTATTGCCTTTCATCAGTTGCTTAATTATTTTGTCTTTTGCCTTTTTTGTTCGGTAATTATAGAATATTAGTCCTCCAATAACTATTAAGACAAGCAATATGAGTGCAGTGTGTTCTGGTCCACTGTCTGTTTCTAAGACAATAATATTGACTTTTGTGTTAATCTGCTCTTCTCCAAAATCATCACTATAAGTAATTGTTATGGGAAACTCATACTCTCCTGCTTGGTCAGCTATAAAAGTAACTACCGCAGGTCCATCTTCATTTGGATCAAGTGTTCCAATAAAAGATTCTTTCAGTCCTTTAAATGGATGATCAGCATATACTCTTATTGAATTAATTGTTCTGTCACCAAAGTTTTCAACTCTCATGGTTAATTCTACGGTATCACCCATGTATGGAAGAACAGGATCAATTTTCACAGAAGCAATATTTAGAATGCCTTTTTTGTCAAGCACAGTAATTTTAATCTCGTATTCATCCTTTTGCTTGCCAAAATCATCTTCATATTCAATAATAACCGGTATTTTATATTCTCCTGCTTTACTTGCTTTAAACTTGAATAGTGCAGTTTGAGTGCCATTTAGGTCAAGTGTTCCAATTGTAGAATCTTTAATTCCTTTAAAGTCATGATCTAAACTAACTACGACTGACTTCGCTATTGCTTCACCATAGTTTTCTATGCCTAATCTCAAGTCAACTGTGTCTCCCTCGTAGATATATTCCGGGCTGGTTTTTACAGAAGAAATTCTTGGTTCCGCATCTTCACCTATTACTATTATTTCAACTTCATAATTTTTTGATGTAGCGAAACCTTCACTGCCATATGTCAATTTCATCTTGATAACATGCGGACCTGATTTTGCATCAGGAGTTGTTCTCATGTGATATCTGATATATCTCTCGCTTGTACTATAAAACAATTTAGGAATATTAGTAACTAAATCCTCTGTAACCAGGATATCATGAGGGATACTGGTAATTGCAAATGTGACATTTTCAGGAATCTCACTGCCGCAGTTCTCAAGATTAATTCCCAAGGTAAATTCATCATCAATGCCAACTGAACTGGGGTTTATCCCCTGTACCGTTGCAGTCACGCACTCACCATCTTCAAATCCTGCTTCAGCATTAGGGAGTCCTGTTAATGCAATTGCAAGAATGACTATAACAAGGCATGCTTGTTTTATTTTTTGATTCATTTTACATTCACCTCTTTTTGGATATTTCCCGTAAATATCACTATGTCTTACACACTTTCCAGTAATTACTATGACTACTATAAATAGAAGAAAAAAAGTTATAAATGTTTTGGTATTGTTGATTTGAAAATTGCGGAAGCATTATCCGAAACCAGGATTTAAAATGAAAATATCCCTGCTCGATATTCGCAAGAAAATCAAAGATTTTCTGCGCGCCAAACTCCGTTTTTGAGCATTCCAAAATTTACTCCACTTTGCTTCACAAACTTCTTTTATCCCCGACGTTCTCTAACCCGATTCTATCCCGTTTATGGCGCATGTTATTGTAAAATGAAATATTGACAACCTCATCTTCTATGTCAAAAGTGTATCAACATGAAAATAAAAGAAAACGGAACATTAATCGAATTCCGGAACTTTGATTTCTGGTACAATGAAAAACAGGTTCTTTTCGATGTCAACCTAAAAATAAGCACAAAGTTTGAATTTATGGCTGTGCGCCAAACCCTTCTCATCATGCCTATTTACCCCGATCCCCGAAAATTATCGCAGCCCCAATCACAATCAAAATAACCGGCCAGAGCTTCGAAAACGCATCATCAACAATACCGAAATTCTCAAGAACAAAAATAACCCCAATTGTAATCAGAATCCATGGAAACAAGCCTGCTTTTTTCTCTCTTTTCATACTACCACTCCTTCTTTTGCACAACCCCTGCGCTCGAGACTTCCTCATCAACCTCTGCATCGCCCGTATATTGCACTTTCCCCCCACTCGTCGCTTTTGCCTTGAGTTTCAAAGAGGCATGGACCTGCGCAACCCCCGCACTGCTTGCACTGACATCAACCAAATCAGAAACAAGTTCAAAAGCATTAATCCTTCCGGAACTTGATGCATCAGCATAAAGATTGTCTGCTTTGCCCTCAACTGTAATAGAGCCAGCGCTATCTGCATCCAGCGTTACATCGATTGCCTCGACCTCTACCTCAACCTCGCCAGCCGAACTTGCATCAATCTTAATATTTTCACCCCCTATAACCGAACGGCCGATAATCCGTCCTGCAGACTGTGCATTTAACTCCTCGATCTCCTGAAAGCTGACATAGACATTCACGGGCTTTATGTTTCTTATGCACCTATCAATATACACTTCAAGCTTTCCGCCCCTAACCTCGGTCTTCACAAGTTCAATAATATTATCCTCTGCCTCCACTCTTGCATTTGCCTCGCCACCCTTTTCAAGATAGACATTGACCCCTGTGCTTGCAGAAACTCTCTTGAACTCGACAAGATTCCTCATATCGCTCGTAACATTGCCGGAACCCGTCACACAATCAACACCAAAAGGAAATGAGCCACCACTAAATCCACTAAAACCTCCAAAAATGCCCGCTCCGACCTGCCCGACCCCATAAAAAACAAGAAGCAAAAGCGTCAAGGCAAGAACCGCAAACCCTGCATCTGCTCTCTTGTACATGATGGCAACTCCGGCAATAATAAGCCCGACAGGCCAGTAATCACCAAAATACTGCCAGAACGAAAAATCAACAAGACCGGTATTATTAACAACCAGAAACAACCCTATTGCAATAAGAAAAACTCCAAAAAATCCGGATGCTCTGCCTTTACGCATCATATCACCGCCTCAAAATAATATACGCCCCTACTCCAATCAAAGCAAAAGGCCACACATAATCAAACGTGAACCATGAAAAAAGTTTCTGCAAAATAAACACGACCCCAAGAAGAACAAGCGCCACACCAAAAAGAAAACTTCCATCAATATCGCTTCTCTTTTCCCTCAAAGAAGCCATCTTCTCAACATCCCTCTTCTTTTCCCTCAAATCAGCACTCATCGCCTCTGACTCAGGAATTATGATCGATGCAACAATATAAAAAATAATAAACTCGCCTGGCTTTGCCAGAAACAAAACAACCCCGATAATCCTAAGAACCACAGGATCAATATTCAGATAATCCGCAAGCCCGCCAAAAACCCCGGAGATAATCTTGTCATCCTTTGACCTGCAAAGACGGCGCTCTTGCTTTGTCTTTACTGTATCTTCTTCTTTCGATTTTTTCTTTTTCTCATCAGCCTTCATGATGCTCACCAAGAAAATATCTACTATGATATATACTTATTAGTCTTCAAATTTATAAATTTAACGGCGCAACAAATCTCTAAAAAAAAATAAAATACGGCAACCGGGATTTTCAAACGAAGTCTGAAAATACAGGTAATCTTCAGATTTTCGAAAATCGAACCCGGGACTCGAGCTATTTCCAGCCACATCATCAAACGCAAACATCACTATACTGACAGGTGAACACACCGAAGGTGTGGTCGCCCTAAGCACCAGCCGATTATGCGGCTGAGCGCCAGCAAATTACGCCGCTGAGCGCAAACAGTTATGCGGCTGCGTATCAGCTGATTACGCAACTGTG
>DAOWAN010000019.1 GCA_030634545.1 Candidatus Nanohalarchaeota archaeon
ATACCGAAACGACCACAACAAAATAGACTACAAGATGAAACCCAAACTGATAAGAGAGAAACAGCGCCCTCCAATAATAACAATAAACGAATACCGCAAAAAATTCAACAAAGAAAGCGATCCGTCATGGGAAAAATACACAACACAAAAAATAATCTACACAGACCTCGACGGAACCCTGATAGACCACCACACATATTCCTATAAAGACTCACTAGACACCATAAACCTCGCGAAAAAGAAAAAAATACCCATCATACTATGCACAAGCAAAACCCGCGCAGAAATCGAAAAATATCGCACCGCCCTAAACATAAGAGACCCCTTCATCTCAGAAAACGGCGGCGCAATCTTCATCCCAAAAAACTACTTCAAATTCGAATACAGCTTTGACAAAGAAACCTCAAAATATAAGATAATCGAATTCGGCACATCAGTAGAAACCCTAAGAAAAATACTTGACACAGTAAAACAACAGGGATACAGAATCACCACATTCGAAGACATGTCAGAAACCCAGCTCGCAAAAGACGCAGGTCTAAAAAAAGAAGAAGCACAAGCCGCCAAACTCCGCGAATACGACGAGGCATTCAAGATCCGAAACAAAAAAGACACAGAAAAAATAACCCGGATAATAACAGACGAAGGCTACAACCACACCGAAGGCGGAAGATACGCACACATCATGGGTCAAAACGACAAAGGCAAAGCCGTCCTCATACTCACAGAACTATTCAGAAGAAAATACAAGGACCTTGGTCGCGAAACAAAAACAATAGGTCTGGGCGATGGTCAAAACGACATCCCCATGCTAAAAGAAGTAGACATCCCGATAATCGTAAAAAACACAGCAAATCCTGAACTGGACGTCGACTTTGACGTAAAAAGAACAAAACAAAACGGTCCAAAAGGCTGGAGCAGATCAGTAGAAGAACTAATCTAAGAAACCTTTCTTTTTCAACTTACAATAAGCAAGAATAAACTCAGCATGCCCCCACGTCAGCGGCACCACCCAATACGCAAGCCCCCTCTTCTTAAAATCCTGCGACCTCATAACCCGGATAGCTTCTTCCTTTCTCCCGCTCTTATAATATCTCCCAACCTCACGAGCCTCACTTCTCCACAGCAAAAAATCCTTACTCGTTGCCACATGCTCAGGAATAAGTCCATTCCTGTGATGCCTGATAAACCAGTCAAAATACTTCTTTGCATTGTCCCTATCCCCTTTATCCAGCCAATACTGCGCCATCCATCCGCTATACATACTATACGGGCCATATCCGCCATTATTCCGTCCCGGCTTCCCGTGCTTCCGCAAATGCCTGCAAATCCCTCCAAGCTTCTTATCATAAAGCTCTTTCTCAATATAATTAGCAGTATTCACAACAATCTTCTCATCCACCGCCATCAACCCAAGAACATACATACCCATCTCAGAAACATCCGCATCATCAATCCTCTTCATATTCCGAAGCTTAATGAAATGCCCGCCAGCAACCATTTTTTTCATAATTGACTCCTTAAGCTCATCCTCAATAGCGCCCCACTTCCTCTTATCCTCATCCATAGAAAGCACATCCGCAATCTCCCTGCTTGCCTTAAACCCTGCATAAGCGCACGCATTAGCCCAAATCTCAAAACCCGCTTCCATCGGCGGCCACTCATGGATAGAATTCATCGAATACACAAGCCTCTCTTCCTTAATATAATGCGCTTCAAGGAACCGCGCACCAAGATAAATCACCTTCCAGTGCTTCTTCAAAAAACGAATATCCTTAGTAGCATCATAATACTTCTTCACCATATACAAAACAAGCCCATTGCAATCCACCTGCGAAGGTCTATAGCTCGCAGGCTCCCCATCCTTAGTATACCTTTGGTGCCACTCCCCAATCTCACCTGCAAGCCCAAGAACAAACTCAAGACTCTTCTTAACCTTCTTATACTCCCCATTCTCAAGCATGACCCTAAGAATAAGCATCGCATCCCTCGGATAAAGATAAGGATACCTCGCACCCGGCGGGCTTGCAAGAATCGCTCCATTCTTCATAGTCACAGACTCAATAACCTCAAGACTCTTAACATAAATCTTTTCAAGAACTTCTTTCTCATCATCACTAAACATAGACTCAGAGCCGGACACAGACATAGGCATAGATGCAGACATACATACATATTAGTCCATAAGAAGTATATATATCTTATCGGCAAACCCCCCCCAAACCCTTTTTAAAGATAACAACAACTCAATAATATCATGTCCCCCTACAAACCAGACCCAAAAAACAGCATAACAATCAAAGGCGCGCGCGAACACAACCTGAAAAACATAGACCTGTCCATCCCACGCAACCGCTTCACAGTCATCACAGGCATCTCCGGCTCAGGCAAATCATCCCTCGCCTTCGACACAATCTACGCAGAAGGACAGAGAAGATACGTAGAATCCCTCTCATCCTACGCCCGCCAGTTCCTCGGTCTCATGAACAAACCCGATGCAGACTCAATAGACGGACTCTCACCTGCAATATCTATCGAGCAAAAAAGCATCTCACACAACCCCCGCTCAACTGTCGGTACAGTCACAGAGATCCACGACTACCTTCGCCTCCTATACGCAAGAATAGGTCACGCTCACTGTCCGAACTGCAAAAAACCCATAAAAAAACAGACAACAGACCAGATAGTAACCAAAATCCAGAAACTAAACCCCGGCACAAAAATAACCATCCTGGCCCCAGTAATCCGCAGCAAAAAAGGAGAATACTCAACATACATAGACAGCCTCACAAAAAAAGGAATCTCAAAAGTAATAATAGATGGCATCACCTACGAGACAACAGAACACATAGAACTCGACAAAAACAAAAAACACAACATAGAACTCATAATAGACCGCATAATCATAGGCGAAAACACACAGCGCCTTCACGACGCCTGCGAAAAAGCACTAAAACTGGCATCCGGACTCATAATCATAAAACATGACAACAAAGAAAAACTATACAGCTCAAAATTCGCATGCTCCCAATGCGACATCAACCTCCCCGAATTCACCCCTCGCATGTTCTCATTCAACAACCCCTACGGCGCATGCCCATCATGCCACGGTCTCGGCACAAGATACGAAATAGACCCCGACCTCGTAATGCCTGACAAATCCCTCTCAATACTGGAAGGCGCAATCCACCCATGGAAAACCCAGGTCTTTGGCTTTCGCGGACAGATGCTGAAATCACTCGCAGACCACTACAAATTCGACCTCGATACCCCAATATCCCGCATGAAAAAAGAGTACCTTGACATCATACTCTACGGCACCGACGAGAAAATCCACTACATATACAACGCAAAAACCACAAACGCCCACTGGGAACACGACAGCACATTCGAAGGCATAATCCCCCAGCTCATGCGCCTCTACAAGCAGACCAAATCCGACTACCGCCGCCGCGAAATGGAAAAATACATGACACACAGCAAATGCAACGCCTGCGCAGGCAAACGCCTCAAAATAGAATCCTTATCCGTAACAGTAGGTGGACTATCAATCTCTGACATAAGCGACCTCTCATGCAAACACGCCCTCGAATTTACAGAAAACCTCAACCTCACAGAACGAGAACAACTAATAGCAAACCTCATCCTCAAAGAAATCAAATCCCGCCTGACATTCCTGACAAACGTAGGCGTAGACTACCTCACACTTTCGCGCTCATCAGCCACCCTCTCCGGCGGCGAAGCCCAGCGCATCCGCTTAGCAACCCAGATAGGATCAAAACTAACAGGCGTCCTCTACGTCCTAGACGAACCCTCCATCGGTCTCCACCAGCGGGACAACAAACGCCTGATTACAACCCTCGATAAACTAAGAGACCTCGGCAACACCGTAATAGTAGTCGAGCACGACGAGGAGATGATGAGAAGCGCAGACCACATAATAGACATTGGTCCGGGCGCAGGCATCCATGGCGGAAAGATAGTAGCACAAGGACCCCTCAAATCCATCCTGAACAGCAAAAACTCACTGACAGGTCAATACTTGTCCCACAGAAAAAAGATAGACCCCCCAAAAACATACCGCCATCCCCAAAACTTCATAGAGATAATAGGCGCCCGCCAAAACAACCTGAAAAACATAGACGTCTCATTCCCGATGAACATCTTCACATGCGTAACAGGCGTCTCCGGCTCAGGCAAAAGCAGCTTAGTCCACGACATACTATACAAAGGTCTCATGAACAACCTCTACCGGACACGACACATCACAGGCAAGCATGTAAAACTCAAAGGTCTCCAGAACGTAGACAAAGTAGTATTAATCGACCAGTCCCCAATCGGAAGAACCCCAAGATCAAACCCCTCAACCTACACCGGCGTATTCACATACATCCGCGAACTCTTCTCAGCAACACAGGACGCGAAAATATACGGCTACGCCCCCGGCAGATTCAGCTTCAACGTAGAATCCGGAAGATGCTCAGCCTGCGACGGCGACGGGGTAATAAAGATAGAGATGCACTTCCTCCCCGACATCTACGTACCCTGCGAAGTATGCAAAGGCAAACGCTACAACAAAGAGACCCTCTCAGTCTACTACAAGCAAAAAAACATAGCAGACATCCTCGACATGACAATAGAAGAAGCAAGAGAATTCTTCAAAAACATCCCGCGCGTTAAAAACAAACTAGACACCCTCTACGACGTAGGTCTCGGCTACATAAAACTAGGTCAATCCTCAACCACTCTTTCAGGCGGCGAAGCCCAGCGCATAAAGCTGGCATCAGAACTAAGCAAGCGCGGCACAGGAAAAACCATATACTTATTAGATGAGCCAACCACCGGTCTACACTTTGACGACATAAAAAAACTATTACAGGTCCTAAACCGCCTGGTAGACCACGGCGACACCGTAATAGTAATCGAACACAATCTGGACGTAATCAAATGCGCAGATTACATAATAGACCTTGGACCCGAAGGCGGCGACAAAGGCGGCAAGATAGTAGCTGAAGGAACCCCTGAACAGTTGGTGCGCAAACATGCATACCAATCCTACACCGCGCAATACCTGAAGCCGCTCATAGAAAAATAACCCATATTCTCTGGGTTCACTTCAACTTCCTATTCTACTCTAAAAATAAATCTATAACGATTATTTCCTACTCTTTCTAAATTTAGGATTACGAATTTACCAATTTGGTTTGTATTCTCGACATGGGGGTCTATGCATGGTCTTTTATCAAAACTTTCTATCTCAACAATCCTAATCTCTTTGACAAAATCCGGAACTTTTCTAAGGTTTACTTCTTTTTCTGCTTCATCTCTTGGTTTGACAATCTTATGAACAGGTAATTCTTTTCTAATAATTTTACTTACTCCATCCTGTAACTCATTAAGATTCAATTCCCGTAAATCTGTTTGCGTTATGATTTCCAAAATACCGGAATCTTCTTTAAACTTACAAACACCTACAAGAGCATCATTTATTTTACTTTCTATAATTTTAGCCAAAATATGTTCTGCTGTTTGCAATCTACCTTCATTCGGTTTCATATCCATAAAAAATCTCTCCCTCTTTCATAAACCTTTTTTTCTGGGGCGCAACAAGATAATTAAATATAACATAAATTAAATTGAATACTTATAAAAAAAATTGTCAATTTCACCTCATGAATGTCGGCAAGGGAATAATCCTTTATTCAAAGGAATCTTTTCTGCCAAATAACGAGTTGCTTCACACCATGCGTCATTTGCCTTGTATAAATCACCAGTAATTACAATTGTTTTACCAATGCATCCACCGGCACAGTTACTTATGATTGGGCAATCGTGACACCCCTTTTCATTTAATATTTTCACATTTCTTGCTTGAATCATTTTAATCCTATCTTTATCATAAATTATCTTCTTATTTTTCTTATCCCACTTACCATATACCAGCTGTTGAAGCGGACCAGAGAGATATTCAGGACCTAGCAATGTCCAGTCACAGCACGAAACATATCCGTCTGTTGTTAAATGAGGGCACGGCGTACATGCTCTGCAATAGGTGTCCACTCTTTCATCAAAATTAACAATTAGATGAGTTTGATAAAACATACCTAATTCTTTTGCTCTATAAAATGCCGGTACAAAGTGACGGGCAAAATTCAGCAATGAAGGTGCTGAAACATCATGATTTGCCGTAGACGAGTAACTTGGGGCAGCACATACATATCGAACACCCAGTTTCTGAAAATACTCTAAAAGACTGACTTGTTTTGAAAAATTATCATCTGAGATAGTTGCTCTAACACCAAATTGCATGTTTGAACACTTAGAGAAACGTTTTATATTTCGAATCACAACATCGCTTGAAGGCTTTCCATCAACATCAGGTCTTTGTTTGTCCTGTATATCTGGAGGACCGTCACATGAAATCCACACTATATCTACATTTTTTTCAATCCAGTCTGCAATATTATCTGAAAAATAACCGTTTGTTTGCAATTCTACCTTTAAATCATCGCCAACCATATCATATGCTCGATCTCGAATCTCTTTCATCACACTGAACACATAAGTTGGTTCACCAGCACCAAAGAAACGGATTGTACGACTCTTGTTATTTTCAAAAAAATCTTTCATGCCCGCCACTGAAAAATCAATATCAATTGACTCATGATCCTGTTTGATTTTGCCTAATTTAGGCACATAACAATAAGTACAACTTAAATTACAACGAGCAGAAACAAGAAAAGTAATCATCTGTTTACGTTCATGACCCATACAAATCCCATATTATTCTTTTTAATTCACTTTCTATCTTCTTCAACAAAACCAATAACTTGCTAATACTCTCTTTTTTTGACAAATTTATAACTCTTTGTTTTTTATCGCCCAATGGAGACTACAATAGAAAAGCCACACAATCTGGACGTAATCAAATGCGCAGATTACATAATAGACCTTGGACCCGAAGGCGGCGACCGAGGCGGCAAGATAGTAGCTGAAGGCACCCCTGAACAGTTGGTGCGCAAACACGCGTATGGGTCATATACCGCGCAATACCTGAAGCCTCTTCTGGAAAAATGATGCGCAATCAAATTATAAAGCCGAAATAAATGCAAATTCTCTAACCTTTACAGAAACAGTTAAATACGTTGGAGTAGTAACAATGCATATGAGACTCGACAAGGAAACAATTGAAGGATTAGAGGATATTCAATTTAAAGCATTAGGTGAGATTAAATATAAACAGTTTGCAAACATGGCATTTTACTATCCTTATCTTGAAGAGGTATTGGAATTTTTAGATAATCATTGTGCTAAACGCAATCCAGATAAAAGAATGAGTATGTATTCCAACGCGGCGCTTATTGATTTTACGCCAATATTTGCTCTTGAACATTTTGACAGCCATTATTATCAGGACATAGAATATAGTAATGAACAGGCATTAGAACTCATCGAAAAGGGTTTGATATATCTTGAAGAAAGAGGTATTATTAAAGATTTAGAAGGACATACAAATCTTGTAGGTCATGGCTTTTTTTATGATAGGTTCAAATTTTCAATCGATGATAATAAAAAAGAATTATACCTTTATAAAAAAAATACAAATGAAGAACAAATGCCTGTAATTTTTGAAAATAAAGAACAACTGCCTTTGGCTAATAGTGTGGATTTAATTTATGCTTCCGGGTCATTTATTCCAAAAAACATGCTTTATGAAGCCAGAACCGGAGCTGTGATATTTAATCGTTCTGGAGGAAGTTTCGAAAATGAGGTAATTGACCCTGAAGAATACAATCTTGACTCACTTAATCATCTATATCCTAAAGAAATGCCTGAAATGGTCAACATATACGTAAAAAAACCAAAGGTACAGGTCATAAGATTTCGCCGTCTATAGCTTTGGTTGATAAAAGCCGAGTTCTTTTTTAAATTCTTAAACTTAGTGTCTTTTCAATCCTAAACTTATTTATATCAATTATTAATTCTGGGACATTCGTATTTACTGTTCTGTAGGTAAACAAATATAAAGTTAACTTTGGCATAACTCTATGGTAAAAATGAAAGCATCAAAAGAAATAATTGAATTTACTGAAAAAGTAAAAAAATATAGTACAGACATAAAATTAATAGAGGAACTTAAAACAAAAAAAGAAGTATTAGAGACTCAAATAAATGACTTGGAAAAAACCATCAAAATATTAAAACTAAATACAATAGAACAAAACAAACTTCTAGAAGAAATCACAGAATTAGAAAAAGATAAGAAAAAAAGAAAATTGGATTTAGAGAGACTAAGACAATCATTTACTTTCATTGTAACAACACCAAAACCAAATGAAGCATCAAATGCAGTTACAGTTTGTGGCGAAATTAGCAGTGAATTATCAAAAGCGCAACAAGAAGTACTAATCTGTTCGCCATGGATAACCCATATTCTCGATGAGTTTTCAGATTATAAGGTAAAAGACGATAAGAAAAAGATAAATCTCAAGATAATTACTCGTCTTATAAAGGAAGATATTGATTGCGGGATAACCGATCCAGACAAGTTTAGGATTTTGAAAGATTATGGTGCTGAGATACGATATAATAATGGTTTACATGCAAAGATAGTAATCGTAGATAATTCTGTAGCTATAATTTCTTCTGCTAATTTAACTAAAAATGGTTTATCTGTCAATTACGAGGCAGGGATATGTCTAAGAGATAGAAATATGGTGAATAAAGTCACCCTGTTTTTTAATGATGTATGGGAAGAGAGTAAACCCTTAACAGACGAATCTATAGAATTGTGCATGGGCGTAAAGAATGAAGAAAAGCTACAGAAAATAGGATGACATCGTGAGGTCATAAAATGTATGCTGATAGTTCTATAAACACTGAAAAATATTCCGGGATTGTTTCAGAAATAGAGATGTTCATTGAAGCGAAAAAGGAAAAACCAACAACCTATAAAGGAACTGTAGAAAAAATAGATTTGAATAATAACATTTTAACAGTTAAATTACAACAAGCTAAACAACCGCATTTATCAAGAGGTTCGTTAATTTCAGTTAGAGAAGATAATTTGTTAGGTACTGGTAAAAGAGCGACTGTAAAAGAGATTTACAATTCTGCTCTTAAGATTGAGATTAAAACCAATCCCTCAGAATTTAAAAATAAGAACATTGTTATAGAGACAAATAAAACAAACGTAATTTTAGAAAGATTAAAAGATATTATTGAAAATATAAAGAAAGGTAAAATTAGTTTAGATAATACAAGAATTCTCGACTTATTACTTCGCGAAAACAAACCCCTATATAGTAAAAAAAGACAATCTTCTGTCTCAAAAATGCTTAATGAAACACAGAAAGATGCAGTAACAAAATCTATTGAAGCCGATGATTTTCATTTAATAATAGGTCCTCCAGGAACTGGAAAAACGTATGTTATTGAAGAATTGATTAGGCAATTTTCAAAAAGAAATCAAAAGCTTTTGATAACAGCATGGACTAACCTAGCTGTAGATAACATAATCAAAAGATTATTGAAGAGCGAATCTGGAAAGATTGTAAGGATTGGTCCTATTGATGGAATTGATGCAGAAGTTAGGGAACACTCTATATTTGAAAAAATGAAGAAACACAAAGACTGGAAAGAGGTCGAAAAACAGCAGAAAGCGATAGATGAAATATATGACATTATTCCGAAAGTAAGAGAAGATATGCGTTTGGTACAAGATAGCATTAATCAAATAATGTCCGACGTGAGGGTTCTAAATGAGGAACAAGATGCTCTTTTTATCGAAAAACAAAAATATCTGGAAATGATATCAATACCAACAAACAATGGAGATTCAGAGGAAGATTCTTCCATTAACAAGGAAATTACCCGACTCAACCATAAAGCCAAAGATTGTTTAGATTTAAGTAAAGATATTCTTCTAATGAACGAGTTACAGTCAAGAATACCTGAAGCAGAACAGATACAGCAACTTCAAAAGCTAACAAGAAGTATGAAATATTCTATTTTCAGTAAAAAAGTATCTTCTTTTTTCTCCATAACAAACAATAAAGATTTGAAAAAATTAAAACAAGAGTACGAAAAAAATAGAAAACATTTAGATGAAATTTCAGAATATCAGAAACAATATGATTATTTAAAGAAAAAGAGTGTGCCACAGTTCAACAGAATGTATCCGGATAATAATGGGCACCCTGACAAAGATGCACTAATTTTAGAATTCAAGATTTACAAGATATTAAAAAACATGTATTTACCTGCTTTCAGGAAACAAGAAATATCAAACACAGAAAAAAGAACCTTGGAAATAAATAAGGATGTCTACACCGTCTATTTAGATTCGCTGAAAGGAAAAATAGATTTACATACTGCAAAAATAAATAGTCTGAAAACAGACATTTATATTCTGATTAATCATAAGAAAGAGCTACAGAGACAAGGTTCAACTCTTCATTCTTCTTTAGATTTTCGTAAGAGGGATATTGATAATTTGAAAAAATACATAATCTCTGAAATCATTAACGACGCTGATTTAATAGCAGCCACTGCTATATCCTCATGTCATACTTTTTTAGATGATATTGATTTTGATGTGATGATAATGGATGAAGCAAGTCAGGTAGCCAGTTTTATGTCTCTGATGCCTCTTATGAAATGTAAAAAATTTATTTTAGTGGGTGATAATAAGCAATTACAACCCATAGAAGAAGAGCATATCTCTAAAGAAATGAATTTATCAATATTTAATAGATTCTTTGAAATGTGTCCCGATGCATCTACTTTGCTTACAACCCAATACCGGATGCATGAATCCATAGCCCAAATTGCAAATGAAATATTTTATGAAGGGAAATTAAGAACATCTGAAACTGCTGCAAAAAGGATACTTTGCCTAAAAGCAGACAGACATCCATTTTTAAATCCAAAAATGCCCGTTTTATTTGTAGATACCTCAAAAGTAGAGTATTACGAAGATAATGTTGGTTCTGGTTGTTCAAATACAAAAGAAGCAAAATACATCGCAGATATGATTTCATTATTTGTTAAAAATGGAATAAAAACAGAGGAGATTGGTGTTGTAACTCCCTACGTTAAACAGAAAGATTTGATAAATGATTTTCTAAAGAACCAGAATGTAAACGGTACTGAAGTAGATACTGTTCATAAATTTCAAGGCAGGGAAAAAGAGATAATAATAATGAGTTTTGCAAGAAGTAAAAAATATGACGTTCAGCAATACACATTAAAGTTTATTGAAAATGAAACTTTAGTTAATGTCGCTATAACAAGAGCTAAGAAGAAATTAATTTTAGTCGGAAATGCTAAAACCTTATGTCAAAGTGAATTATTAGATAAAATTATCATAAAGATTGGAAACGAAAATAAAGTCACTTTATAAATCAGCAAACCAAAAATGATGAATCATAGAACCAATACGGCACAATATGACCTCTAAAACCCCAACTCTCTCTTAATCTCAGACAACTTCTTAGTCTTCCCTTCCTTCGCCTCTTCCCTACCTTTCAATGCCTCTTCCCGCAACTCCGAATCAGACAGAATAACATCAGTAGAATCCCTAGATTAACTATGGCAAAACAAACATTAATATCTACCCGCCCAAACATCTAAAACCCCATCATAGAAATATAAATACAATTCAGCATAAGAACATACATGATCCTATCTGATTTAAGAAAAAAAGGAAAAATAGTTCTTGTTGGCGGAGTATTTGACATAATTCATCCCGGGCACATTTATTTCCTTCAAAAGGCGCGCAAGTTAGGATCTTCCCTCATAGTAATTGTAGCCCGTGATTCTACTGCCACAAATATTAAAAGAGCGCCAATCATCCCGGAAAACCAGCGGCTGGAAGTTGTCCAGTCACTGAAGCCAGTAGATTTAGCAGTCTTGGGATATGAAGACAAAGATTTTATTGAGATAGTGAAAGACATAAGACCGGACATTATTGTCGTTGGTCCCAACCAGATTCACAATATGGATGATTTAAAAGTAAACTTAAAGAAAGCCGGACTTTCAGCAACAGTAAAAAAAGTAGATAAAATGAAATTAGGTGCGCTTCACAGCACCAAATGGATTATTCAGACAATTAAAGATATCCACTGATTGCCCCAAATAAATTATATATAGTACTTTGACAATATGTGTCTATAGCTGTTTGGCAAGGGTGTGTTTATGGATGCGAAAATTACTTTTCTAAGTGTTGCAGTTCTTTTAGGTGTTCTGTTTCTTTTTAATAATACCTCGGGGATTGTTTATGATGTATGTGTGGCAATGTCAGATGAAGAAGTATCTTATTATGACTTCCAGGCATTGATTGAGGCAATATATAACGACGACTGCAATGAGGCAGTAAATGTCAGGACCACATTCTCCATATCTCACGAGGATTTTGATGAACTTGCCAATACCTATGATATTATCGATACTGATGGAAACCCATTAGTATTTTATCGCACTGGTGCTCCGTCGCCAATAGGAGCAGGTGCAATCCTGGTCTACGGGAACGATGGTAATTTCCCGGTTAAGATGGGCGACTACCTGCATATTTGGACTTCCGGAAGCCCGAAGGATATTATCATAGAAGTAGGTATGGAAGGATGCGATCCTTATGACCTGCAGTGCGATGCGATGTGCTCTTATGAAGAGGAGTATGTATGCGATCCTATGTGCTATATCCATAATGCAAAAGAAGATATACAGTGCGACATCGATTGTATTGACCATAATGGGAATCATATTGTAGATGAAGGAGACATTGACGGGATATGCGATCTTGACTGCTATAATGATGATTTTGATCCTAAGAGAGCATATGATCCCGACTGTATTGATATCAATAACCTGGATGGTATATGCGACCCGGATTCACAGGGTGTACGTGATGGTGTATGTGATCCTGACTGCGCACTTGAAAATCATATCTGTGACTTTGATTGTAATGGAACAATACATCCGGGGAATCCAGGTGGGCTTAAGGATACAGACTGTTATGAGTGTGATGGAGAATGCGATGGGTTCTGTTCCCCGTACTGCACTTATCTTGATCTGGATCCGGACTGTCCTGCCGGATTTACAGACTGGTTTGACATGACAGAATGCTGCGGGAATACTAAATGCGGTATCGGGGAAAACTGTGAGACCTGTACTGATGACTGTCCGGCAAATTGGGATTGCAGTGATATGGGTACTGACTTTTTTTGCTGTCCTGATGCAGTTAATTCTGATCTGAGCGGTTGTGCTGAATTAGTCCTGAATAAGCCAGAAGGTGAGACTTGTGCATGCGCACCGGAATGTGATACTGGTCTTATGTGCAGTGGACCTGTAGGATATAAGCACTGCTGTCCTCCAAGCGAGGTCTGGAACGGTACAGAATGCAAGCTAAACGGTGAAGTACTGATTGTTGCACTAAAGAATAATCTTGATAATGTCTATTCTGCGACTCAGTTAACCTCTCTTGAGAATAGGATTTATGACTTTATTGATGCTCTTGCTCTTGATGGGCTTGAAGGATCATTTTTTTATCTGGATGACTCTGCTATGGTGACTCCTGTGTATCCTCCCGGACCTGTTACAAATACAAACAGCTGGACAGATATTGATACCGTCCTTGAGGGACTGATAGCTAAAATGGATACAAAGTACCTGATTATTATCGGAGGGTATGCTAATTTCCCACAAGCGCCAATCGGTTCTACATGGGGCTCAGACGACCCTTATGGCGATATTGATAATACTGATGGCAATTATATACCGGAAATTGCTGTTGGAAGAATGCCTGCACCAAATGACGGGGACATAAATGTACTATTGAATACATTAAACACTGCAATAAACCTGCACGAGACCGGAGGGATTGCTCTTGATACACATTTATCGCCAATCATGGGTTGCGGCGGAATTGATAATCTAAATTGGAACACAGGCAAATGTACCTGTCAGGATGTCTGGGGGGATTTGCCTTGCAATGATGGAAATTGCGGGTGTCTTGATCTTTCGCAGACAAGTGGAAAGGATTTCGTAATTCTGCTTGCACATGGACCCGGACCATCTGCGACAGATCTGCTTAGTGGTGGTTGTATTGATGCAGAACCAAATGACTTCAACAGTCTTGACCTGTCAGATGCACTAT
Organism: Candidatus Nanohalarchaeota archaeon; assembly: GCA_030634545.1. GTDB lineage: Archaea > EX4484-52 > EX4484-52 > EX4484-52 > B79-G9 > B79-G9. Next base: position 14,156 of record DAOWAN010000019.1, read on the forward strand.
GGATGAGTATGGCTTGCGGCGGAGGGCATTTAAAGTTAAAAAGCACAACGCAAAATTCTATTGCAATGACCTACCTGAAGAATGGCGGAGCAGTGTTTTTTGGAAGTTCTGATTTAAATTTCGGTGGTTTTGACTCATGCAATGGTCGACCTGGCGGTGACTGCTGCATTGGTTCATTATATACAGAAGTTGCTAAAAGATTCAACGTTGGAGTAAGGATAGGAAATGCATATATGGAGGGGAAGAATGCTTATTTTGGGTATCCTTCCAGCCATGGATGTAGCTGTAGTGGAGGGCATCCTTATCAGTATCATATTAACTATCTGCTGGGAGATCCTACATTGAGAATAAAATCAAAATGGTGATTATATGATTGATCAATACAGTACAGATGACAGTGCAGGACAGTATCAAACAGATGATGCCGGCACAGAGATTGACAAGAAAAAAGTATTATTTATTGTCAGTGGGATTGTAGTTGTTACTGTACTTATGGCTCTTCTAATATTTTCATTTACAGATAGAGATTCAGATAATGATGGAAGACCTTCAGATAATGATCTGCCCGTTGATCCAAAAGCCGTTTGCGGGGATGGAAAATGCGATAAGACCGAAAATTGTGCGAACTGTGTGAAAGACTGCATATGCAAAGCAGATGAAGAATGTTCTAAAGGTATATGTGTAGAAAAAGAAACCACTCCAGAAAAATCTAAGTGCGGTGACGGTGTTTGTGATGCATCAGAAAATTGTTTTGACTGCAAGGATTGCAGGTGTGAAACAGATGAGCGTTGTTCACCTGCAGAGAAAGTCTGCATTAAACCTGTATGCGGAGATGGTAACTGCATGTCCCCGGAAGATCCATATACATGCTGCCTTGACTGCTTTTGCGTGAGTCCGGGTGAGCAATGCAATACCGATACAAATAAGTGCGAGCTAATAACCTTATCGCTTACAGAAGAGAGAGCAAGAGAGTTGATTGAGAGCCACTATGAATCAGATGGGAAGACAGTCATTTCTATGAATTCCAGAGGACCATGGAAATGGGATGGCGTTCCAATCCTTTTGTTTGAAGTTACCCTTGACAGTCAGAGCTGGTCATCGAAAGTCGGAGTTTATGAAGATGAGAAAGTAGAGGAATTACCTGCAATGTAAAACACTAGTCTGTGGTATTAACATGAAAAAAGCATTTGCATGGAGCTGGATGATTTCAGGTCTGATTATCGGAATAATGGTTATAGGGATATTTACTAGTTTGCTGGGTAAGGTATTTATGGAAAGTGAGCGCCAGAATGCCAAACAGCAATTTTCTGAAATCTATGCGCGCGCAAATACCTTGTGCATAGCCAATGTAGGTGAAGAAGATTTCTATGAGTTGAAAATACCTGGTATCGTTGAAGGCATTTATGTAACAGATGATGCTGGTGCTGTGTTTCCTGAAGACATTGAAGATAAAATGAAACTTTATGAAACCTCCGATGGTACATATTTATGTATGAAGATAACTGATGAGAGACATAAATGCCAAAAAATGGTATGCAAAATTGACATGAATTATTTTGCTCAAAAAAAGACTGTCTTATCGCTTGTAGATAAGATATTGAAACGCTCTGGTTATACAACCTTCCCTGTTTATTTTGAAAAATTTGAGGGTGTCGTCTCAATTCGTGGAAATTGAGCATACTTTTACTGTATAACTCGCTTACAAATCAACTCTTACGTATCTGCAATTAACACTTCAGAAATAGCCAACTTTAATTTACAGCCTAAATATTTCTATACTCAATGCATAAAATAATGGTTTAGAGTAATCATCAATACAGCAATAGCAAACATTCTGGCTTCAAGTACTCACAACCACCCTATCTGAACTATACCTGTACTCTGCTAAAAGTTGATATTCTCCACTTACCTCCATCCCTTCAAAGAACACATCGCAATACATCTCCCTGCACATCTTATCCTTGCCAAGCACCATACACAGTTTTCCATCCTCATATAATATTGGGTACTCTATATCAAATCTCCTCTTCTCTTTAAAACTGCTGTGACTTCTCCTTCCTGTCATACATACATAGTCAAAAAAACCAGCCACTCGTTCAAGATCCCCGGAAAATGTAGTGACTTGGATATTGCCTGGGTTCACAATCATTGCAGAATGTCTTATTGCTATAGGCATCGAAGACACTCTTCTCTGGTCAAGCACTCTGCTAGCCATCTTTTTATCATAATCCTGCGCCCCGAATATCCAGACCTCATTAGTCATCAGATCTTTGACCTCAACATGCCAGCCTCGCATATAATTTCTCGCACACTCCGGCTCTACCCCATAGTATTTATTCTGGAATTCAATAAGTCTCTCAATAGACACAATAGATCCATAAGCGCCCGGCTCAAGCGGATTATATGCAATGCAATCCACAGAATTAGTCAAAATAGATATTGTGGCACTTGTATCTACAATTGCATCAATTGCCGCAGCATCCTGATATGTCTGCATTTTATAGTTCTGCAGTCCATAAAAAATCATAAACAGCACAATGATTGTCATAATCAGCGCAATCGGCTTCACAATATAGTATTGCCCTTTTTTACTGTTATCGCACATAATACTTCACCTTTCATTAACATCCTATTGGACTACATGATTTGTTGGATTCCTCCTATGGTTGTCACCGGCAACAATATCCTGCTCTTTGCCAATATCTATATCCCTCGCAGCTAATCCTCCTTAATCGATATTATCTTTTCAGATATTATCATAACCTCATCCGTTCCCGTCTTTTCAATAACCAATTCATACGCATGCACAACATTTCCTCCAATGATCTGATTCACCCGCGAAAAAAGATCCTGCTCAAGGCTTGGCGTACCCAGGTACGACATATTAATATCGCAATTAAATTCCTCGCAATGTGGTTCATCGCCATAGAACTGTATGCACAAAAACTTGCCCTTTGACCGCGTTTCCTTACTTATCATAACCGAAACCTTATCTGGCGGCGGACCTGAAACATCAGAACTATAAATTGCCCGAATCTCATCCGGGAAAGTACACTTGTAAGGATAAATATTTTCAAGGTCTCCCTGGCATACCATCTTCGTCTTTGCCACCAGCCCGGAAAACTCCTGCACTGCCATGTATCTCTGCGTATCACTTAGCTGGTTTCCTCCAATAGACATACCCATAGCAAATACCATCATCCCTATGGTAGTCATACCAATAATCCATATCCACGTTGCTATTTCAGCTTTCATCTACATCCCAATAGACTATATGATTATCCAGTATAAATAATTTACTGGTTATATGCCTGGCATCCCGACAAAAGCAGTTTGCGAAAATATGTACAGCAAATAAATCGCAGCCAGTGCAGCGCCAATAAACCCCAGATAAACAAGAATCTCAAGAACCTTCGCAACAGTTGACATAAAACCTTGCTTTGGCTTATCAGGAACCTGTATTGCAGGCGGCTGCTGGATTGGCGCCTGTACTTCTGGCACCACTGTCACAAGTGGCAGCGGCTGCTCCTGAACACTATCCTCTCCTCTGCCATACCTCTCTTGTGACCCCTGATTTCCAATCATTCCATCTCTTCGAGTCCTATCCTCTGAATTATAAGTTCCTCTCATGCTCCCCGCATAATTATTATTTCCATCTGCGCCCGTCGCTCTTTCTCTCTCATACCCTGCCTGCCCTGACTCATTGCTACTTGTCTGCGGTGTTCTCAAACGCTCATCATTCATGCTTGTGTTATTATTACAACCTCCTTCACAATACTCAGGACTACCTGTACCTGCATTTTGCCATGCCTGCTCACCATCAGAAACAATCTTAGTGCCGCAGCCAAAACAATATTTTTCCCCTGCTTTTACCGGCGCACCGCAATTTGGACAATATGGCATAAAATCACCGCTTAAACATTTCGCACAATAGCTTATATATTTTTTATTATCTATGATATCTGTTCAGAAAAAAAGCATAGAATACTCAGATTCACACAAAACACCACAGGCATCACTTCAACACCGGATTAGCCTTAATCAAAACCTTATCCTTGCCTGTCTTTGCAATACTCACTTTATAATTAAATACTCCGTCCGAAAGCCGTGCAATCCTGTCAAGTTTTGACCCACTGCGTGGAGTACCCATATACGTCATAGTGACATTGCACGCTGTCTTCTTGCAATTAAACGTATCAAAATCATGCTCAACCTGAAACTGGTAGCACATATAATATCCTGAAGTGGCATTAAGATTCTCAATATAATACGGCGCCAAATCCTCAGGAGGTCCTTCATTTTCAGACACATATATCGCATAGACATCCCTGTTCACAGAAATCTCTTTTGCATACCTTGACTCTTTTGGCATAGAACAGATCTCATTAGCAGTATTATATATCATATTAAACTTTTCCACAACCTGCTGGTTATTCAACTGCACAATAAGCATCATGATATTCTGTTGCGCACTCGCAAAAACAAACGCTGCCATCAAAATACCTATGATGATCCACACCCATATAGACATGGAAACACCTTTACTCTTATTCATGCGCACATTCCTCATCATGCAAATCAATTAGCATGCACTGACATATATACTTGATGCACCAAAAAGCAGAGAACATTTATAAATATTAAACAAGCATCTTACAACATCTAATAATAACAACAATAATAATTCAGGTGATTTAATGGCAAAAAAAACAACAACAAAACGAAGAGCAGGCGCAAAAACAGCAAAACCACGCACAACAAAGACCGACAACATGGCTGCAGCAAAAAACGATGACGCTCCGGTAATCCGAAGAGAAATCTTCAACATGGAAACACTAAACATACTCCTAAGCTCGATAATACTCGTAGTATTGCTATATTCCTTCTCTCTGGGAGGCACAAACCCTGCCGCATCAGCACCGCAATACACCTCCGACGAAGCATCCTGCAAAACATTCTGCGAATACAACCCTCAATACGGTGAAGGTGAATTTGGAGGCATAGGTGAAAACGGTCACTGTCTATGCAAGATAACACTTGACTCAATGCCAAACTACGCCCAAAACAAGACGATGTCAGCAACCCTATTGATAGATCAGGGAATAATAATAGAAAGCGCAACAATAATCGACGGAGTCGAACAGCAGCAACAACCATTCCCGATGATGCAATAGCTCACAGGAACATATTCCTTGTATGGATGGTCTCTGCGCGCCCGTTTTTGTCCCTGCACTTGACCTGGACCCCGTAATCACTCAGGATAACCTCGCAAAGATATTTGCCATTAGAGACCTTAAACGCCCCTCCGACAGGATTCTCCACAAACATCTTATTACGCTCAATACTCCTCTTCTTTTCATTAATGTGGTCAACCTGAAACATCAACGGTCGTCTCATACCTGGTTGTTCATCCCTTCTGTCAAACATAGCATCACCACGTAACAATAGTAACTCATGTTTATATATCTTTTGGTCAGGCAAGGTTTTTAAAAATAAACATCACTATTAATAACACAATTCTGGTGGTCACATGTTAATAGGGGAAGTAGTAGGAAAGACAGGTACAAAAGCATTTAGGTTTCGCGCATACAAAGACGTGAACAAACTAGACTTTGTCACAGTAAAAAACAAAGACGATCAATGGATACTCGCGCAGATTGACAACATAGAAGGTCACCCGGATGGCCGAAACATCGCACAATGCATAATACTGGGCTACCGCGAAAAAGGCGCGCTTCTAACACCCAAAACCCCTGTAAAGCCATCCACCCTCGTCTACACAGCAGACAAAGAAGTCATAAACAAGACACTCAATCTTTCATCCGGCGGTCTTTACATAGGAAAACTAGACGCAAACAAAGACGTATCCGTATACCTCGACCCCGAAGATCTAATCTCCAAGCACGTAGGAGTCCTTGCGGCAACAGGCTCCGGGAAATCATACACCGTCGCAGTAATATTAGAAGAACTCCTTGAACAGAACATTCCTGTCGTAGTAATAGACCCTCACGGCGAATACAGTACACTGAAATTAAAAAACGACAACCCTAAAGAAACTGCATTAATGGAAAAATTCGGCATAGAGCCAAAATCCTACAACGTATCAGAATACAGCCCTGACCCAAGAATCAACCCCGGTGCAAAACAGTTGACCTTCTCAGACAAAAACCTCACAGCACACGAACTAGCCCAACTCTTCCCAACCAAAGCCACCTCAACCCAGATGGGTCTTCTATATACTGCCACAAGAGAATCAAAATCCCGTGGCAGCTACACCCTTGATGACATCATCAACAACATAAGCAACAGCGACAGCCCATCCAAATGGAACGTCGTAAACATGCTCGAAATCATAAAAGACATGAAACTATTCTCAAAAACCCCGACAAAACTTCAGGACATAGTAAAAACCGGCAGAGCATCACTCATAAACCTGCGCGGTGTAAATCCGGAAATACAGAGCATCGTTGCATTCAAAATAATGTCTGACATCTTTGAGCAGCGAAAAATCGGTCGCATCCCGCCCCTCTTCCTAATAGTAGAAGAAGCCCACAACTTCTGCCCGGAAAGAGAAGTAAGAACCTCATCGAAAATAATAAGAAGTATCGCAAGCGAAGGTCGAAAATTCGGTCTTGGTCTATGTATAATCTCTCAAAGACCAGCGCGCGTCGACAAAAACGTCCTGTCCCAGTGCAACACCCAGATAATCATGAAAATCACAAACCCAAACGACCTAAAAGCCGTATCATACGCTGAAGGCATAACATCAGGTCTCGAAAACGAGATAAAAAACTTAAACCCGGGAACAGCCCTCATACTCGGTCGCGAGATGCCCCTGTTCGTAGATGTCCGCGCGCGCCGCACAAAACACGGCGGCGTAACTGTAAGCGTAACAGACCAGCCAAAGATCACAGACGGCATAATGTCATTTTCCGGCATAAGCAAACAGGAAATAGAGATGCGCATTGGCAAAGTCAAAAAAGTCTATGTTCCATGCTTTCGCGTATCCAAAGCACAAAATCACTACCTTCTAGACGGCATGAAAGGAAAAGTACTCTTCCGTGACGGAAACCGCACAAGAGAATCCTCTATGGATTTGACTGACGACAATCTAAAAGTACTCTCATACCTCACAAAAAAGATGACAAAAGACGAACTCGTCCAAAACCCCGGCATGGACTACGCAAACCTGATATCCTCCCTCAACACACTCATACTATCCGGCTTCGCAGAAGAATTAAAAGAAGGCAGCACAGTTACCTACTCAAAAACCCCCAAAGCAGAAATCAAGACATTTGACATAGAGCCAGTTCTTGTACAGATTGAAGGTGAAGTAAAAAAGCCCGCACTCACAAAAGAGCAGGCATATTCAAAAGCAAAACTTCTTTTCAACGACTTTGACAACATTGAACTTGTATACTATCCATACATAATCGGCAAAGACTTCATGATTGACGGTATCAGTGGAATAAAGCTCGGATGATGCTGTTTTTGCTATCTGGTTCTACTCTTCATAAGACCTATTCTTGAGAATATTTCATAAAATACATGGAGTATTATAAAGATTAAAACTCATAATACTATATCGAGATATTGAACTATTATCAATATCCAATAATCACTCGCGGGGGCGGTATATTGAAAGTAAAAGTAATTTGCTCGAAATGTGAAGGTATATTTGACTGGACATGGGGCAAACAAAAAGGTATCTGTGAGCACTGTAACTCTCTGCTCAACATAAGAGAAGTCAAAATGGCTCAGGGCGAAGTAATGAAACTTTTCCAGTAGAGTTCAGGCATTTTTTCATGACATGTTGCCGTAGGCAATCACGATTCACAGGAACATATATGACGTGCCTATGCGTTGCATATTATTTATTCTCAGGATAACAAAACAATGCAATTACTCATATCCAGAAAGGCTTAAGATATATAAAGAAATATACCATATATCTATATATTCAACCTAATCCGAAAAATTAAAATAACGAGATGATACCATGACTGAAAACGATATTACCAAAGATGCGGAGATAAAAATACAAAACATAGTGGTATCCGCAAACACTCACACAAAATTCTCACTCGAAATGCTTGCAGCAAACCTCCACGAAGCAGAATACGAGCCCGAATCATTTCCAGGTCTTGTTTATCGCGTAAAAGACCCCAAGGCATCAACCCTCATATTCACAACAGGCAAAATAATCTGCTCAGGCTCCAAATCATTTGGTGATGCAGAAAAAGCAATCCAGAAAACAGTACAGGCATTTAAGGACCTTGGAATCAAGGTAGAAGGCAAAACCGACATCGAAATCGTAAACATAGTCGCATCAGCCAACCTGAAAGCCAAACTCGACCTAAACAAAATAGTATTTGAATTGGGCGAATGTGAATACGAACCCGAACAGTTCCCAGGTCTTGTCTATAGGCTTGGTGATCCAAAAGTTGTCTTTCTTATATTCAATTCCGGGAAAATAGTATGTACTGGTGCAAAAAGCGTAGACATCGTCGAGCGCTCAATCATAAAACTGCGCGAGCAGCTGCGTGATATAAACGCGCTGAAATAAAAACGCATATGTTTTTATAATTACCCGTATCCAGTACTTAACATGAAACTGCTATGCACCTCCGACATACACCGAAGCGCCGCACTATGCGGCAGCATTCTAAATACAATCGAAACTGAAAACATTGACATATTCATCAATGCCGGCGACTTCTTAGACAACCACCTCGCCTATAATTTTTTCAAAGAACTGGACGCAAGAAAGACAAGAAGCTTCATAACCCCTGGCAACTGGGACCGAAACCTCAATTACAAAAGCGAACATGTCACAGTAGATAATAACGGGATATTCGCGCATGAAGGCTACCATTTTTTATGCATCGGTCCAGGCACACCATTCAATCACGAAGAAACCCTCGACACAGTAAAAGACATCGACAGCGAAAAACTAATCATGATAACCCACTACCCGCCTTACGGCATCCTCGACCACGCATGGTCCACACCACATGCCGGTCACATGGAATACCGCAGATTCATATCCGAAAAAAATCCATGCATCCACATCTTCGGTCATATACACGAATCAAACGGCGCAGAAAAGCTCTCAAACACCTTGGCAATAAACTGCGCACTCGCAGACCACGGCAAAGGAAAAGCATACATAATAGATTTACCCAAAAAAGACATAAAAGTTGTGAACCTCAATGAAACAAGACATCATACTCCCTTCAGACTTCAAAGCACGATCTCACGCATTATTAGGACGCGAAAACAAGACCTACCTTAAATACTGCAACATCCCCCTGAGGCGCTCAATAAGAATAAACCCGCTTAAAACCACTGCAAGCGAATGCACAAAAAGACTAAAAGCTCAGGGCTTCACCCTGAAACCCATCCCCTGGACCCCGCATGGTTTCTGGATAGAAAACAAAGCAGACATCGCCCTTGGAAACACACTGGAACATTTCTTAGGCTACTTCTACGTACAGGAAGCATCATCCATGATACCTCCGCTAGTACTTGACCCAAAAAAAGACGAAACAATACTGGACACATGCGCAGCCCCTGGCTCAAAAACAACCCAGATGGCAGAGATGATGCAAAACACAGGACTCATAATCGCAAACGACTCAAACATGTCGCGCATAAAAGCCCTAAGATACAACCTAGACAAAAGCGGCATAATAAACACCATCGTAACAAGAATGGACGCAGCCAAACTAAACAAAGCACACATCCAATTCGACAAAATACTTCTGGACGCCCCCTGCTCAGCCGAAGGCACAATCAGAAAAGACTGGAAAGTCCTCTCAAGATGGAGCGAAACCCTGATACACAGCCTCTCAAGACTCCAGAAACACATAACAACAAACGCAATCCACGCCTTAAAGCCCGGCGGAACCCTGGTATACTCCACATGCACCTTGGCACCGGAAGAAAACGAAGAAGTAATCACAAACCTTATCGACAAAATCAAAGGTCTCACAGTAGAAAAAATAAGCCTAAACGGTCTGAAAACAAGACCTGGCATAGAAGAATGGCAAGACAGGCAATACTCAGAACAGGTAAAGAACTGCGCAAGAATCTACCCCCAGGACAACGACTCCGAAGGCTTCTTTATATGTAAGATAAAAAAGAATCTTAAATAGGTAATCATCATGCAAAACAGACCATCAGCCCTGAAAATCCTAAACACCCGCGAAAAAAAAGACCTCTTCAAAGAGATCAAAGAGCAATACGGCATAGACAAAAGCATCCTTGACAAATACGAATACCTGGAGCGCTCAGACAAGGTATGGCTAACCACAAGATGCGCCCTCTCAAAAGACCTGGATGACCTGAAAATGGAAGGCATAGGCATCCTCTTTGCAAGAAGATCCGCCACACTGAAACTCACAACAAACGCCATCCAGCTATTCGGCAAACACGCAACAAAAAACATATTAGCGCTAAACCAACAAGACACCCAAAACTACCTGAGAGGACTCGACCTGGAAAACATAACAACAGAAGATAAATTCACATCATCCTACGTAATAATAAAATCAGAAAACGATTTCCTCGGCTGCGCCATCTACAAAGACAATCGGTTGAAGAACCAGCTGCCCAAACAGCGCCGCATAAAGAAATTCTAAAAGTATAGTATGTGATATAAATGACAGAAAGCGCAACACTTCAAAAAATATCCCGAATCGGGACCGATGTCGAAGAAATCAATTTAGATTTTCATAACAGAGTAAAACCAGAGTACCTTGAAAAATTAAAACAAATAGATAATCAGCAATTTCTAACAGAAAAAGAATTTGAAAAAGAGTTGGCAGAATAAATTCCAATCGCAATGACTGGATTTCAATCATACATCAACATCAAAAACAAGAATCTCTTCAACATATGGCTTTTGTAATTCCTGTGCTTCTTTATGTTCATCTAGCTTATTATATCCTAATAGCTCATCTTGTGATTCAAAAGTCATTATTACACAATATGTAAAACCTTGGCTAAGATGTTTCTTTGAACTGATATTTTCGCCGGATTGAATGCTCTTTAAACCAGATATCTTTTCTTTACATTCATTGAATTTATCCATGATTTTAGAAATAGCCTCTCTGGGCGTGTTTTCTTTAAATTTAAAAAGCAATATATGTCGAATCATATTCTGTGTTAAAAAAGCAAATAATATAAATCTAATTGAATATATTCAATAAAATGAACTTTGAAACATACAAGATCTCACAAGGCAGCATACTGATTGCATTTTCTGATAAAAATCTAAGTGTTGGAACTTTAACAATAGATTCAAAACAGGAATTATCAAAACACAATCGTCCGGTTCTGGAATCACTACATCAGATTAAAGGCAGATGTATCATAAAATTATTTGACAACAATGAAAACATTAAAGAAGTAATACTGGATGAAGGAGAATCAATAGATATCCCTCCCAAACAATATCATATCCATTCTAATCCTTATGATGAAACTTCAATTACATTTTGGAAAGCTAGTGGAGACATCACTAAAATTATTGAAGCTATTAGAAACAGCAAAAACATGTAGGAAAGTCATATGTATTATGTCTTCAGGCGCATAAACTTCTTACCCTAACATTCAACATTACCCGCATCAACAACCATCTTCTGCTGCGCGCTCCATACCTCATTAGGCGTCTTCTTGATGTAATCCACCCACAGATCAATAAACCTGAGGCGCTCTTCAAAATTCCTTTGTTTTTTCTCCCGAAGTTCACGCATACTGATCTTGATTTCTGTACTCACAATCCCTTAAT
>DAOWAN010000164.1 GCA_030634545.1 Candidatus Nanohalarchaeota archaeon
GATATATAGTAAAAGTCATAACTCTTTGGACTATATGACTTTTCCATATGATTAAAAATCATAGATTTTTATCATCCAGGAAATCTTCGATTTCCCCGGATAGTTAACACCTCTTGGTTTATTGGTTCAGTTTGTCCATCTAGTAACGGCGTGAACTGTACATGGAATTTCCGCAGATTTGATTGTCAGGTCATACTTTATAGACAAATCAAAAATACACTTGAAGCCCTATAAATTTTACTGGTGCGGTTCGTACTCTCCTCTTTTATACATGAAAACTGTGAAGTCATGGGGGAGATAGGTATGGTCAAACTTTAGGTTTCTGGTCATAGTGGCGCAATATCTTAGCGTGTCAAAGGGGTCGAAATAATGTGTGTGTTCTGTTTTCTTGTCTTCGTCTCCCAGTGTGCTTGTCATGTTGAAAGCGACACCTATCTTTGCGATTTCATATGCGCGTCTTATCAGTTTTTTTGCAGTCTCTTCAGTGTGCGGGGTCTTGAGGTTCAATGGACCGCACATGATGACGTAATCAAAGGACAATTTCTCTTTGCAATTTAGAATGTCCAGTACTTTAAATTCTATATTTTTAGAGGTATTTTCTCTTTTTGCAATTTCAATCATTTCCGGGACAATGTCTGTGCCAAGATAATTCCTGTATTTTATTCCGTGCCTGGCTAATTTTACTGCAAAGTCACCTCTGCCGCATCCGACATCAAGTATTGTCTTTTCGGTCATGTCCCCTACTTTGAAGAGTGTCCTGAAACGTATGTCCTGAGATAGTTCGCTGCCATAGCCCATGATATTGATGCCGGAATTTTTGTCAATCCATTTATTGTAGTTTTTAATTACAAGTTCATTGTGTGTCATATGTCTTACCTCTGTATTATTATTACACCTTTGATTACTGTGTTTTTGATAATATTGAATCCAGGATTATTTCTTTGGTTAAACTGCCATTCTCAATCAGATGATTGTGCCATTGTTCACATGTATTTCTAAGTCCGATGTTTATTGCATGATCCATTATTGATGGGATTACTGATTCTGCACCGTTGATTTTATTTAAGGAGGACAGTTTTTTTGAGATCGCTCTCATATCATGATTCTTTCGTATGTTGTTTTTTTCTGTAATCAGTCTGCTGCGTTCATGTTCTGATGCTGCGTTTCTTATACGTATATCAATTACATTCATCTGATTGTTTACTGAATCTATCTCGCTTTTTACATATTCTACTGTTTCTTTTAGAGTATGATTCTCGCATGCACTTTTCTTATATAACTCGCATGACAACTGGGCAAACCCTTTGTATTTTTCTTTTGGGCGCCATATTGCGACTGGCGGGAAATTCATATGCATCTTGCCTGCAATATATTTCGCATCTTTCAGGTAACATTTACCTGCAAGCGCACCACCGACATACATGTTTACTGCAAGTCCTTCAAAGAATACAAGTGTCATGGGTCTTGCTCTTGCAGAGATGTTTTTTGATATTTTTGTGAAGTCTCTGGTTAATGTCTCTTTATGGATATGGAACGTGTGTGTTTTATTGCATGCCGGGCATCTGCCTGATAACTTAAATGCATCCTTGTCTTCTTTGATTTCAAGTTCGACTTTGCCGAGACATTCGCAATGGTACCAGAACGGAGCTATTTTCTTCGCTGTTTTTGCGCCTTTGATACTATGAAGATATTTGTGATATTTCTCATGGTTTTCGAGCAAATACAGGAACTCTTTATCGAAAATCTGCTGACAATCTGTAAAGAGTGAGAATAGTGTGGCATGGCTGAAGTGATTATTTACCATTTTAGAGAGCATTATCGCATTGAATTCTGCAAAGTTGCGTGCAGACTCATTTGAAGTGTTGATGATATCTATAAACTCTTCATAATTGGAATGTAGTTCACTTTTGTTTCCTGGAGTAATTATGTGTCCATGGCTTTCGATTAAGTTCGTGCAGAGTTTCATCCACTGTTCTGTGTCTGTTTTCCATTTTGCGATGTCAGACCACGATGGTTTCGGCACTGCAGCATGCATCTTATCTTCATATTTTTTTTTGAGGTGGTATATGTGCTCAAAAATGCCTTTCTTATGAAAGATGCTTGGAAGCTGTGTGATTTTCAGCCATGGCCATGATGAGGCAATGTCCTGGTTGGCTATACCATAGAATTCAATTGTGTCTACACCGGTTATCTTCTCTACTTTTTCACCTATGGCGTCCATGAGGGTAGTTTTTCTCATGACGCCGGAGTATGGTATGAAATTTGTCTGGTGTGCGGTCATCAGGAATATGCTATCCTTCTTGTTGTGCAGTATATCAAGTTTCTTTTGAACTGCGGGTGTCAATGTATCGGATGTTTTGTGAAATTTCTTAATTTCCTGCGCAAGTCTTTTCCTGTTTGCAGAAACTCTTTTTTTCCACGCATGATCTGAGTCTTCTCTTTTCTTGATAGCGGCATAGGATTCACATACTGCATCTACCAGTTGGTCCACTGTCCTGTAAGCAGGGTTTATTGAGCACGTGTCCATAATATCACTTTTGTCTTTCAGGGAATTCCTCATCTATCAGCCTGCTTATCTCAAAGCATTCTGCATATTTTGTGCGCATCTGGTAGCCTCTGTATCTTGCACGTGCTGTAACTGCATCTATTATGTCTTTGCTATATTTTTCAATCTGGGATTTATGGGCATGAATCGCTTCTGTCTTTTTGCTCTGGTGATCTGTTATGTCTACATATTTCTGGGGATTGAATCCGGATAAGCATGATGAATGCGGAATTCCTTCTTCCCACATAAACACTCTTTTGACACATCTTGCGGCTGCCAGAGCGGATCTGCTTACTCTTCTATGATCCTGGTTCGTGTGGCTGTGCCAGTGTGTATATACTGTACAAATATTGTGCCTGTTGATAAGTGATTCCAGTTCTGAAATGATCCTGTGGTTGCAGGGTATATCAAGCGCCTTATAGTCAAGAATATGCAGTTTTGCACCTATGATTGCTGCTGCTCTTTTTGCTTCAGATATGGCATTTTCCCTGCTTCTGATGACTTCACGATTGTGATTTATTGTTGCGCCGTCAGATACTGACACCATCACAACTTTGTCACCGTTTGCAATGTGTTTTAA
>DAOWAN010000066.1 GCA_030634545.1 Candidatus Nanohalarchaeota archaeon
ACACGGTGACGCCAGGCGCGCCCTCGATCTTCTAAGAGTCGCAGGCGAACTGACAGAAAGAAACAACGACACACAGATCACAGAAAAGCACGTAGACATGGCAGAATCCAAAGTAGACATGGACCGCATAATGGAAGTCGTAAAGACCCAGCCCAAACAATCAAAAGCAGTCATATGCAGCATATTCACACTCGTAGACGGCACCACCAAAGAAAAAATACTCACAGGCGAAGTCTATGACACATATAAGAACATATGCTCACAAATATCATTAAAGCCATTGACACAGCGGCGCATATCAGACATAATAACCGAACTTGACATGCTAAGCATAATAAGCGCCAAAGTCATCTCAAAAGGCAGGTACGGTCGCACCCGCGAAATCGGCATAGCAACCTCAAAAGACATCCACAGCCGCATAATGGACTACCTGAAAAAAGAATTTTACCTCTAAACGTGACCTTCATGCAGCAAAAAATAATAGAAAAGATAAGACACATCCAGCAGGATGCCCGTGAAATCAAAGACACAGAACTCAAACATCACTTAAAATCAGAACTATCCTCACTGCAATCCATGGTCCAGCACAACATAAAACGCGATTTCTCTTACTTCAGGCACATAAGCCTCACAATTGCAGGCGCCACAGGAGTGATACTATTCTGGCGCGGCATCTACGAACTAAGTTCGCAAAACGCATTTCTGAAAGACCCGCATCTATCCCTTGTAACTGGTCTGGCAATCCTTGCAGTCACAGGTCTCTTATCAAAAGAATTCATAAGCGTACCAGCAAAAACCCCATATCAACAGACCACACAAACCAATTCAGACATCCCCTCATCCATCCAGAGGCAATAAACCATACATAAACAAACTGCAAATATTTCCAGTACACAAAATAAGGAACATATGCAAACAAATCTATGCAAACTACTTTCACATTTTAAAACCCAAAACAAGTAGACATCTTTTACAGTTATTGCTTCTAAACTAATTGTAGTAGCAAAAGGCACTTTTTTTGGATGTTAATCCACTTTCATTCCTAAGTAGACAGACAAAAGTGCGCCTTACCACTCAAAATGAGGCTGTCTAACAATTCAACCGATATTATGTGCAATCGCCAGCATGATTGCGATTTATTGAATATATGGTGAATAACATAAAAAATCAAAAAACGCAATGAATCACCATAGTTTCATGATTTTTAAAGTAATTGTGGGACCGCCTCAAAACAACGCATAAAGCACAAAAAAGTATTCTTATAGGCGTTATATTCAATTTAGGATCAACTCTTATTTCTTCCTTGTCAAGAAGGTGATGATAGCTAATCCTATCATTATCAACGTTAAAGAAAAAATTCTATTATTATTCTCTATTTGTCTTGCAACATCATGAGGGGATATATGTACTTGTTTCTTAGATTCAAATTCAACTATCTTGCTATCATCAGTAGAAAACATGATGCCATATGCTAGAAAACTTCCAGGAACATCATAGAGTATATCTCCTTTGTTGTACAATTTGTCCTCTTCTACATAATAATCTAAACAAACGACCCCTTCTGGATTAATTTTGGTCTCACCAATATTCATGATAAAATATGAGTTCTTATCAAATATCATACAGTTTGTATTTACATCAATAAATTTGGCACCCTGTGCTCTCCTCACACTGACTTCAACTTCTACAGGTTCGCCTGCTACAAACGCACCTTCTGACGAATAAACCACATCAACCCAGTAATCTATGTTTTTATTTTCTTTGTTTAGTATGGGTTCTGAAATCTTATAGGACACTGTAGGTGTAAACGCAAATTTTCCAAAGAACGCAAAAATAGCCCAAATAAAAATAATTACAACAATACTAATCCAGAACAACTTAGATAGTCTTCCCACATATATAAAGTATTTTTTCTTCTATATAAAGTTCCCTAGAGTCGATGCTCAACTTCTCCGTTCCTCACTCTTCATCCTCCTTAACTTATCAATCATCTTCTTCATCCCCTGAAAACAAACTTCCCCTTATCAACCTCAGCAATCTCAAACTCACACCCAAGCACAAGACACTTAGTAGGACACACCTCAGCGCACTGCTCGCAAAAAAGACACTTACCAATATCAACACTCCACTCCTTCTTCTCACGATTGACACTGATCGCATTCGACGGGCAATACCGCGCGCACAACCCGCAATACACACACTTGTCCTTATCATACACATGCTTCCCCCGCAATCTGGAAGGAATCTCCGGTCTTTCCTTTGGATACTTCTGCGTAAACGGTCTCTTCAACACATTTTTCAGACATTCAATAGTCAGCTTCATAACCTACAACCCCGCGGGAACAAGAATAACCCTAATCAAATCAACACCTGCAACAATCGCAAGCAGCCAGTAAAACTCAAGAATATGTTCAATCCTCAACCGCGCCATAACAACCCTCAAAACAGTCAAAACAACCAAAAACCCTAAAGTCTTTGCAGCAAACACCCAAATCGTACCAGCCCCGCCAAGAAACAACGCAACAGCAAGACCCATAACCACAAACCCCTTGATAATATGCGCAGCCTCAATCATCCCAAGCCCGGCACCCGAGTACTCAGCACTATACCCCCCCACAAGCTCCTGATGCGCTCCCGGCGTATGAAAAGGTGGCATCTCAATCTTCCCGACCAGCGTCAAAAGAAACACAAATCCCGCAAGCGGATACAACTGAATCAGCCACACATTCTGCACCTGGAAACTATTGATAGCACTTACACTAAGATAATCCACCCCGCCAAATCCCATAATCGCAATAATCACAACAAGCACAGAAACAATAAACGGAACCTCATAAGCAATCATCTGTGTAATCCCCCTGATACCACCCATAACCCCAAACGGGTTAGAAGACGAAAACCCTGCCATATAAACAGCAGCAGACGAAAGCGCAAGAAAATAAATAAGCAAAATAATACCACCGGATCCATCCAGCACAGCCGCACCGCCCATAGGAATCATAAGCCCTGCAACAACAACAGCCACAACAGAAACAACAGGCCACATATTAAACCCCGCCCGCGCCTCATCAGGCACAATACTCTCCTTAGAAAACCACTTCACAACATCATACACTGGCTGCACAATAGGCGGACCTACGCGATTCTGCATCCGTGCCGCAAGCTTGCGCAAAATACCAGAATACAAAAGACTAACAACTAAAATAAACAAAAGCCCCGGATAAACAAGCACCTCAAACACAGACACAAACACAGATGTAACCATAACTAAACTATAGGCAAAACCAGTATATATGTTTTTTATCGTATACTAAAGTAAATACTACGATAAAAAATCTTGGGATTCTCCAATTTTCACCAATATATCCTCGTTCAAACGGGATAAAATTGCTATTTTTATCCCTGCCTGCGGAAAGATTCTACGAGGATAATATTTCGCAAAAAAAATAGGAATGTAAGAAACTTGGTTAAAATGTGTTAGAATCCTCCATCCATATTAATCCTTTCATGAATTGCGCAGAAACCCAATCCTCCACTCCAGCAAAATATATAATAACCAGACAACAATACATACATCATGCGCACCCACAAGATAAGCGACACTGTCACAAAAATCCAGATAACGCCTCTGGACTCAAACATCTACATAATCAACAACACCTTACTCATAGACACAAGCACAGGTCACCACGTTGCCCTTATAAAAAAAGCACTGGACACACTAGGCATAACCCATGACGATATCACCTGCATAATAAACACCCACACTCACATAGACCACATAGGCGGCAACCACCTCTTCAAAAACGCGAAAATCATGATGCACGAATCCGCAAAAACCACCCTAAAAGAACCCACCCTAAAAAACACATTCTCAAAATATTTCAACACAACCCTAAAAAACTCCGATATCCACATCCCTCTCAACGACCGCGACACCATCCGCGCAAAAGGCACAAAACTCGAAATAATCCATACCCCTGGTCACAGCCCCGACAGCATCTCAATCTACATGCCAGACCAGAAATACCTCTTCACAGGCGACGCAATACCAGTACGCTTCGACAAAAAACTAAGCGTATACATAAAAAACCGCGAAACCTCCAAAGAGACACTCCAAAAACTGCACAACCTCGAAATAAACATGCTCCTCCCGGGTCACGGTAAAACAATAGACAACCCGCAACAAATAAAAGAATTACTAAACCTCTGAATCTTATGAGCGAAAAACTAATAAAAGCAAAAATCGCCCTGGACCGCGGCAAATACTGGATGAGCTACCTGAACTTCTTCATACTCATCTTCATAGCAACATCAAGCATAAAAGAATACCCCCAGCTCTCATTCATCCAGGGTCGCTACTGGCTCCTCCTCCTCCTCCTCCTATCATTGATCTCCATAGCCGTACTGGGCTACCTTGACCTAAAAGTCTTCTCAACCTACCAGAAAGAAGTAGAAATCATGTCACGAATAAACCCAGTCCAGCAAAAACTTTTAGGCAACCAGAAAGAGATATTAGAGCGCTTGGAGCGCCTCGAAAAACATGCATGACTCCCTGTAGACAACATACTGCTCAACATAAAACAGCCTTCGGTTAGATTTTTCATCACAAAAAGAGCAACATCTCAGCAATCGGAAAGCCCATAATATTTAAAAAGATACTAACCTCTACATATAATATGAGTCAGATTATAATTCAAAAAGAAATTGTTGATGAATTAAAAACAATCCATCAGGATTTAGACTATATTAAAAAGCATATGGTAGACATTGACATGTTATTAACCTCAAAAGAAGAAGCAAATCTCGAAGAAAGCCTGAAAGAATATCATAAGGGTAAAGCAACATCCTTGGAAGATTTCGAAAAAGAAATGGGAAAATAACATGTTCAAAATATTCTTGGGTCCTCCTTCTGAAAGATTTCTAAAAAAATGCGAAAAAGGAATTTATGCCCGGATAATTGAAAAAATAAAGCAGTTGGCTGCAAATCCTTTTCCTCCGGACAGTAAAAGAGTTGTCGCAAGACAGGAAAAGGTGTTCCGGGTCAGAGTTGGCAGCTACCGCATACAATATCTCGTCTATTACAGCAAAAACGAAATATTGATATCAGATATAGACAAAAGATCAAGAGCTTATTAGACAATCCATTAATAATTCCAATACTCTTTCCACCCACCGCAACTCAATAAAAAATAAAAATATATTACTGACTCATCCTAATCTCATAAATCTCAATAGCAATACTAGGCTACCTTGACCTAAAAGTCTTCTCAACCTACCAGAAAGAAGTAGAAATCATGTCACGAATAAACCCGGTCCAGCAAAAACTTTTAGGCAACCAGAAAGAGATACTGGAGCGATTAGAGCGCCTCGAAAAACCAGCAAAATATTCTTGATATACTGGAACAGCTAAAAACTCACGAAAAATAAGCTAAAACAGGTACACTATCCTTATATACTAACCAATTGATGTCTATTTATATCCAATGGAATAGATTGATATCTTAAGCCTACTCCATCCAATACACCCAATACATCTTTCATTTTCTCAACATACTTCTGGAAAGTTATATGACTAAACATATTCTCTTCTTTAGCAATATCAACAATATTTGATTCAAATACAATGCCCTCATAAGCTTTATTTGGTATGGTGTCTGTTTGTAATTCATTATCTAGGGGTATGAATCCATTATCCTCAATATAGCCGACATTTTTGAAAATAGAATATAATTTCCTTTTATCATCTTCATCCAGTGTGTTTATTGCTCTTGAGATATCTTGCCTGTCATCATCTTGTTCAGCTCTTACCACAACATAACTCGAAACATCTTCAACATCAATCAGGGCATCTACAGAACCTATGTCCTCTAATAATCCATTATATGCTATTTTTGTTTTAGTTTTTGTAATTACATACATTTCATTATATTTGAAAACAATGGGTACTGTTACCTCAATTGTATCCATATGGATTTTTGCTATAATTTCTTTTTGTGTTAACTCTCTTTTCAATACCTTTTTTGCTAGATAGTTTGCGACATTACTATTTGAGAGATAATCCCTGATTTTTGAATCATCAGTATCTTGTTCGACAATTATATGACCTTTTGCAATTTTTTTATCATAAACAGGTTCTAAGAATTTGATAACTTCGCCATCGCTAAATTTTTCGATGTATTTTTCAATTGTAATTAACTTTAAATTCTCCAGATTCTCATGGTTACTAAAATCAAGGGCATTAATCTGATTAGATTTAATGATTCTCCTTTGCAGTGTAGTTAAATACTCAAATTTTCCTGCATGTAGATATTCCTCGCATATATCCTGCAAGAATTCATTCTCTCTCTCTGCTCTGTTTTTAATTTCGCCATCATTATACTCATTAATTATGCGTCCTATATCGCGAATTATTTCGTCCTTCGATATCATGTCTATGAAATGTCTTGCTTTATCATCGTAATTCATAACACACTCTACTAAGCTATTTAGTTCTATTTTATCTATGTCTAATATCCTGTACAATCTATCTATTGTTTCGTCTATATTTACTGCATTTCGTGGGTGTTTTATCTGTATGGTTCTAAGATTTCTATCAGGATTGCAGAGAGAAGTAAATAACTCATAAATTGTACCCGCATATTCGCTCTCAATGAACAGTTTCTTATCTGAATCATTACTTTTCTTCAGAATTTCGTTTATTTTTTCATGTAATATCTCTTCATCAATTCGAATTTCTGGTTCAGTATCTTGTAGATCAAATATTATTGGTATCGGGTCTCTATACTCTATCTTCATTCAACCACCGTGTATGCTTTAAGAATCATTCACAAAAATATTTCAAAAATAAGCCCGCATAAATACAACAGGATTCAACGCCGATTGTAATGCGCGGGTCTTTAGAAAAGTCTTTTATTTTCAAGAAACAGGATTCTTTTCTAGACTTTCATATATTCTTTTTAACGAATCATTTTTGATTAACGCATTATCATTTATGCCTCCTTTTTGAACAGATGCTTCATAAAATGCACCAGGACCTCGAATAACATATCCTGCCATTTCCATTACTTCATTACCGTCTATATCAAACAACACTGCTGCCTCAGCAACCGTTGATCTTTCAGTGCGCAGGATAAATCTGGCAGTTCCTTCTAGAAGATTATCAAAAACGTCTGTTGCAGCTTCATCTTTTCCAAGTGCATATCCTGCTGCATTAGGCGTTGATAATTTAATCAGTTGACCATATCTTTCTTTAAATTCTCCAATTGATAATTCTTGTATTTCCTGTTCTGTCATCTTAATTCACCGACAATTATTTACTCCTAAGTAATCTCTCTGTGTGCTTCAATCAATATATATTTTCAGATTATTTTTTCAACAAAAACGCAAAAAATACAATCAAAAAACACTATAATGTAAACTATGCCCAAATCACCATACCAGTATGCGCACGAAATGAAAAATAACCCATTTTGATTCAATGTCATCCTGTACTTCAATTACTTTTTTCTGGAAACCCAATCTATCGGTCTATGGAAACAGATCACCTGTATTTTCGAGTTGTTCATCTATAGTTCAAATCGTTACTAAATTGACAAACTGAACAAAAAACCAATAGACTTCAACTATCCGGGAAAATCTTCGATTTTCTGGATTTTCGAAATGGTCACCCATTTCAAATTTCGAAAATTGAAAATTGGGTAGCAATTCCGCAATTATAAAAATCACATGGTGATTTTTAATGATATGGTAAAGCCATTTAGTCCAAAAAGTTATGGCTTTTACCATATTATTGACCTTGTGGCTTTAGATACGGTATGGAAATTTACTACGCGGAAAAAATATCCATACCAGTTTACTCCTAATGATAATATTTTGAAAATCGTGGGTACAGAAGGTCAATCTCTTCAGGTTCACAGAAATAATGTTCATACGGCGATCCTTCAAGTTCTCCATTTTTTTTAAGTTCCAAGACCTTTTTATGTAATTTAAAACTCTTATATAATTCATCTCTATCAAGCATTACATAAGCAGGTCTGCTGCTCATCAGACTCTTGTAGTTTTCAGCAGTAATATCATAGACTTTAACAAAGTCAGAAAAGTTAGAGTCTCCCATGTGTCTTAGCTCTTTTGTCTCTTTGAACTTTTTATGCATAGTGCTGAGTACATCTCTATCTTTACTTATTGTGAGTGGTGTACTATCCGGTCCTATATAACCTTCACTTGCCAAATTACTAAATTCTTCTATCAAATAAAATTCTATTTCTTGGCAATTATTTTTTATATCCGACTTAAGCGCCTCATTTATATATCTCATTTTAATTACCTCCATGTTGTATTCTTCTTTTTCATATCTATTTTTCTTTTTTATTACTCTGCAATTTTTCAATCAAATGCCCGATTGCAAGATTTTTATTTTTAAAACGAAAGTCTTCTGTTATTTCTTCCCCAAACCATGCAGGTGGAACAAAAGAACAGCAAGCATCCATAGTTTCAAATTCGGTCTCAACAATCTTAAGCCCTTCATGTTTTCCACAATATACATCCAGTTCTGCCATATGCCCAGATTCAAGCGGTATTTCATAACGCTTTTTTTCAACCGTTCTTCCTTTTGTTGAAGGAAAAATGCAATCATACATTTCTGAACTAATAGACACCTCTTTTTCTTCTCGTAAAAAGGTCCCGTCGCTTTTTATATTAAATGTGTGGGCTTCACCCTTCTTTCGTATCCTTGCCTCTTCATTTGCAAGTACCGTCTTTTTTCCTCCAAGTTCAAGATACGCTTCTTTTGATAGTTCAATAAGCGGATTTTCAAGTTCCTGAACATAAATGAAATACGATTTATCCTTGCCAAGATATTTACGTTCACCCAAAATTACTCTTCCGAATTCGTTTAAAGACACATAATGCTGTTCGATTTTGTAAAATGGAACCCAATTTAAATCAGGTACAAACTTATCATTCACAAGATATTTTCTCTCAATTTCCATTACAAACACCAATATTATTACTCCGGGAGTTTTTGCTCCCGGAATTATTTGTTTGTGTTAAACACCTATTTTTCTTAAGATGAATTCTGCCCGTTCTGGAACTGTCATGAAAGGCACCTGCACAACGTCATATCTCGCATTTGTATATGCTTTATGTATGTGTGTTGAAATTTCCCTTGCAGTTTGTGGGTCTTCCTTTCTGTAATCAGTATTCACGTATGCTCCTGCAGGAAGTTCATCTAGCAAGAAAATCTGATCGTATGAATGAGCCTTTATTCCATTGCAAAACTCTCTTGGAGGCTCTATTGAATCCAGCCAAAGATATGCCACCCCGTCATTTGCGCCTCTGTCGAGAAATGCAATCTCATTTGCAGGTATTTCTGCTTCCATCTTTTTTTGCATGTTAAGAACAGCATCCTGAAATCCCTGCCTATTTTTCCATGGAAGATTCGGTCCGTCTATTTTCATTTGTTCAGCAATTATCGGCTCAGCTGCTTCCTTAACCACGTAATGACCTCTATTTTTTAACTCATCTATTAGGCTTGATTTACCGCAGCCCGGTCCGCCAGTTATGACGTATTTTGATCCTTCCATATATTTCATGTCAATCACCTCAAATAATTTAGATTACTTGTGGGTGATTACACAGTTATATTTTTGTTGTAAGCATCCTTACAACAACTATATAAAATTTAAAGAAAAAACATATTTATGGTAATAAACACAGAGGAAATAAAGAAAATCTTAAATAAAATCGGCTTGTCTGACAATGAAACAAAAATATATTTCACTCTTTTAGAACTCGGCTCCTCAAAAGCAGGAAAATTAAGCAAAGAGAGCCAAATTAATAGGACGACAACTTACGATGCTTTAAAACGCCTTTTGGAAAAAGGTCTTATAAATTATGTGGTCAAAGAAAACAGGAAGTGGTTTGAAGCATCATCGCCCGAAAGATTAATAGAGTACCTAAAAGAAAAAGAAGAAGAACTTGAAAAAATAATGCCTGTGCTTAAAAAAATTCATTCTGCACCAAAAGAAAAACACAACGTAACCTTGTATTACGGTTACAAAGGCGTAAAAACCGTATTTATGGACATAATAAGAGAGGGAAAAGACAACGATGTATTTGGAGATGAGGGTCAGCTTTCAAAAAGGCGCCCTGCATTTTCAAAATATTTCACCAGATGGCAGGACAGAAAAAAAATTAAGACGCGGCTAGTGTCTGGTCTTAAGACGCCAGAAACATATTCAAAAGGAACGACCTACAAATATCTGCCATTGCCAGCTCTTTCACCTGTTGCAACAAACATCTACGGAAACAAAATAGCAATTATAATATGGACCGAACCTCCAGAGGCAATAATAATTGAAAACAATGCGTCAGCAGAATCATACAGAAATTATTTTGAGTTCTTGTGGGACTCTGCAAAATCAATAAAAAATAATGCTAAAACAAAATAACTAATATTCCTCATAATCTACGAAGAACTGAAACCAAACTACGCGCCAATAGGCGCACTCACACCTTAAACAGCGCCTCGCCCTCAAGTTCAAGCAGCTCAGCAATCTCCTCGAAAATAGTCGACAGCCTCGTATCCACAATCGCCTGCGGCTCATTCTTATTCTTCTTCAGGCACTCAAACTCCTCCTTAAGATTATCAAAACACTTCTTCGTCTTCACCCCCTCAACATTGCGGCAATACCCGATAAAACTCCCGATAAGATTCAGCGCAATCTCATCAGCCTTCTTCTGGCTCATATCCGGGTGCCTCTTCAACAGCCTCGCCCCATCCATCAGTTTCACAAGCTTCCCATACTGAATCCCCGACGCCCTTATAAACGCAAAAATCTCATAAAACGAAAGCCCGATATAATAATTCGCAACCGCAAGCCCCTTGCCTGCCCTGAGATTCTCAGACGAAGTATGCAGAAGCGAAAGCGACTTCTTAAAATACCTCTCCGCCAACTCATTTTGCCCCGTAAGCATCGCATCATTAATGTCATACTTAAGCGCACCTGCAAACACGCAAAAAAGTAGCCTGAACACAACAGCCACCCCGAGCACCCCGCTAACAACCTCCACAAAAAAATGACCCTGTCCTATAAGCGAAATCCCCTCAAACACCACAGGAAGCAGCGAAAACAGCGTCAGAGTACCCAGCATCACAAGCGAAGTCAAAAACGCCTCAAACATATTTGTAGTAAGCTCAAGCCCGAAACTCTCGAACTTCTTCTTCATATTAGCAAGAGAAATAGCAAACCA